>NZ_CP121668.1:7538697-7858937 GCF_029714425.1 Bradyrhizobium sp. CB2312 | reverse complement strand
GGCTGCGTGGTCATCCTCTCTCTCTCTCTCTCTCTCTCTCTCTCTCTCTCTGATGTCGGTTCCGCCGCTCGCTGCAGGCTCATTCCTCATTTTGAACGATCTTCTGATTTGGAAGAACAGATCATGTCGGCGCAGCTCGCCCGCGTCATCATTCAACTGAGTTGATTCGCATGACAAGCATCGGTAGTTGCTTTCACACGAACGCTTCTGCCGGTCACTGGTTTTCCGTAGGTTGCGATTAGAGCTCGCTCGATCAGTGGCTGATTGATTGACAGATGTGGTTCAACGACGAGGTCCAGGTGTCCACCATTGACGGGAATAACGTCGAGTCGCTCGACGAGACGATCCCAGCCCATGCGCGGAGAGACATGGGCGCGTCTGCAGGAGAATAGCGTGGCGGTTATCGGCAGTTGCTGATGGGCTTCCCCGACCCACCTCCGGAACGCGCGCATACGCAGAACTTCCTCCGCCTCGAGCTTAAGCATGAAGTGGGTGGCTGGAGCGAACGACCATTGTTTGAATTCGAGTGCGCGCATCAGCAGTTGCTCTCTACCCACGCGCACAAATGCCTTGGAAATGGAACGGCAGATCATCCTGTAGATGGTAACTCGGTGAGTCCGGATACGCTGCAAAGTCCTGCTGAGCCCCTCCACGTAGCCGCTTCGTTCATTTCCCACATTCGTGTCCAATACCCCGAAAAACCTTACTTTCCTGCCCTCGGCTATCAGCTGGCGCGCTATCTCGAAAGCAACTCCGCCTCCCAGCGAATAGCTCAAAAGTCTCACGTCGCCACTGGGTTGGATGCGATGGATCTGGTCCATGGCGGCCGCCGCCATGTCTGTGACCTCTGATTGTCCAGCCATGGCAGTGCTCAGAGCCGGATATCGGAGGGTCGTGACTTGAGCCACATCGTCCAATGTCGCTCCGAAGGCGGTCAAGCTTGGACCGAAGCCGATTGAACCTGGCACCAGAAACAACGGTGGCTTGGTCGGGTGGTCACAATCAACATCCGCGTCCTGGCTGAGTGCGTCGGCCGCCGCCGCAGCCATCCTGGCTACGTCGGCGTCTAAGGTAAATGCTCCGAGGTCGAGCTGCGTGCCAATCAGGTCTTCCAATTCCATGACGAGCCGGAGAAGCTGCAGGGAATCTCCTCCCGCTTCATCCCACGAGCCCACCGCGTTCCGCGTACCAAGCACCCGTTTCCAGACCTGCTCGACTGCCGATCGTGCATGATGCAGTTCATCGAGTGAACGCGATACAGGCTCTACGAGAGCTGCATCGCGGGCGCGGAGGGTGACCACGTCGATCTTGCCGCTCCCAAGCCGGGGGATGTCCGCGACCTCGTGCAGTCGCTTCGGGTGAAGCGATCCTGGAACAGTCTTACGGATGACTTCCCAAATGGCGCCCGGGAATGGAATGCCGGAGTTGGGTTCGAGGACGACAAAGGTCACCAATTCGTTCGCAGCCGTGACGACAACGACCGCGTCGGCAACGTGTGGAATTTGACGGACCGCAACCTCGAGTTCCGCCGGCTCGATACGTTTTCCATTGATCTTGATCTGCCGGTCTTTGCGGCCGACAACGTGCATGACTTCTCGATCATCGAAAAAGACGAGATCACCTGTCGCATGTATCCGACGCGTCGGGTCCTTGGGATCGCTGCGAGCCGCAATTAATGCGCCCTTTTCCCATCGCCCAAGCGTTACGAAGCGGCTGGATATCATGAGCTCACCGCACTCACCCTGCGGGACAGATGCTCCGTTGTCGTCGACCACGGCAAAAGAAATTCCGGGCAGCAGATATCCGACCGGAGTCGTGACAGTCCCTTCGGCAAACTGCGTTGGAACGAAACACTGAGAGCCGGTCGTCTCCGTTGAAGAGTAGCCAATCTGAACGTAGGCGTGCGGCATCGCCCGACGAAAAAACTCGATGTCGGCCGTCAAGATCTTCTCGCCGCCAATTCGGAGGATTCGCACCGACTGAAAGTCGTTGTGCTTTCCCGCAGAGGTCATGGTGCGCAGTAGCGTGGGAACGGAATAGATGACCGTCGCACGTTGCGATCCAATCGCGCGCAGCGTCCCGTGGAGCCCGGCGGCTTCAAGATCCGCAACGTAGAGCCTTGCACCGATCAGCAGCGACGTCAGCATTTCCCTGCAGCCTGCAATCGTGGTGGGGCCGCTCAACGGGAAGAACACATCCTCGTGGCTCAGATGGGAGGCGTTCACATACTGCAATACGCGCTGGAGAAGACTGCGTTGGCTGTTCACGATGCCTTTCGGACGCCCAGTGCTTCCGGAGGTGTATAGGATGAGAGCCGGGTCGTCGACCGAGACCGAAAGCGACGGCGCGGCGCCATGTCCCTGATCCGTCAAGCTCGCGATATTGATCCAGCGCAGGTGTGCAAGGTCTGCGAAGCTCGGCGGCGCATCCGGCAGGCAGCCGATCACGACGGTGAGGCCTGCGTCGGTTGAAATGTCCACGTTCCGGCTGACCGGATCGCGGCAGTTGAGGGGAAGGCAAGGTCGATTTGCCGCCATGCATGCAAGCATTGCAACAGGTTGCCAGACGCAGTTCGGCATCAGCAGGCCCACCGCTTGTCCAGCAGGAACAAGCTCAGGGAGTAGATTGGCTAACTTGACCACTGCGGCATGAAGTTGCGCAAACGCGAGTTGGTGCGTTCCGTCGTCGACGCAGATCTTGTGAGGATGGCACTCAACGATGCGGGTCAGATGTTCGATCGCTGGCGTGTCGGGAAAATCGTGCGGCAGCGCCTTGAAGGGGGTGTTTGGGCCGCCATCATCCAGGGGGCGTTCCGGTACTGCCTTCCACTCGATGCCGTCGGCTACGCTCTCGACGAAAGGGTGGACAATACCAGCGGCAGAACCTTCTAAAGGCTTCAACGGCACCTCAGCATGAAACTTCGAACCCCGCGTCGCCACGCAGTGACTCCATGTCAAGACCGCTTGATGTCGCGTGTGACAGGATAGCGCGCCCTATCGCGGGAAAATCATTCGAATGCAGTACGACAAAAGGCATGGTTCCGGTACCAAGGTATGGAAACGGGCCTAAAGCGAGCGCCCGGGGCGACACGGATGCGCATCCGTGCGGGGGCGAGACGACAGCGCCTACTGCTTCTGCAACAGCTTCAACCGGCAGCGCAGCGCTTCGCGGATGTGCGCGCGGGCGAGCTGCTCGGCCTTGTCGCCGTCGCGCGCGGCGATGGCCTCGATGATGGCCTGGTGCTCGCCGTGGCTGGTCGAGGGGCGGCCCGATACGGTGAAGGTCGTTGGGCCGAGCAGAGCGATCCAGTCCTGTAGTTCCCGCGAGGCGTTGTCGAGATAGCGGTTGCGCGCGGCGCGGCAGATCGCTTCGTGGAAGGCGCGGTTGAGCTTCGCCATCTCGGCGGCGTCGGTCGCGGACGCCTCGACAAAAGCCTGCTCGATATCCCTGAGTGCATCGACCTCGGGCGCCGAGGCATGCGCGGCGGCGAGGCGCGCCGCGGCGCCTTCCATGATCTCGCGCATGGCGTAGAGCTCGAGCACTTCCGAGATGTCGAGGTTGCGCACGATCAAGCCGCGGCCGCCGGCGGGCTCGACGAAGCCGCGCGCGGCGAGCCGTCCCAGCGCTTCCCGCACCGGCGTGCGGCTGACCTTGAGCCGCTGCGCGACCTCCTCCTCGCGCAGGCGGTCACCGGCGCGATAGTTGCCGGCCTGCAGTGCCTCGCACAGCGAGCGGAACACGGCTTCACCGAGCGCCACGCCGCTGCCGCGTCCGATTGATCCGCCTGTCTTTGCCGGGCGTCTGGCCATGCATCCTCGTCGGCCGCCAAGCGCATCCTGCCCATGCAGAGATGTCGCTTGCGCTGCTTCTGTATATCTTTGTATACAAAGGTACGCAATGGTCGGCGCGGTTGATCCGCGCCGGCTGGCGGCAGAATGTCTCCAACTTCGTCGCACCGGACAGACGGCATGAGCAGCAGATACGACGTGCTGGTGATCGGCGGCGGCAACGCGGCACTGTGCGCGGCGATTTCGGCGCGGCGCGGCGGCGCCTCGGTGCTCGTGCTCGAAGGCGCGCCAAAATTCTATCGCGGCGGCAACACACGCCACACCCGCAACATGCGCTGCGCCCATGACGTGGCGACCGAAATCCTGACCGGCCCCTACACCGAGGAGGAGTTCTGGGAGGATCTGCTGCGCGTCACCGGCGGGCAGACCGACGAGGAGCTCGCCCGTCACATGATCCGGGAGTCCAAGGACATCCTGAACTGGATCGTGGAGCAGGGCGTGCGCTGGCAGCCCTCGCTCGGCGGCACGCTGAGCCTCGGCCGCACCAATTCCTTCTTTCTCGGCGGCGGTCGCGCGATGCTCAACGCGCTGTATCTGACTGCCGAGCGTCTCGGCGTCGACGTCGAATACGATGCCGAGGTCACCGACCTCGTGATCGAGGACGGCATGTTCCTCGCCGCGCGCCTCAAGCGGCCGGTCAAGGGCGAGACCGAGATCCGCGCGACGGCGCTGGTCGCGGCAGCCGGCGGGTTCGAGGCCAACATCGAATGGCTCAAGCAATATTGGGGCGAGGCCGCCGACAATTTCCTGATCCGCGGCACGCCCTATAACCGCGGATCGATCCTGAAGATGCTGCTCGACAAGGGCGTGCAGGAGGTCGGCGACCCCACCCAGTGTCATGCGGTCGCGATCGACGCCCGTGCACCGAAATTCGACGGCGGCATCATCACCAGGCATGACTCGGTCGTGTTCGGCATCGTCGTCAACAAGCACGCGCAGCGCTTCTATGACGAGGGCGAGGACATCTGGCCGAAGCGCTACGCGATCTGGGGCCGGCTGGTCGCGGCGCAGCCCGACCAGATTGCCTACATCATCTTCGATTCGACCGTCGTCACCAGCTTCATGCCGACGCTGTTCCCGCCGATCGCCGGGCAGACCATTGCCGAGCTCGCGGGCAAGCTCGAGCTCGATCCAGCCGCGCTGGAAAAGACCATCAGCGAGTTCAACGCCGCGGTGCGGCCCGGCACGTTCGATCACACCATTCTCGATGACTGTGTGACCGATGGCATCACGCCACCGAAGACGCACTGGGCGCGCAGAATCGAAACGCCGCCTTATCTCGCCTATCCGGTGCGGCCCGGCATCACCTTCACCTATCTCGGCACGCGCGTGAACAAGGAGGCGCGAATGTTGATGGCCGACGGCAAGCAGTCCGCCAACATGTTCGCGGCGGGCGAGATCATGGCCGGCAACGTGCTCGGCAAGGGCTATGCGGCCGGCATGGGCATGAACATCGGCAGCGTGTTCGGACGCATCGCAGGACGGGAAGCGGCGCGCCACGCCAAGAACTAGGACAAAGAACTAGGACAAAGAAAAGCTAAAGGGAGCAACCATGTCACGCCTTGCCATTGCTTCGATTGCGGCGCTGCTCACGATCGGCCACGCCCGCGCCGCCGAGCCGATCACCTTGCGCGATATGGGCTCGTTCCATGTCGGCGGGCGTCTTGTCGAAATCTCCGGCAAGCCGGTGAGGGAGGTTGTGTTTGCGCCTGGCGGCGTGCCGGCCAAGGTCGATCCTAACGGCACCTACCAGGTCGAGCAGATGTATGTGCAATATTTCCTGCCGGCCAACGAGAAGGGCGCCTATCCGCTGATGATGTGGCACGGCGGCGGACTGACCGGCGTCACCTACGAGACCACGCCCGATGGACGCGAAGGCTGGCTGAACTATTTCCTGCGCAAGGGATGGGCGGTCTACAATTCCGATGCGGTGGAGCGTGGGCGCGCAGGTTGGGCGCAATACCCCGACATCTTCAAGGGTGAGCCGGTCTTCCTCACCACGGCCAATCCGTTCGAGCGCTTCCGCATCGGCGACGGGCCGAACTCCTACGATCCCGACCCCGCCAAGCGGAAGGTGCTGCCGGGAAACCAGTTTCCGGTCGAGGGCTACGAGAACTTCGTCAAGCAGAATGTGCCGCGCTGGACCACGACGGATGATGCGACCATCGCGGCCTATATCGCCGAGATCGACCGCGTCGGTCCCTCGGTGCTCCTGTTCCACAGCCAGGCCGGCACCTTCGGTTTCAAGGTTGCGCAAGCTCGGCCCGACAAGGTCAAGGCGCTGATTGCGATCGAGCCGGCCGGCATTGGCGATCTCGCCAAGGCGGATGTGCTGAAGAACATCCCGACCCTCATCATCTATGGCGACTATATCGAGCGCGATTCGCGTTGGCCAAAAATCCGCGCCAACGGCATCGCCTTTGCGGACGCCATCAAGGCGGCTGGCGGCAGCGTCGACATCGTCGACCTCCCGCAGGCTGGCATCAAGGGCAATTCGCACATGGTGATGATGGACAAGAACAACCTCGAGGTCGCGGGCCTGATCCAGAAATGGCTCGAGGCGAAGGGCTTGACGAAGTAACGCCATGCACGGAACCAGAATTTTGGACGAGGCCGACCGTCTGATGACGGTCTGCAATTCCTGCCGCTACTGCGAAGGTCTTTGCGCGGTGTTTCCGGCGATGGAGATGCGCCGCGCTTTCTCCGACGGCGACCTCAACTACCTCGCCAATCTCTGCCATTCCTGCGGCGCCTGCTACGTCGATTGCCAGTTCTCGCCGCCGCACGAGTTCAACGTCAACGTCCCGAAAACGCTCGCGGTTGCGCGCGCCGAATCCTATGCGGCCTATGCCTGGCCGCAGGCGCTCTCCGGCGCCTTCGCGCGCAATGGGCTCGTCATCAGCATCATTGCCGCGCTCAGCATGGCGGCCTTCATTCTCGGCTTCGCGGCGCTCAACGACCGCAACGTTTTGTTCGGCGTCCACACCGGTCCCGGCGCCTTCTATAGACTGATGCCGCATAACGCGATGGCCGCGCTGTTCAGCGCCGCCTTCCTCTACGCGATCCTGGCCCTCGTCATGAGCGTGCGCGCGTTCTGGCGTGATATCGGCACGCCGATCGGTCGGCATGCCGACGGCGGCTCGATCTTCCAGGCGATCCGCGATGCCGGCGAGCTGCGCTATCTCCATGGCGGCGGCGTCGGTTGCTACAACGAGGACGACAAGCCGACCGATAAGCGCAAGCTGTATCACCATCTGACGTTCTACGGCTTCCTGCTGTGCTTTGCCGCGACCTCGATCGCCACGCTGTACCACTATCTGCTTGGCCGCGAGGCGCCGTATCCTCTGTGGGATCTGCCCGTGGTGCTCGGCACGCTCGGTGGCATCGGCCTCATTGTCGGTCCGATCGGCCTGTTCACGGCCAAGATGCGGCGCGATCCGGCATTGCTCGACGAGAACCGCTACGGCATGGATGTCGGCTTCATCGCCATGCTGTTCCTGACCGGCCTCACCGGCATGCTGCTTCTCGTCCTGCGCGAGACCGCCGCCATGGGGCCGCTGCTGGCGCTGCATCTCGGCACGGTGTTCGCGCTGTTCATCACCATGCCCTATGGCAAGTTCGTGCACGGCATCTATCGCTTCGTGGCGTTGGTGCGCTATGCGCAGGAGCGGCGCAGCGAAGCCGGCTCTTGAGGGGCGTTCGGCGCTGACGTATCTCTTGAGCCGGTTCGCGCGATGCGCGAATCGCTTGGGGGGCCCACGCTCATGTACATGTTTCTGCCCTTTCTGCTGGCGCTCGCAGGCTGCGCGTCGGTCTGGCGTTCGCGCGCGGGACTGAGCTATGCGCTCTGGAGCGCAACCATCGTCGTGACGGTCGCATGGTTCTTCCACCACGCGACCGATCCGCTGAAATTCTCGTTCTGACGGCGGCGAGATGGGCGCGACAGGGATGAGCGGGCAGCGATCGGTCGGAGCGATCCTGAATATGCTGGGGCTGCTCGGGATCTCGTCGGTCCTGACGATCGCATTCTTCTATCAGCTGGCGCTCGGCGAGTTGCCCTGTCCGCTCTGCCTGCTGCAACGGGCCGGGTTCATCGCGATCGGCATGGGATTTCTGTTCAACATGCGTCTCGGCGAGCGTCCGTCGCACTATGCGATGATCCTCGTTGCGAGCCTCGTCACCGGGTTCATTTCGATGCGGCAGGTGTCGCTGCATCTCGCGCCCGGCGATCCCGGCTACGGTTCGACGCTGTTGGGCTTGCATTTCTATACCTGGGCGCTGATCGCGGCGGTCGGAATCGTCTGCTATGTCGCGCTCGTCTTTCTCCTGAAGGATATCACCGGCAACCGGGACGCCGACGCGCCGATGGGTGGGCCGGCATCGAATGCGGCGTTCGCGATCTTCGTGTTGCTGGTCGCCGCAAATCTGCTGTCGACCGCGCTGGAGTGCGGTGCAGGGCAGTGCGACGACAACCCGGTTCGCTATCTTCTGCTCAAGTGAAGGACCGTCGCACCGGGCATCCGCCGGTGCGACGATCCTGAGCCTTACGCAACCTCGCGCTCCGGCGCGGAGGCCTGCTCGCGGGCCATGTTGGTTGCAGTGACATAGTCGGTCTTGCCGGTGCCGAGCAGCGGCACCTTGTCGACCACCATGATTGTCGCGGGAACGGTCAGCTCGGACGCGCCGATCGTCTTGGCCTGGGCCTGCATCGCGCTGCGCTCGGCGTTCTTCTCCGTCGTCAGCAATACGATACGCTCGCCCTTGCGCTGGTCGGGGATCGACACGGCGACCGAGGCTGCCTGCGGCCACAGCGCCGTCGCGATGGCTTCGACCGCCGATAGCGAGACCATCTCGCCTGCGATCTTGGCAAAGCGCTTGGCGCGGCCCTTGATGGTGATGAAGCCGGCGGAGTCGATCGACACGATGTCGCCGGTGTCGTGCCAGCCTTCGGGAAGCTTTTCGAGCACGCCGGGATTTTCGGCCCGCAAGTAACCCAGCATCACGTTCGGTCCGCGCACCGAGAGACGTCCGCCTTCCTCGATGCCGGGGACCGGATCGAGCCTGCTTTCCATCAGCGGCGAGAGGCGGCCGACCGTGCCGGGACGGTTGGCCATCGGCGTATTCATTGCCAGCACCGGCGCGGTCTCGGTGACGCCATAGCCTTCGAGGATGCGGATGCCGTAGCGCTCCATGAACACCTGGCGCGTGCGGTCCTTGACCGCCTCGGCGCCGGCGATCACGAGGCGCAGGGTGCGGAAGTCGTAGGCGTGCGCCGAGCGCGCATAGCCGGTGAGGAACGTATCGGTGCCGAACAGGATCGTCGCGCCAGTCTGGTAGATCAGTTCGGGCACGATGCGGTAGTGCAGCGGCGAGGGATACATGTAGATCGGAATGCCCGCGAGCAGCGGCATCATCATTCCGCCAGTGAGCCCAAAGGAGTGGAACACCGGCAGCACGTTGAACACCTTGTCATTGGCGTTGGCATCGACGCGCGCCAGCGCCTGCGCCGCGTTGGCGAGGATGTTGCGATGGGACAGCACCACGCCCTTGGGCGTGCCTTCCGAACCCGACGTGAACAACACGACGGCCGGATCGTTCGCCTGACGGGCGACGCGCGGCGCGGTGCCGGCGAGCAGGCCCTTGATCTTGTCGGCCGTGCCAATCGAGGCGCGGACGTCCTCGAGATAGACCACGCGCGCTTCCGCGGAGATCGCGGCCATCAGCTTGTCGAGCTTGCCCTTCTCGATGAAGGCTTTCGAGGTCAGCACGGTCTTGACCTGCGCGGCCTTCATCGCGGCGAGGACGTTGACCGGGCCGGCCGAGAAATTGAGCATCGCCGGGACGCGGCCGATGCTTTGCAAGCCCATGAAGACGACGGCAACGCCCGCCGAATTCGGCAGCAGCACGCCGACATTCTCGCCGGCCACCGTGCCGGTCTCAAGCTTGCGGCTCAGCACCTGCGCGCCGAGGATCAGCTTGCGATAGGTCAGCTCGGTGCCGAGCGCGTCCTCGATGATCACCTTGCCGGTGTCGCGGTCGCGATAGGCGTGGCCGAGCGCCTCGAACAGCGTGTGGTCGAGCATCGCGTTCTTGACCAGGGCATCGATCATCACGTCCTGGAGCGCGGCGCCCGCGGCATTGCGGCGCGCCTTGCCCTTCAGCTGCTCATCGATCGGAAGCTTGATCGGCGGCAGGATCGTGACCGTCACGCGCGGGAACCACGAGCGCTTGATCTGGCTGCCATTGAGGTAGCTGAGATGCGAGCGTTGTGCGCCTTCGATGCGAACCGGCACGACCACGGCATCGGCCTTGTCGGCGATCATCGCGGTGCCGTCATAGACCTTCATCAGCGAGCCGGAGACGGTGATGCGTCCCTCCGGGAAGATCACCACCGGCTCGCCGGCGGCGACCAGCTTGATCAGGTCGCGTGCGGCGAGCGGCTTGGTCGGGTCCATGGTGTAGTGCTTGACTACGCGCAGGAAGGGCTTGGCCCACCAGGCCTTGGAGATGCCGGTATCGACCGCGAAGCTGGCGTCGATCGGCAGCACGGCGTGCAGCAACGGGCCGTCGATCAGGCTGACATGGTTCGGCGCGATCAGCATGCGCGTGCCGGGAGGCGGCAGGTTCTCGAGCCCGCGAACCTCGGTGCGGAACAGCGCGCGGAACAAGAGCCCGCCGAAATCGCGCACGCCTTCCTTGCCCCACTTGGTCAGCACGAACCACACCGCGCCGAAGCTGGCGACGCCGAGGCCGAAGAAGATCCAGCCGACATGCAATCCGGCAGCCTGCAGCAGCGCGACGAACAGCGAGCCGACCACCATGAAGGCGGCCTGCAGCACATTGCCGGCGGCAATGATGCGGGCGCGCTCGTTTGGTGCCGACCAGGCCTGCACCGCCGCGAAGGAGGGAACGACGAACAGGCCGCCGCCGAACGCGAAGGCGACGAAGTCGGCGAGCATGCGCAGGCCGGCGAACGAGGTCGCGAAGCCGGCCGCGGTGATGTCCTGACCCTTGGTGGTCACGGCGATGGCCCAGGCGAGGTCGAGGCCGGCGCAGCCCATGATGATGGCGCCGATCGGCACCAGCGCAAGATTCGGGCGAACGTGGCTGAGACTGGCCGCGAACAGCGAGCCGATGGCGATGCCGATCGCGAAGATCGCAAGGCACAGCGTCACCACGCCCTCGGTGCCGCCGACGACCTCCTTGATCAGGGCCGGCAGCAGCGACAGCACGATGGCGCCCACCAGCCAGAACCAGGAGACGATCACAGTGCCGTCCCACAGCCGGTGGTCGGCGTGCAACGTCCTCAGCAGGCTCAGCGTCGAGGTCCAGGGATTGGCGTTGACGGGCAGATCGGGGGCAGACGGCGTGGTCGCGGGAATGCGCGAGGCGAAGGCCCAGGACAACAGGGCCAGCACGACCACGGCCGATGCGACCCAGCCCATATGCGCGGAGCCCGCCACGAACTGGCCGCCGGCGACGGTGCCGAGCAGGATGGCCATGAAGGTCGCGCCTTCGACCAGCGCGTTGCCGGTCGCGAGCTCGCCGAGCTCGAGCTGGTCCGGCAGCATGGAATATTTCACGGGGCCGAACAGGGCGGCGATGATGCCGAACAGCGCCAGCGCTGCAAACAGCAGCGGCACCGAGTGCAGGAAGAAGCCGGCGGCGGCAAAGGCCGCGGCGAAGATCTCGGCGAATTTGAGCCGCCTTGCGACGACGGATTTGACGTATTTGTCGGCGAGCTGGCCGCCGAGCCCGGACAGGATGAAATAGGGGAAGATGAAGACGGCGCCTGCCACTGTCACCAGGGCATCGCCGTGGCCGGTCGCGGCACTGTAAAGCAGGATGATGACGAGTGCGTTCTTGAGCACGTTGTCATTGAGCGCCGAGAAGAACTGCGCCCAGAACAGCGGCGCAAAGCGGCGTGACGACATCAAATCCCTGATCATGACGAGTCCTGTTTTGAAAAAGGCAGCCTGCGGTTGTTACGCTGTTGGTGAGACGTCACGACCAGAAGGGTATGCGACGAAACATTGCAGTGTGACGACGGTCACCGCCTGCTCTGTCCCCCCGGTCCTCCGATCCTGTTGGTCTCCAAGTGATCTCGTTAGGTTCGCAAATATCTGGTCACGGCCGCACTTCGGGGGGAAGGGCCGCACCTGTCGGGGATATCGCGCCGGACGGCGAGGAAAAGTGAACCGCATCGCCGAGGATTGCGGGTTGGGCTGCGAATGTCGGGACGTGGTGAGTCCTTTGTTGCAACTGGCCCTTGCATTCTAGCCGCTCCGAACCCGTCGCCTCAGGTGAGATGGGCGAGGTGGCGAAAGGGCGAGAAGCGGCGGAGCAGGCTAAACCGGCGGCCTTCGTGGCGGGCGCGGGTGCGACTGGCCTGCCACATCCGGAAGGTCGCGCGCCGTTCGGCGAGCACGCCGGCAATGTCGCAGGCATTGGCGATGCGATCGATCGGGGCCATGGCGAACCGCAGCAGGGCGCGGCCAAGGCCGGTCACGAGAGCGGCGGCGTCATCGACGAAGGTCGAGGCGATATCAACAGCGAGGGTTTGCATTTTGCAGGTCTCCGGGTTAAGTTGAACAATGTTCACGTGAGTAGCTTGAAAATGAACAATGTTCAAGAAGAATCGCTGCGGGGTCAGAAAAAAAATCGGCGACGGCTCCAGATCCTGGAGATCGCCCGCACCATTATTGCTACTAAAGGCTTGAGATCGTTGAAGGTTCGGGACGTCGCGGAGGCTGCCGGCTGCTCGGTCGGCAGCGTCTATAACGAGTTCGGCGACTTCGACGGGGTGATCCTGACCGTCAACCGAGAGACCGTCCAGGCGCTGACCCTGCAGCTGCGCGGGGTTCCGACCGAGGATCCCGTTCGCCAGCTCTACGGGCTGGCCGAAACCTATCTCGACTTCTTCGCCGCGCACGCCAATCTGCTGCGCTCGCTGTTCGAGCACCGGATGGAGGACGACCGGCCATATCCGGACGACATCCTTCAGATGGTGATGGATGCCTTCGCGCTGATGCATCCGCCCCTGGTGCGGGTGCTACCGGATGCGGACGACGTGAAGATCGCGCTGCTCTCGCGCACGCTGTTTTCGGCCGTGCATGGCATCATCTCGCTCGGCCTGGAGGAGCGCATGGTGGCCGTGCCATCGCAGATGCTGCGCCAGCAGGTCGAGCAGTTCCTGGACACGCATTTGGCCGGCCTTGGGATCCCCAGCCCGCGGTGAGCCGCGTCAGGCGCGGACAGCCTCGCGCCGCCGGCCGGCGACGAGGACGACGTCCGCTCCCTCGGTGTCGACCTGGACCCGGTTGCGTCCCTTTTCCTTGGCGCGATAGCAGGCGGCGTCCGCGCGCCGCATCGCGTCTTCGAGCGTGGTGTCGCGATCCGCAATGCAGGTGACGCCGACGCTCGCCGTCACTGCAAAGCAACGATCGTCCCAGGCGAAGCTGAACGATTCGAGTGACCGGCGCAGCCGTTCGGCGATGTCCACGGCGCTCGAGGGCGAGCACTGCGGCAGGATCAGACCAAATTCGTCACCGCCGAGCCGGGCCACCAGATCATGCGGTCGCCGGTTCTGTTGCAGCAGCCGCGAAACCTGGCAGAGCAGGCGGTCGCCGGCGAGATGGCCGCAGCTGTCGTTGACGCTCTTGAACTGGTCGAGGTCGAGCAGGATCAATGCCAGCGGACCCGCCGCGATGTTGTCCAGCTCGCTTTGCAGACGCGCCTCGAAGGCGCGGCGGTTGGAAAGGCCGGTCAACCAGTCGTGCGAAGCCTGAAAGGCGAGGCGCTCCTTCTCGGCATGCAAGGCGTCCTCGAATGCCTGTCGTTGCAGCACCAGTCGCCGCGTGTGCCAGACCAGGAGCACGATCAGCATCGCCGCAGTGACGATGTTGATGCAGGTCAGCGTCACCTTGATGGCGCGGGAGCCTTCGCCGAGGACGGTGGAGAAGCGGTTGGCATGCACCGTGAATTGGGCGTTGAGGTCCGAGAGCCGCGACGACAGGAATTGCAGGCGGCCCTTGTCCTGAACAGGGCCGTTCTCCAGCTCGGACCGGATCACCTCGCCGAACACGCTCAGCTCCAGCAGCATGGGGTCGGTGGCGGCCCACTCGCGGATCGCTTCCTGGAGGAAGCTGACGCCATTGAAATAGCGAAACAGCCAGATCAATCCCGGGACGTCGTCGGGATGGTTGCCGCCTTGCAGGAAGCCGATGCGGGCGGCCTCGACGTCGACTGGACGGCTCTCGAGCGCCCAGCGCGCGAACTCGTCGCCGATGGGAACGGCGAGCGAGGCCTGATAATGTGCGAACTGGCTGGCCTTGCCCGAATGCAGATAGAGATTGAGGAAGTAGACGGCGTTCTTCTGCGAGCGCGACCACAGCGCTTCGCCCGCGACATAGGCGCGGACCGAGGACATCACTTCGAGACTGAATCCCGCGATCGCCGCCTGGAGCACGACGACCATCACGAAAGGCGAGACGAGCTTGATGACGCGAAGGAAATTGTTTCCCTTCGTCGACGACGCTGTTCTGCGAAACACCCTGCGTTCCCCAAATCGATCAACGACCCCAGCGGAGCGTTGCGCCTGCAACGCAAAGTAGAGGTGATGGTTGCTTAACTCGACCTGAAAGCGACAGGGGACTGCGTTGCAGGGTGAAGGCGCTGTGAAGTGGATGGGCGCAGATCGCTTCAAATGCCGGGAGACCGGAACTGGCGCTGCTTCGGCGAGCCGATGCCTCGCATTCGTCGTGCGCGGTTTACCGGATCGAGAGAGTCTGGTCCGGTGCTGGATCTATACCAGCACCGGCTTGCGCACGCGGCCAGCGTCGCCGAAGACGCGCAGGTACCGCTCGATCTCGGAGGGCATTCCGGTCGCCTTCTCCGGATTATCGGAGAGCTTGACGGCCGGATGGCCGTCGACCGACGACACCTTGCAGACCAGCGAGATCGGATCGAGGTTGAACGAGCCATCCGGCGTGCAGCCGACGAAGTCGTTGGTGAGATTGGTGCCCCAGCCGAATGAGAGCCGCACGCGGCCTGAGAAGTGGTGATAGGTCTCCTCGATCGAGCCGACGTCCATGGCATCGGAGAAGACGAGCAGCTTGTCCCTGGGATTGCGGCCCTTCTTCTCCCACCATTTTATGATCTCTTCGCCGGCCTGGATCGGCGGCGCGCTGTCGGGACGGAAGCCGGTCCAGTCGGCGACCCATTCCGGCGCGTCGCGCAGGAATGCTTTCGTTCCGAAAGCGTCCGGCAGCGCGATCAGCAGATTGCCGCCATAGGTCTGGCGCCACTGGTCGAGAATGCGATAGGGCGCCCAGCGCAATTCCTCGTCGTCCTTGGCGAGCGCGGCTGCAACCATCGGCAGTTCGTGCGCATTGGTGCCGATGGCTTCGAGATCGTTGTCCATCGCGAGCAGCACGTTGGAGGTACCGATGAAGGACGAACCCAGG
Source organism: Bradyrhizobium sp. CB2312 (assembly GCF_029714425.1). NCBI lineage: Bacteria > Pseudomonadati > Pseudomonadota > Alphaproteobacteria > Hyphomicrobiales > Nitrobacteraceae > Bradyrhizobium > Bradyrhizobium sp. CB2312. The sequence continues at coordinate 7,843,624 of NZ_CP121668.1, read as the reverse complement.
CCTTCCTTCACCGCCTCGACGCACCAGCGCTGCCACAGGAAGCCGTGGCGGCGCCGGGTGCCGAAGTCCGAGAGCCGCAAATTCTCCAGCTTGCGCAACCGTTCCACCTTGGTCCACAGCTTGGCCTTGGCGCGCGCATAGAGCACGTCGAGCTCGAAACGGCCGCGGCCCTTCATCGCCGAACGCGAGCGCAATTCGTTGAGGATTGCGAGCGCCGGAATCTCCCACATCGTGGTGTGGGTCCAGGGTCCGTGGAAATGCAGCTCGTATTGACCCTCGACCTTGCGCAGCTCGTATTCGGGAAGACGGAATTCGGCGAGCCAGCGGATGAAATCGGCCGAGAACATGTGGGTCTTGCCGTAGAAGGTGTTACCGGCGAGCCAGATCAGCTCCTTCTTGGTGAAGCGGATGGTGCGGGCATGGTCGAGCTGGGCACGCAGCTCGCCCTCGTCGATGATCTCGGCAAGCCGCACATGGCGCGATCGGTTGATGACCGAGAAAGTCACCTGCTGACTCGGGTAATCTTCCCGAATCATCTGTAACATCAATAGCTTGTAGAAGTCGGTATCCAGCAGGCTGCGGATGATGGGATCCAGCCGCCAGCTGTGATTGTAGGTTCGGCTCGCAATGTCGGTCACTGTCATGGCCGAATTCTAGCGTGGCCGCCCGCGCGCAACCAGTGGGTTTGGCGAGGGGCTGGGCGTCGCCCGTGACCAGTCCCGAACGTGGCCGCGTGCGATCCGGCCTAACCCTACATGGCGTCGAACTGTCCGGTCAGCGTGACGCGCGGGCCATGCGTGTAGCGGTCCGGTGTGAAGCCGGAATTGGCGGAGCCGTCCTGGTTGAAGACGTTGACGAAGGCATCGAGCCGGTAGCCTGCGCCCAGCTTCAGGTTCTGCGTCAGCCAATAGGACACGCCGACCTGGATGTCGGCGCTCAGCACGCCGGCAAAGAGCCGGTCGCTGCCCGTTCCGAGCTCGTCGCTGACGAAGGCGGGAGGGCCGGAAAAGCTATTCAGGGTCCTTCTCGTGAGCTGCGACTGCTGCCGGCCAACGAGCAGAGCGATGTCACCGTTATAATCGAACGACCATTTGCCGGCGAATGGGATCGAGCCTTCGAGGCCGATGAGAGGCCCCGCGCCAATGAAGCTCGCGCGCCTGTCGTGCCAAACTGCGACCGTGCTGGATGCGGCGCCGAACGTGGCGTTCTGGACGTCCGAGTCCGAATTCCGAGCGACGAATTCGGCAATGCGAATACCGCCTTTCAGCTGAAGAGCGCCCGGGCCACTGCCGGCGATGTCACGTCCGGCCGCAAGATCGGCAAGCCAGTGAGTTTCCTTGGAAGCGGCTTCAGAGGTTTCCGTTCCCGTTACCGGGCCCACGTTGATGCCGGTCGTTCGCGTGCCGTTGGTCGCGCCGCCTTCGCCGTAGCGGAATTGGCCGCTGATGTGCCAGGGAGATCCGGCGAAGTGGTGGTCGAAGCCAATGGCTGTTTCCCAACCCACCTTCGGCGTCAGATCGAATACGCCGCTGACACCATTGTTGCTGTAATTGCTGAAAACTGGATCGCCGCCGCTCCAGATCGCGCCGCCTTCGATCCAGGCCCTGAACTGTGCCGGACCGGCCAGCGGCGGCGCCTTGACCGGGAAGTCCGTGGCATAGGACTGCAACGGATCCCTGGCCTGTCGCGAAGCCGCCGATACGGCCAGGAACGTGCCGTTCTCTTGCTGCGGTCGGGCGGAGGTTTGGACTGCTTCGACCGCGGCGTGCGTGCCTCGTGATTTCAGCCGGTTGTTCTCTCCGAGCAGCCGCTGGTTCTCGCGCAAGGCAGCATTTTCCTTGCGGATGGCGGCGTTCTGGCGTTCCAGTTGTTCGAGGCGCGCATTGACGTCTTCGAGTTCGCCGGCCGCGGCGCCGGTTGCCGTCACCGCTGCGGTTGCGCCGAGCATGAGCGCAAGAATTTTCTTCATTGATTCACCTCGTCCTGCCAGTGGCGCGACCGTGGCGGGCAATCACGGATCGCGCATCAACCGTTCGGTTGAACTCGGCCGGCTGTCGTGCCTGGCGCGACATTTCCGGGCCAGGGTGTGGCCAATCGGCCGCAGCCGGTGCCGACTCCTGGATCAGCCGCCGGCTGCCGTCGTTGCGACAATCTCGAGCTGATTCCTGACCCAGCGATGGGCCGGGTCTTTCTGGTAGCGCTGGTGCCAGACCATGAACATCGGCAGCTCGGCGAGCGTTCGCGTGCGCGAGGCAAGCGGTATCCGTGTTTGCGCGAAACCGTGCATCACGCCAGAAGCGAGCAGGCTCGGCATGCTCGCCAGCATCTGCGAGCCGCGCAGGAAGGACGGCACGCCGGAGAAGCTCGGCACGGAGATCGCGATGTCGCGGTGGAATCCGCTTGCGGCCAGCCGGCGGTCGAAGTCGAGCCGCTCATTGTCGGTATAGACCACGGTGATGTGGCGCGCCGCCAGATAGGCGCCGCGGCCCGACGGCGCAGTGCGCGCCTTTGGATCGTAGTAGCAGACATAGTGATCGCTCAGCAGGCGTTTCTGCACGATGTCGACGCCCGACGGCGGCAGCGGCGTGATCAGGAGATCGCAGCGGTTTTCGCGCAGCATGGCGGGCGAGGGCGATTGTGACGGGATCACGCGCAGGTTCAGGCTTCGCACTTGTGCCGCAACATGATCGAAGAAGCGCGGTAGCAGCAGGTCGCGCTGGAAATCGTTGGCGGCGATCGTCAGCGAGAGCTGTGCAGTGGCCGGGGTGAAGCTGACGCCGCCGGCAAAGCTGCGCATCTCGTCGATCAGGGCGCGCGCCTTCGCGGCCAGCGCCTGGGCATGGGCGGTCGCGACAATGCCGCGGCCGGACTTGGCGAACAGCGGATCGCCCGCGATCCGCCGCAGCTTGTTCAGGCTGTGACTGACCGCCGACTGCGTCAGGCCGAGCCGCGTCGCCGCCGCCGTGACCGAGCCTTCCTCCAGCACGGCGAGGAACAGCTCGAGGGCGTGGCCGTCGAGGGCCAAATGATCGATTTCTTTCATGCAATATATTATAATCCATCTATTTATCTTGAGAATAGGCCGGCGCATGGTCTCCCGATAAGCCGCGTGCCCGACCGGGCCGCCACAGGGAGAGACAACGCCGATGAATGCCCAGGCTCCGATTCCGGCCTTGCAGGATCCTCGCCTCAACCGTCCCGAACCGTTCACGCCGCGCGATGGCGGCTTTTTCCAGCGCGACCGCTCGATCCATCCGCCCGCGCACGCACCCGGCTACAAATCCTCGGTGCTGCGCTCGCCGCGCCAGGCGCTGCTGTCACTGGAGAACTCGGTCTCGGAGATCACGGGACCGGTGTTCGGCCACAACGATCTCGGCCCGCTCGACAACGACCTGATCCGCAACTACGCCAAGGACGGCGATCCCGTCGGCGAGCGCATCATCGTCCACGGCCGTGTGCTCGACGAGACCGGCCGCGGCGTACCGAACACGCTGGTCGAGTTCTGGCAGGCCAATGCCGGCGGCCGCTACCGGCACAAGAAGGACACGTATCTGGCGCCGATCGATCCCAATTTCGGCGGCTGTGGCCGCGCGCTGACCGACGACACCGGCTATTACTATTTCCGCACCGTGAAGCCGGGTCCCTATCCCTGGCGCAACTTCGTCAACAGCTGGCGCCCCGCCCACATCCATTTCTCGGTGTTCGGCTCCGGCTTTGCGCAGCGGCTGATCACGCAGATGTATTTCGAGGGCGATCCCTTGATCCCGGTCTGCCCGATCCTGACGACGATCCCGGACAAGGACGCGCTGGATCGCCTGGTGGCGCCGCTCGACCTCAACGCCTCGACGCCGTTCGACTCGCTGGCCTACCGCTTCGACATCGTGCTGCGCGGCCAGCGCTCCACCTATTTTGAAAATCGCACCGCGGGGAACTGAGTCCATGCCGCAGCCGCTCAACTATCTCAAGGAAACCGCTTCGCAGACGGCCGGGCCCTATGTCCATATCGGCCTGATCCCGGCCATGGCCGGCTTCGACATCTTCGAGAAGAATTTTTCCAACGTGCTGGTGACGCCGAACACGCAAGGCGAGCGCATCACGCTGGAAGGCAAGGTGCTCGACGGCAGCGGCACGGCGCTGCGCGATGTACTGCTGGAGATCTGGCAGGCCAATGCGGCCGGCCGCTACAACCATCCGGCCGACCGCTCGGCCGGCGCGCTGGACGAGGCATTTCGCGGCTGGGGCCGGGCCGGCTCCGACTTCGAGAGCGGCCTCGTCACCTTCGAGACCATCAAGCCCGGCGCCATCACCGACAAGGCGGGGCGCAAATGCGCGCCGCACGTCAATGTCTGGATCGTCGCGCGCGGCATCAATATCGGCCTCAACACGCGCATCTATTTCTCGGATGAAGAGGCCGCCAATGCCGCCGATCCCGTGCTCAATCTGGTCGAGCCGCCGGTGCGCCGGAAGACGCTGATCGCCACGCGCAGCGAGCGCGCCGGCAAGGTCGTCTACTCCTTCACGATCAATTTGCAGGGGCCGGAGGAGACGGTGTTCTTCGACGTGTGAGGATCCGGCGGATCGTCCCGCAGGATCACTCCACCCGGTCGCCGCGAGGAATCGTTCCGCGCGTGAGGAATTGCGGTGGCTGCCGCAGCTCGCGCGGCCGGTCGGCCGGATCGCGCCCCACTTTCGGTTTCAGCTCCGCCAGATCAATGAAGACGTCCGCCTGTCGGCGCAGATCGTCGGCGACCATGGGCGGCTGGGTGGAGAGTGTGGAGACGACCGTCACGCGGACACCGCGGCGTTGCAGGGCTTCCACCAGCGAACGAAAGTCTCCATCGCCGGAGAACAACACGATCTGATCGACGTGCTCGGCGAGCTCCATCGCACTGACGGCGAGGTCGACATCCATGCTGCCCTTCACCTTGCGGCGGCCGGTGTTGGCGTCGACGAACTCCCTGGTGAGCTTGGTGACGACGGTGTATCCGTTATAATCGAGCCAGTCGATCAATGGGCGGATTGACGAATACTCCTGATCCTCGATGACGGTCGTGTAGTAGAAGGCGCGCAACAGCGTGCCGCGGCTCTGGAATTCGCCGAGCAGACGCCTGTAATCGATGTCGAAGCCGAGCGCCTTGGAGGTGGCATATAGATTTGAGCCATCGATAAAGAGCGCGATCTTCCCAATTGAAGACATTATGCACAAATCCCCAGTTCCGCACGAAAGCCGGACGGTCCAGCCGAAATGGTGCGGTGCGTCGGCCGGAAAACTCTGAAGGCGTCGATGGCTTGCCGAAAAAGGCGGCGCAGACGACCGGACAGGGGTGGCCGCCTTGCGCCAAGGTTAGGGAGGATCCATGCCACCAGCGCCAGGGCGCCGAATGCAGCCACGCTAAGGCGGGCGCGGTCCCGGCTCAATTGTACGGAGGTAAACAGCCCCTATCCAAAGGATAGGACGCCATATACGAAGGTAAGTGCCTGCGTCGGCAACAAACGCAATCGCGGTGGGCCCCCCGACCGTGGGCGCAGCTTGGCCCGTCGCCCGTGTGTCAGCCTTCATCGCCATGAAGCTGCGCGCGAAAGGCGCGCGGCGACAGTCCCGTGGCCGCGGCATAGACGCGGCTGAAATAGGCCGGGTCCTCGAAGCCGAGCGCGTAGGCGATCGTCGAGACCGGCAGATTGGTGTAGACGAGGTTGCGCCGCGCCTCGCGGATCAGGCGGTTGAGGATCAGATGCGAGGCGGTGTCGCCGGTCGCCGCCCGCGTGATTCGGTTGAGATGGGTTGGCGTGATCGACAGCGCGCGGGCGTAGTCCGCGACGCTCCAGCGTTCCAGATGATGCTGCTCGAGCAGCGCCTCGAAGCGGCGGAATAGTCCGCTTTCCGCCGTGCCCGCACCGCCGCTCTCGCCGGTGAGCGCGCGTGCCACCAGCCCGATCATGGCCGACGACAGAGCGCGCAGCACATGGGCGCGGCCGAAATCGCGCGCGGCGTGCTCGGCAAAAATCTGCTTCATGGTCGTGCGGATCTGCGGCGTGCCGCGCACCACGGCCGATCGCGACAGCGCCCCGCGCAGGCCTTCGGCGGCGAGCAGCGCCTCGTCCAGGATTTCCGCCGCGATGGTCAGCACCCAGCCTTGCGTATCGGGCTCGAAGCGGAAGCCGTGGACATGGCCGACCGGCACGTTGACGATCTGCATCGGCTTGAGTGGCACCATCCGCCCGTCGAGCGTCGCCTCGCCGCCGCCGCGCTCGATCAGCAGCACCTGGTGCAGCCGCGCGTGGCGGTGCACCGCCAGCGTCCAATCGTGCAGCACCGAGCGGGACGCGATCGTCTCGCAATGCACGACGTCGGGCAGATCGCCGGACTCGCCGAACAAATTGTAGACCCGGATCGCCGGGGCAGGGGCTGCGTGTCTCATGTTCGAATAGTACAAGATAAAGACGAAACCCTCCATCGGTTTGCGGGACTAAATCTGCAAAAAAGTGCCGACGGGAGGACGCAAAAATGAAAGTTCAGGTCTGCATCATCGGCGGTGGGCCGTCCGGGCTGCTGCTGTCCCAGCTGCTTCATCTGAAGGGCATCGACACGATCGTGCTGGAGAAATACAGCCGCGACCACGTGCTGGCCCGGATTCGCGCCGGCGTGCTCGAACATGGTTTTGCGAAACTGATGCGAGAGGCGCAGTGTGGCGAGCGGATGGACCGCGAGGGCGAGATCCACGGTGGCTTCGAGATCGCCCGTGACGGCAGGCTGTCCCATATCGACCTGCACAAGCATTCCGGGGGCAATTCGGTGCTGGTCTACGGCCAGACCGAGCTGACGCGCGACCTCTACGAGGCACGTGACCGGCACGGCGGCAAGGTCGTGCACAATGCCGAAGACGTCACGCCGCATGATCTGACGTCCGACCGCCCCTACGTGACCTATCGGTCGAACGGAGAGACCATCCGCGTCGATTGCGATTACATCGTCGGCGCCGACGGCTTCCACGGCGTCAGCCGCAAGTCGATCCCGAAGGACGTGCTGCGCGAATACGAGAAGGTCTATCCGTTCGGTTGGCTTGGCGTGTTGTCGCGCACGAAGCCGGTGTCGCCCGAGCTGATCTATGTGAAGCACGAGCGCGGCTTTGCGCTCTGCTCGCTGCGCTCACAGGTATTGAGTCGCTACTACGTCCAGGTGCCACTGACCGACAAGGTCGAGGACTGGAGCGACGATGCGTTCTGGGCTGAGCTGAAGCGCCGCCTGCCGGACGAGGTTGCCGGCCGGCTGATCACGGGGCCCTCGATCGAGAAGAGCATTGCGCCGCTGCGCAGCTTCGTCGCCGAGCCGATGAGCTATGGCCGCCTGTTCCTCGCCGGAGATGCCGCGCACATCGTGCCGCCGACCGGCGCGCGGGGGCTGAACAGCGCCGCCTCCGACATCTACTATCTCTATCACGCCATGCTCGCGCACTATCAGCGCGGTGATGATTCCGGCCTTGCGGGTTATTCCGCCAAGGCGCTGGCGCGGATCTGGAAGGCGCAGCGCTTCTCCTGGTGGATGACGATGATGCTGCATCGTTTCCCCGACCGGCTCGAATACGAGGACCGGCTGCAGCAGACCGAGCTGGACTACCTGCTCTCGTCCGAGACGGCGCAGCGGCTGCTCGCGGAGAATTATGTGGGGCTGCCGTTTTAGCTAGTGGCAGCTGCCCGCTCACAATCCGTCGCGCGCGTGAAGAAAAATTGATGCGTCAGACCGGCATCAAATGACTCAGCAAATCCGCCCATTGTCGCCCCAGTCGCAAATGTGACCGGGCCAGCCCCGGACCGACGGACCGAACCATATTGGAATGCCGTCCCAGAAAATCCAACGGCCATCCGGTTCAAGCGGAAGCTTGTAGGACCGGCCGGCGGTGGCGGAATGGTTTATATCAAAGGGCGCGCGTATTATGACGCGTCGCTTCTCGCGAGCCACAGCGGACGTTGTGAGCATGGCGATCGCGATCAATCCAATCGACAAGAGCTTGATTGGGGACATCGAACTTGCCTTTTTGCTCTCGATGGGGCTGCAACCTTAGCCCGTTTCTTCGACCTTGGGCAGGCGAGCCTATCCGAGCTAACATGGCGCATTTGCGCCAGTTGAAAGACGCACCGGGCCGCGGCGGCAACTACTTCCCTTCCAGCGCGTTGACCGGTGTCCAATCCGGCGGCGGTGGATTGGCCGCTAGAGCTTGGGCGCGCTTTGCGAACAGCGCTGACGTTGGATCGGTATTCGCCGTCTTCGCAAACGCGTCAGCCGCCTTCGCGAACTCCCGCGCGCGCCAGCAGGCCAGGCCTTCCGCATACGCTGCTGCCACCTTCGCCTGCTTCGCACTCTGCGCGCCCCTGTTGGCCAGCGGCTCGAACACCTTGATCGCCTCGCCGCGTCCCATCACCCTGATCGCATCGAGCTCGCGCCAGGCGAAAGTGTCGCCGGTCTGCGCGACCGTCGCTTCCGAGGCCATGATCGCGGTGCCGTAGTATTTGTTGGCGCCTTCGAGCCGCGAGGCGACGTTCACGGTGTCGCTCATCACGGTGTAGTTGAAGCGGCGGCGCGAGCCGATATTGCCGACCACGGCTTCGCCACTGTTGAGGCCGATGCGGTGCGACAGGCCATGACCGGCGAAGGCGGGATTGTGGGCGTTCAGCTCCGCGAGCTTCTCATGGCATTTCAGTGCCGCGCGCACGGCGTTGCGCGCATGGGAGGGATCGTCGGCCGGCGCGCCGAACATGGCGACGATGGAATCGCCGATATATTTGTCGACATAGCCGCCATGGCTCTCGATGATGTCGGTCATCGCGGAAAGGTATTCGTTCATCAGCTTCACGAGCTCGCCCGGCGTCATGGTCTCCGCGATCGAGGAGAAGCCGCTGAGGTCGGAGAAGAACATGGTGACGTTGCGCATCTCGCCGCCGAGCTCGGGCATCTTGCCGGAGGCGACCATGGTCTCGATGATTTCGGGCGCGAGATAAAGAGCAAAGCTCTTGCGCAGAAAGCGCTCGTCGCGATCGGCCAGCACGAAGCGGTAGCCGATCATCATCGCGAGCGCGGCAAGGCTTGCGAGCGCGGGCTCGGTCAGCGGCAATGCCAGTGCGTGAACGAAGGCGCCGACGGCTGCGGCGGTGTAGATGGCGGTGAGGGCTAGCCACACGATCAGAGCGCCGCCCGGTGCAAGCAGGCAGGCGGCACAGGCGATGATCGCTGCGAACACGATTGTCAGAACGGTCCGCATGGGAAAACCGAGCTCGGTCACGGCATCGCGCTCGATCAGGTTCCGCACCACGGTGGCGTGCACGAAGACGCCGGCGACGTCACTGCGCGCCTTCTGCGCGGTGCTTGCGGGCGCGGGCAGGGCGCACCGCGCACCCGGCGCGCCGTCATAGCCGCCCGCAAGGCGCATCGAGGTCAGCTTGCGGTCCTCGAAATTGAGGATAGTGCCGAGCAGCACGACCTTGCCGTCAAAGGCACGGCGGAAGAAATCGGTGTCGCCCTTCTCGACGCAGGCGCGCAGATCGGCGAACGAATAGGTCGGAACGTCGCGACCCATCCCACGAAAGTTCAGCGTCAGTGTATTCGGCACCGCGCTCGGAATGGCATAGCCGGACAATTCGGCTGCACCTGACGGTGCAATCTCGACTTTCGCGCCGACCGCACGTGCGGCGAGCTCGACAGCCATCGCGGGAACCGGCTTGCCATCGATGGAGAAGCTCAGCGGCATCCGCCGGATGACATCGTCCGCGTCGGTGTGGACGTTCAGCGCGCGAATATTGTTTTTCGCCGCCATCCGCTGCGCGGTGTACGGCGTGTCCGGATGGTCGTTGCTTAGGATTTCGCCAAGCACCAGCTTGCCGCCGTCGGCGATCTGTCGCAGCGCGATCAGGTAGTCTCGATCGAAACCCTTCATGCGCGCGCCGAGCGGCGCGTCGCCGAAGGGAATCTCGGACTGCTCGATCGAGCTTGGAAAGATGACGTCGAAACCGATCACCTTGGCTCCGCCCTCGGCGATGCTGCCGAGCACCCGGCCGATTTCGCGCGTCCAGGTCTGTGTCGGAGATCCCTTGAAAGGTGGGGTGTCGTAGGTCTCCCCGTCGATCGCGACGACGACCACAGGCGAGGCCGCGGGATCGCGGTTGTCACTGGTGATCTTGCCGCGCAGCGCCGTGAGGATGTCGAGCGAGAGACCTTGCAGCGCCTGGAGCGGCGGGGACGTGAAGACCGCGCCCGCAAGGAGCGCGATCAGGATCGTCGCAACGATGTCCCGTGTGCCGATCCGCCGCATCGCCCCGTCGCTAGGTCGCCTATTCGAGCCGCAGCAGGCGGCCGACGATCGGCGTCGGTGATGACGTGGCGCTGGCGTCGACCTGGAAGGCGTAACGCTTGGCGCCGAGAATGGCGAGATAGCTGCCGCCGGGGGTGAGCGTCTTCCCGGCCTTGGCAAAGTCATAGAATTTGCCGCCGACCATGATCTCGCTCTTGAGCGGCACGCTGATTGTGGGCTCCTTGCCGTCGGTGCGCTCGATCACCAGCGTGCTGCCGCTCTTGGCCTGCACCAGCGGCGCTGTGCCGTAGAGCGTCGGCAGCTTTGATGGCGCGCCCTTGGCGTCCGAGCGCATCGTGCGGAAGGTGGTCGCGGCACTCTGGTTCGCCTCGCGCTCGGACAGTTTTGCCGCGTTGGTATCGCAGGGCACTTTCTCCCGCTTGACCTCTCCGAGCTGCACGGTGCTCTGCTCGGCGCCGACCAGGACGACGCCTTCGCTGATGGTCTCGCGCTGGCAGGATTTGAGATAGCTCAGCGTGATGCTGGCCTTGGGGCCGAGCTTGATGATCTTGCCCGGCGCCACATAGTCCATGAACGCGACGCCGTCGACCTTGCCCTGGACGTCCTCGACGATTGCGGCCGGCGTCTCGGCCAAAGCGGGGGCCGCAAGACAGAACGTGCCGATAGCGGCGCCGATCAGGCTTTTCATGGGAATGCTCATCCAGTTCGACCGATGCTCTACCGGTCCCCGTCCTGGTCCGATGCTTAGCAGCGGTGCGCCCAGGCATGTGTGACCAGAATCACTCTTAGTATTGGTGCCACTTTAGCAGGAACAGGTTCAACCCGGCGACCGGAGAAAACGGAGCCGCGGCAAGCCGTTGGCCGAATGGATAATATCAGGCGGCCGGGATGGCTGGGCCGCTCTCCACCGCACACTCTATATTAGGAACGAGCGTCGCCTCGGTCTTCAGATATGGCGTCGCCTGCTGCCCGGCGGCGATCTCAACGACCTCGTCCCAGCGCGACAGGAAGGCCTCGACGCAGGCCGGGTCGAACTGACGACCCTGATGCTCGACCAGGTAGTTGCGCGCCGCCTCGAGCGGCATCGGCTCTTTGTATGGGCGCCGTGTCGTCAGGGCGTCGAAGACGTCGGCAACGGCGACCACGCGCGCGGCGACCGGGATCTCGTCGGCCTTGAGGCCGTTCGGATAGCCCGCGCCGTCCCAGCGCTCGTGATGGCCTGCGGCAATTTGCGCACCAAGCTGGATCAGCTCGCAACTGGAGTCCGCCAGGATCCTCTCGCCGATCGTCGCATGGGTGCGGATCACCGCCATCTCCTCGTCGGTCAGCCGGCCGGGCTTGAGCAGAATGTTGTCGGGGATGGCGACCTTGCCGACGTCGTGCAGCGGCGCGGCCAGATAGATGTCGCGGCAGAGCCGGGCCGGGAGGCCGAGCTGCTGGGCGATGATACGGCTGTAGCGGGCGACCCGCAGCGTGTGCTCGCCGGTGTCGTTGTCGCGGTATTCGACAGCGAGCGCGAGCCGCAGGATGATCTCTTCCTCGCGCTCGCCGAGCTTCCGCGTCGCGGCCGCGACTTCACTGGCGAGATGCGCGGCTCGGTCGTTGAGCTTGCGTACGGCTGCACCAAGCTGAATCAAATTCCGCAGGCGCACTGTCATCTCGACGCTTTGTGGCTGCTTGGGCAGGAAATCGGTTGCACCGGCCTGCAGCGCTTCCATCTTGACGTCATCGGTCTGTCGCGAGGTGATCATCGCGATCGGGATGTCGGCGCAGCCGGGCAGCGTGCGCAAAGTGCGGATGAAGCTGATGCCGTCCATATGCGGCATCTCATAGTCGACCAGCACGAGGTCGAAGACGCGCTCTCGCGCGCAGGCCAGCGCCTCCAGGGGATCGAGGAAGGTGGTGGCCTCGACCAGGCCTTCGGCTTCGATGAGACGTTTCAGGAAGTTGAGGACGGAGCGGCTGTCATCAACCAGGAGCGCTTGGGTCAGCATCGGCGGCCGGGCTCGTTCGGATGGCGAGGCATGACCTCGACACTTAGCCTTTGCGATTTAACGCCGAGCAAACGTTTCACCGGCATCACGCAGCCTGAAGACTGCGCGGAGCGCATGAGAATTGGGCGGGCCATGCACGCTTGCATGCACGGGCGAAGTTCTGGGGATTGTGACCCGTAGTTGTACGGGGATGCCCATTAGGGGTTTGCACACTCTCCATACCGAATAGTCGTCGCGCGAGATTCGCGCCATGCGTGCAGTGAGTCTCGGGGGAAATTTGGGGGACGAATGTCGTCTGATGTCACCGAGCCGAAGTGGTCCCTGCGGCTGCCGGCGGATTGCAGCATTGCTGCGATCCGCAATGTCTATGACCTGATCCGCGAGGCTTTCGGCCGGCAGGACCGGCTCGAGATCGACTGTTCGAGCGTCGACAAGGCCGACGTGACCTCGATCCAGCTTCTGCTGTCGACCGCCAAGACGGGCGAGGCCCAGGGCCGCCCGGTGGTGCTCACGTCATTCTCCCAGTCTCTGCGCAACACTCTTCGCCGCGCCGGCTTCACCAACGAGGCGATGATCGATCAGCATTTCCCGCAAAAGAAAGATGGCACCTGATGGCCACGATTCTCACGGTCGACGATTCGCCCAGCATCCGGCAGATGATCAAGGTCGTGCTCGAGCCGGCCGGTCACAACGTGATCGAGGCCGGTGACGGCGCGCAAGGGCTCGCCAAGGCGCAGGCCGGCAAGCTCGACCTCGTCATCACCGACTTGAATATGCCCGTCATGAACGGGCTGGAGCTGATCCGGGCGCTACGCAAGCTACCGAGCGCGGTCGGCATGCCCATCGTGTTCCTCACCACCGAATCCAACGACACGGTGAAGCAGGAAGCCAAGAGCGCCGGCGCCACCGGGTGGATCACCAAGCCGTTCAAGCCCGAGCAGCTGCTCGCCGTCGTCGGCAAGCTGGTGCGCGCATGAACGTGATGGACCCGACCGAGGTCTTTCGCCAGGAAGCCAGCGAGTTGTTCGAGGTCCTGGAAGGGGCCCTGCTCGATCTCGGCCAGCGTCCCCACGACCGCGAGCTGGTCGATTCCGCCTTCCGCGCCCTGCACACGATCAAGGGCTCGGGCGCGATGTTCGGCTTCGACAAGGTCGCCTCCTTCACCCATGAATTCGAGACCGCCTTCGACCGCGTCCGCAAGGGCGAGATCAAGCCGACCCAGGAGCTGATCTCGGTCGCGCTCGCCGCCAAGGACTACATCCGCGCGCTGATCGAGGACCCGCAGTCGACCGACGACATCATCGGCGACGCCATCCTCGACGACCTCAAGCGCTTCGTGTCGTCGGATCAGCCCTTAGCTCCGATCGCCGCGATCGTGGCAGCGCCGCCGCTCGCCCCGACCGAGAGCAAGCAGGCCGGCTGGCACCTCTATCTCGAATTCGAATCCCACATCCTGCGCAACGGCTCGAATCCGCTCGACCTGCTGGAAGACCTCTGCAAGCTCGGCCCCTGCTTCGTCGTGCCCATCACCGACGGCATCCCGTTCCTTGACGAGATGGAGCCGGAAGACTGCTATCTGAAGTGGGACGTCAAGCTGCACGCCGCCTGCGACAAGGACGCGATCGACGACGTCTTCATGTTCGTCCAGGACGAGATGAAGCTGGCGCTCTCGCCGCTGGAGCACGTCGAAGCGCCGGCCCCGGCGCCACTGTTCCAGCTTCTCGACGAGGAGCCGGTCGCCGAGATGCCCGCGCCGGTGGCCGAGGCCGTTGCCGCGCCCGTTACGGAGCCGCCCGTCGCTAAGGCGGAGCCCAAACCCGAAATCAAGCCTGAACCGAAGTCCGAGGCCAAGCGCGAAGAGCGCGGCATCGCCACCGTCCGGGTCCAGGCCGAGCGCCTCGACGAATTGATGGACCGCGTCGGCGAACTCGTGATCGCCCAGGCGCGGCTGAGCCAGCTCGCCGCCTCCGGCTCCGATCTCTCGATCAAGATGATCGCCGAGGAAATCGAGCGCCTCGCTTCCTCCTTGCGCGACACTACGATGGGTGCGCGCATGGTGCCGATCGGCTCGCTGTTCGGCCGCTTCCGCCGCCTCGTGCACGATCTCTCGCGCGACCTGTCGAAGCCGGTCGAATTCGTCACCTCAGGCGAGGACACCGAGCTCGACAAGACCATGATCGAGTGCCTGGCCGATCCGCTGGTGCATCTGATCCGCAACGCGATCGACCACGGCATCGAGGACACCGCAACGCGCGCCGCCAACGGCAAGACCGAGCAGGGCCGGATCGAGCTCGCTGCCGTGCATTCCGGCGCGCAGGTGCTCGTCACCGTCAAGGACAATGGTGGCGGCCTCAACACCGCGCGCATCCGCGCGAAGGCGGAAGAGCAGGGCCTGATCGCCTCCGGCGCCGTGCTGACCGATCACGAGATCCACCAGTTCCTATTCCATCCCGGTTTCTCGACCGCGCAGACCATCTCGGCGCTGTCGGGCCGCGGCGTCGGCATGGACGTGGTCAAGCGCACCATCGAGAACATGCGCGGCACGATCGACCTGTCGACCAAGCCGGGCCAGGGCACGACCGTGACGCTGCGCCTGCCGCTGACGCTGGCGATCATCGAAGGCCTTCTGATCCGCGTCGGCGAAGGCCGCTACATCATCCCGCTGTCGGCGGTGGAGGAATGCGTCGAGCTGACCGCCGAGGACGAGCGCTCGCGCGGCCGCAACTTCCTCAACGTGCGCGGCAACCTCGTCCCGTTCCTGCGTCTGCGCGAGCTCCTGACCGCGTCGGGCGCGCCCGACCGGCACCAGAAGACGATCATCATCTCGACCGGCGAGACCCGCGTCGGCCTCGTCGCCGACCAGATCATCGGCAACCACCAGACCGTGATCAAGTCGCTCTCCAAGCTGCACTCCGACGTCACGATCTTCTCCGGCGCGACGATTTTGGGTGATGGCACGGCGGCACTGATCCTCGACGTCGCCCAGCTCGTCACGCTGGCGCAGTCGAAGGTCGAGAAGCAGCACATCAGCGAGGCGGCGTAATGAACGAGGGTCAAGCCGGCGAGCACCAGACGGGCGCGATGCAGGTCGTGATGATCGGCCTCGGCGAGGAGAAGTTCGCACTCGACGCAGGCCTCGTGCGCGAGATCATCGATCCCGTGCCCGTGACCAAGGTCGCGGGCGCGCGGGCGTTCGTTCCGAGCGTGATCAACGTGCGCGGCAACGTCATTCCGCTCGCCGATCTGCGCATCCGTTTCGGCATGCCGCAGCTCGACGATTCCGCCGATACGCGCATCGTCGTCATCGAGCTTCAGCTCGACGGCGAGCCGGTCCTGGTCGGCGTCACCGCCGACAAGGTCTACGAGGTCACGGAGATTTCGCAAACCGACGTGCAGCAGACGCCGCGCGTCGGCATGCATTGGAAACCGGAATTCATTCGCTTCATCGCGAAGTGGCGTGAAGAGTTCGTCATCGTTCCCAACATGGAACGCATCCTGAATTGAGAGCAGGTCTCGGGGCGAGACAGGGGTAGGGGCTGGAAATGAGATTTACGGTCAAGGCAAAACTTGCCAGCGCTTTCGGCCTGGTTATCGTCCTGTCCATGGTCGCCGGCGGCGTGGCGTACATGAAGCTCGGCGACATGATGGCGACGGCCGACAGCATGGTCCTCCGCGCCAAGCGCATGGAGAAGGCGACCCAGATCGAGAAGGACATCCTCCTCCAGCTCCGCGCGGAAAAGAACGCCATCATCGGCAATGAGAGCGAGGTCGAGCAGGCCGCCGCCGATGCTGCCAAGCGGCGTGAGGCTGCGTTCAAGACCAAGGATGAGGTCTACGCGCTCGCCAGTGAGGCCGGCAGGAAATTGCTCGACGGCTTCGCGGCGTCCTACGCCAAGATGAATGCCTATCAGGAAGAGACGATCCGGATCGCGAAGACCGACAAGGCCAAAGCGACGGACCGCTCGACGAATGAGGGGCGCAAGGTCGTGAACGAGGCGCTCGAGTCCATGGGTGCCTATGTCGAGAACACCAAGAAACAGATGGCCGACCAGGCCATCCAGTCGAAGGACGAGGGGCATCAGGCGCAGTTCATGCTGATGTCGCTTCTCGGTGTCTCGCTGATGGTTGCGATTGCGGCAGCCTTGTGGATTTCGATCTCGATCAGCCGTTCGCTCGGCCGCGCCGTCAGCCTTGCCGGAGCGGTGGCCGATGGCGATCTCAATCAGACGATACCCTCCGCGAGCAACGACGAGATCGGCGATCTCGTCAGGTCGCTGAACACAATGGTCGAGAAGCTCCGGCAGATCGTTGCCGAGGCTCTCACCGCCGCGCAAAATGTCTCGGCCGGCAGCCAAGAGCTCTCCGCCAGCGCGGAGCAGCTCTCGCAGGGCGCGACCGAGCAGGCCTCGTCCGCCGAGGAAGCCTCGTCCTCGATGGAGGAGATGGCGTCGAACGTAAAGCAGAACGCCGACAACGCCAACCAGACCGAGAAGATCGCGGCGCAGTCGGCCAAGGATGCGGAAGCCAGCGGCGTTGCCGTGGGCCGCGCCGTCAACGCGATGCAGACCATCGCCGAGAAGATCACGATCGTGCAGGAGATCGCGCGCCAGACCGACCTTCTCGCGCTCAACGCCGCGGTCGAGGCCGCGCGTGCCGGCGAGCACGGCAAGGGCTTTGCGGTCGTGGCGTCCGAAGTGCGCAAGCTGGCCGAACGGAGCCAGGCGGCGGCAGCCGACATCGGCACGCTGTCGACCGAGACCGTGAAGGTCGCGCAAGAAGCCGGCGACATGCTGGCCAAGCTCGTGCCCGACATCAAGAAGACCGCCGAACTGGTCCAGGAGATCACCGCGGCCTGCCGCGAGCAGGACGTCGGTTCGGCCCAGATCAACCAGGCGATCCAGCAGCTCGACAAGGTCGGCCAGCAGAACGCCAGCGCCTCCGAGCAGGTGTCCTCGACCTCCGAGGAGCTCGCCTCGCAGGCCGAGCAGCTCCAGTCGACCATCTCGTTCTTCCGCATCGAACAGGGTGGACGCAGTGAGAGTGCCGCGCCCGCGTCGATCGACCGCGCCGTCGGCCAGCTCCGCGCCAAGGCCGCGCACATGGCGGCGGCGGATCGCGGGACGAAGAAGCCCGCGCCCGCCCGCAAGCCCGCGCGTGCGACGAAGGTTGCCGGCGGTGGCGGTTTCGCGTTCGACATGCATGACGGCGAAGACGACCGCGACGCCGAGTTTCAACGCTGATCAAGCCGGTCCGGCCCCGAGCCGGACCGCGCACTTCACGAAACCTGGGATCCCTGGACTGCATCATGGCCGCAACCTCGCAATATCTGACGCTCGGGCTCGCCGGCGAGACGTTCGGCATCAGCATCCGCAACGTTCGGGAAATCCTGGACATGCGGCCGATCTCGCGCCTGCCGCATGCGCCGAATTTCCTGCTCGGCATGATCGACGTGCGCGGCAGCGGTTATCCGATCGTCGACCTCCGGACCAAGCTCGGCCTGCCGAGCGTGGCGGCCACCGAGGCGACCCGCATCATCATCCTCGACGTGCCGATGAAGGACCGCCTGGTCGGCGTCGGCTTCGTCGCCGACTGCGTGTTCGAGGTCACCGACATCGACGAGCAGGCGATCGAGCCGATCCCCGAGGTCGGCGGCAAATGGCAGTCCGACTACGCCGCCGGCATCGGCCGCAAGGGTGAGAAGTTCGTCGTCATCTTCGATCTCGCCAAGCTGATGGCACATGACGAGATCCCGGAAGGGCGCGATGCGCCCCGCGCCGCCTGAGTTTGCAAGAGTGAAGCGTGGTCAAGCGTACGCACCCCCATTTGAACCAACGAGACTGACATGAGATTCACCGTCAAAGCCAAGCTTGCCAGCGCCTTCGGCGTCGTCATCCTGCTTTCCATGATCGCTGGCGCGGTCGGCTACATGAAGCTCGCCGACATGGTCGGCACCACGGAGCAGCTGGTCAGTCGTGCAGGCCGCATGGAAAAGGCCGCCGAACTGAAGGAGGGCATTCTCTTCCTGGTGCGCGCGGAGAAGAATTCCATCCTCGCAGCGTCCGACGCCGAGCATGAGCAGTTCCGGGCTGACCTCATCAAGAACCGCGAGGCCGTCGCCAAGTCCAAGGACGAGATCTATGCGGCGGCCAGCGAGAGCGGCAAGAAGCTGATGGAGGGCTTCAATGTCGCCTTCGCCAAGCTGAACGCCTATCAGGACGAGACGGTCCGCCTCGCGAAGACCGACAAGCCGCAGGCGCTGGACCGTTCCATGCATGACGGCCGCAAGGTCGTTGCGGACGCGATCGAAGCGGCCGACGGCTACATCAAGAACGTCAAGAAGAACATGGCCGAGCAGGCCGAACAGGCCAAGCAGGATGGCGCCCGCGCCGAACTGATCCTGATGAGCCTTGTCATTGCTTCGTTGCTGATCGCCGCTGTTGCCGCAACCTGGATCGCGCTCAACATCAGCCGCGCACTGGCGCAGGCCGTCGGCCTCGCCGATGCGGTGGCGATCGGCGATCTCAGCCACAAGATCGAGTCGTCCAGCAATGACGAGATCGGCGACCTGATCAAGTCGCTGAATGCGATGACGGTGAACCTGAACGCGACGGCGGCGCTTGCCAACCAGATCGCGCAGGGCGATCTCACGGTCGAAGCCAAGCCGCTGTCGGACAAGGATACGCTCGGCCTCGCGCTCGAGCGCATGGTGGAGAAGCTTCGGCAGATCGTGTCGGAAGCCCTCACCGCGGCGCAGAACGTCTCCGCCGGCAGCCAGGAGCTCTCCGCCAGCGCCGAGCAGCTCTCGCAGGGCGCGACGGAGCAGGCTTCCTCAGCGGAAGAGGCTTCCTCCTCGATGGAGGAGATGGCCTCGAACGTGAAGCAGAACGCCGACAACGCCAACCAGACCGAGAAGATTGCGGCGCAGTCCGCCAAGGACGCCGAGGCCAGCGGCGCCGCGGTGGGTCGCGCCGTCAACGCGATGCAGACCATCGCCGAGAAGATCACGATCGTTCAGGAGATCGCCCGCCAGACCGACCTGCTCGCGCTCAACGCCGCGGTCGAGGCCGCGCGCGCCGGCGAGCACGGCAAGGGCTTTGCAGTCGTGGCGTCCGAAGTGCGCAAGCTCGCGGAACGCAGCCAAGCGGCTGCGGCCGAGATCGGCACGCTCTCGGCCGAGACCGTCAAGGTGGCGCAGGAGGCTGGCTCCATGCTCTCCAAGCTCGTCCCCGACATCAAGCGGACGGCAGAGCTCGTCGAGGAGATCACCGCGGCCTGCCGCGAGCAGGACGTCGGCTCGGCCCAGATCAACCAGGCGATCCAGCAGCTCGACAAGGTCGGCCAGCAGAACGCCAGCGCTTCCGAGCAGGTATCCTCGACCTCCGAAGAGCTCGCCTCGCAGGCCGAGCAGCTCCAGTCGACGATCGCCTATTTCCGCATCGACCACGGCGCAAAGAGCCAGGCGCCGGCGCCGATCGATCGCGCGGTCAATCAGCTGCGTGCCAAGGCCGCCACGATGGCGGCGGCCGAGCGTCCGGCCAAGAAGCCGCAGGCGAGGCCGGCACGCGCCCTGAAGGTGGCCGGCGGCGGCGGCTTCGCTTTCGACATGAACGACGGCGAGGACGATCGCGACGCCGATTTCCAGCGCTAGGACTCTCCGAGGGATCGGTCCGTCCTTGACCGGTGGGCCGATCCCTCGTCAGCAATTGCGTAAACGCGTGGGATTCAAGATGGCCCGTTCGGCCCGACATTCAGTGCAGGCGGCGGCCATCCCGGTTGGGGGCATGCAGCGATGATGCCCGCCATGCAGGATACGGCGGTGCATCTGTCCGACCGCCACTTCCGGACCATCGCCGACTTGATCGAGGGCCAGGTCGGCATCAAGCTGCCGCAGGGCAAGCGGCTGATGCTGGAGGGACGGTTGCACAAGCGCGTACGCGCGCTGAACTTCTCCGACCTCAACGAATATGTCGAGAACCTGTTCGAGGTCGAGCATTTCGATATCGAGCTCACCCATCTCATCGATGTAGTGACGACCAACAAGACCGACTTCTTCCGCGAACCTCAGCACTTCACGTTCATGCGTGACGTGGCCGTTCCCGCCCTGCTCAAGTCGCATGGACGCAGGAATGCGAACCTGAAGATCTGGAGCTCGGCGAGCTCCACGGGGATGGAAGCCTACACCACCGCCATGGTGCTGGACGACATGACGCGGAGCGGCTCGCGGTTTCAATACCGCATTCTCGGGACCGACATTTCGACGGCGGTGCTGCGCCTCGCCAAGACCGCGATCTATACCCGCGACGTGCTGGCTCCGGTGCCGGAGAACTTCGTGAAGCGATATTTCCTGTCGTCGCGCGACAAGTCGCGCTGCGAGGTACGGGTGGTGCCCGAGCTGCGGCGCATGACGCATTTCATGCGGATGAATCTCATGGATTCCTCCTATCCGGTGGATCGCGACGTCGACATCATCTTCTGCCGCAACGTCCTGATCTATTTCGAGCGCGAGACGCAGCGCAAGGTGATCGAGCAATTGTGCAGCCATTTGCGGCCCGGCGGCTATCTCCTGGTCGGGCATTCGGAATCGATGATCCACAGTGCAGTGCCGGGTCTGAAGCAAGTCCAGCCAACCATTTTCAAGGTCTGATCGGAGCGCCGCCCAAATGCCGAGGGAGAAAGTTCGCGTACTGATCGTGGACGATTCGGCGTCGGTGCGCCAAATCCTGCAAACGATCCTCAACGACGACCCTGATATCGAGGTGATGGGGACGGCGTCCGACCCGTTCGCGGCGGCGCGCCGCCTCCAGAACGAGATTCCCGACGTCATCATTCTCGACATCGAGATGCCCAAAATGGACGGCATGACATTCCTGCGCAAGATCATGGCGCAGCGTCCGATCCCGGTGATCATCTGCTCCTCGCTCACCGAAGAGGGGTCGAACGTGATGTTTGAGGCGTTCGAGGCTGGCGCGGTCGATATCGTGCCGAAGCCGAAGATCGACACGCGCCAGGCGCTGCTCGAATGCTCCACGCGGCTGCGCGAGGCCGTGAAGTCGGCGGCGCGCGCGCGGGTGCGTCCGCGGTCCGAACGTCGCGTGGTCGAGAAGAAGCTGACGGCCGACGCCATCATCCCGCCGCCGGTGCTGGGCAAAGTACGGCCAACGACGGAGCGCATCGTGTGCATCGGTGCATCGACCGGCGGGACCGAGGCCCTCAACGACGTCCTCGAGATGCTGCCGCCGCACTGTCCTCCGCTTCTCATCGTCCAGCACATGCCGGCAGGTTTCACGGCGGCCTTTGCCAGGCGTCTCGACAGCGTCTGCCAGATCCGCGTCAAGGAAGCCGAGGATGGCGAACCGGTGCTGCCGGGCTACGCCTATATCGCGCCCGGCGCCCGTCACATGCTGCTTCAGCGCATCGGCCTGCGCTACCAGATCGCGATCAAGGACGGCCCGCCGGTGTCGCGGCATCGTCCCTCCGTGGACGTGCTGTTCCGCTCGGCGGCCCAGCACGCGAGCGCCAATGCGCTCGGCGTGATCATGACCGGCATGGGTGACGACGGCGCCCGCGGCATGCTGGAGATGCGCAAGCTCGGCGCTTCGACGCGGGCACAGGATGAAGAGAGTTGCGTCGTGTTCGGCATGCCCAAGGAAGCCATCGCCCATGGCGGTGTCGAGAAAGTGGTCTCGCTGCACCATATCCCGCGCGAGATCATGCTTTGGTACCAGGCCGGGCATGTCGCGGCGGCAGGTTGATCACAATGCCCGCCATTCCGGCCAATACGCTCGCTGAATCGATCGCTGCGATCGAGGATGTCTCGTCGCGGATCGAGGACGTCTTCGCGCGCGTCGGTCATGATCTCGGCCGCGGCCACCTCATCTTCAAGGAGCTGAACCAGGGCCTTGCGACGCTCTCCGAGGAGCTCTCCGGCGCCGAGATCGAGGGCGCTGCCACCGCGTTGCAGGACATCGCGGCGCGGCTGAGTGAGCTGGCAGAGGCGCTGCCGGCGGAAAGTACCCTGCTGGAGACGATCGGCAAGAGCACGGCGGAGGCCTCGTCGCTGCTCAAGCCGCTGTTCAAGCACATCCAGATGATCACCATCATCGCCCGCAGCGCGCGGATCGAGGCGGCCTCGCTCGACGGCGACCGCGAGGGCTTTCTCGCCTTCACCCAGGAGGCCTACGATCTCGGCAAGGCCGTGCAGGGCTCGATCGAAGGCTGCGCGAAGGACCAGCAGCGTCTGTCGGATGCCGTCGCCACGGCGTCCGGCCGGCAGAAGGAATTCGAGAGCCGCTACGCCAAGCAGCTGGTGGCCGAGAGCGCCGAGCTCGGTGCGGCCTATTCCGGGTTGCGCGAGCAGCGCCGCAATGGCAGAGAGCTCGCCGACCTCGCGAGCGCCAGCACCAGGAAGATCGCCGAGGCGGTCGGCGGTGCGATCATTTCGCTTCAGGCCGGCGACAGCACGCGCCAGCGTCTCGAGCATGTCTGTCACGGCCTTGGCCTTGCGTCGGGATCATCCACGAGCCTCGTTCCCGAACCGGTCGCGAGCGAAGACGGCGCGCGCGCGATCTGCCAGTTGCAGGCGGCCCTGCTCAGGGACGCCCAGCGCGAGTTCGGCGGCGACATCGGCCAGATCGTTCGCGCGCTGTCCGCCATCCTGCGCGACGCGGCCAGTGTCGTCGGCCACGGCCGCACGCTGTTCGGCGGCGAGGAGGGCGGCTCGTCGTCATTCCTGGCGCGCATCAAGCAGACGCTGGCGCATGCCTCGACCCTGATCGCCACCTGCGAAAGCGCCGGCCGCGCGGTCGACGAGGCGCTCGCCATCGTCGAGGACACGCTGGCAAAGTTTCGTCAGGCGATCGCCGGGCTCGCCGAGGCGACCGTCGACATCACCCTGATCGGGATGAATGCCGGCCTCAAAGCGAGCCATCTCGGCAGCCGCGGTAGCGCCTTCGTCGTGATCGCGAACGAGCTCAAGGCGACCGCCGATCAGGTCTCGGCCGGCGCAGGGCGCCTGCGGCCCGTGCTCGATGGTATCGAACGCTCGGCAAAGGAGCTGAAGGAGCTGCGCGTGCAGGGCGATCCCACCCAGCTTGCCAAGCTCGAGCCGCAGATCCTGCAGGCGCTGCGCGAGGTCGAGGCCGGAAACGAACGGCTCGGCAGGCTGATGAGCCGGCTCGTCGATGAAGGTGCCGAGTTCGAGGGGCTGATGAATTCGGCGCAGGGCCTGATGACCACGCTCGGCGAAGGCTCCGCGGCATTGCCCGCGGTCGCCGTACGCCTCGAGACCGCGAGCGGGGGCGCGCAGCCGCCGCAGCCGGAGGGGCGGGATCAGGCGATGCTCGACGGTCTCTTCGCGCGCTACACGATGGAGCGCGAGCGGGACGTCCATCGCGAATTCCTGCACACGCTTGGGCTGGCGTCGATCGCCACCGCGCGTCGGGTCGAGGCGGTCGAGACAGCGGATGACGGCATAGAATTGTTCTGACGTCCGCCGCCGCGCCTTTGCGTGCGCGCCGACAGCAATTTGACGGGTTGGCTTTGCAGGACGTTAACCGTGGCGAAATGCTCGTCGCATCGGTCATTGTCGCGCCCCAGAGTTGGTCGCAAATACGCATGGAATTGCGACGGATGTTTTTCATGCTGAGAGACGGCAAATACGCTGCCTGGTTCAGAACCCCGCGTGGCCAGGGCACTGGCGTCGTACATCTGGCCGAAGGGCGGATCTCGGGCAGCGACAGCTTCTTCACCTATGGTGGATCCTATCGCGTCGACGAGCAGCGCTTCACGGCCCTCCTGACCACGAAGCGGTATGCCGACGGCCCGCCGACCGTGTTCGGGCATGACGAGGTCGAGGTCGAGCTCTCCGGCGTGTGCAGCGGGGCGATGGCGACCTGCTCGGGAACGGCCAGGCAAGCGCCTGACGTCATGTTCGAGGCGACGCTGATCTACTGCCAGGAGGATCAACCTGCCGCCGAGACGCGACGTGCCGTCGTGAAGCTCAATGACAAATTGCCCAAGGGGCTCGATAGCCGTTCCCGGCCGCGCCACTTCCCTGGGCCTCCCAGGTCTCCCGCATCTTAGTACTGCATTGACGCTGTTGCCTCGAAAAGACGCCGCAGCCGGACCGAAGAAACCGTGCCTTTAGACGTGAAATCTAAATCTGAAGCCCGATAACGGTGGTGGAAGAAGAACATGCCTCAGATCTGGATGACCTATAACGAACTCGGAAGACTGTGCGATTGCGACAGCAGTGAAGCCAGGTTGAGAGCCATTCACCTGTCACTTGACCGTCGCAGGAGCCGCGACGGAACGACGCGCGTCAAACTGGATCTGGCGTTGACGGCCAAGTTCTTCGCCTCCGTCCGCGAGTCGGATTTCGATCTCGACGGCGCCATCGAGGCGCTCCAGGCCACGCATCAGCAGATGGCCGAACTCCTGACACCGCACGAGTTGCTCGGCAGGCGCGGGGTGGCTTGAGCCGTCGCTAGGGGCGGGCCATTGCGATCCGCACGGAGATTTCCGCTATCCCTGCTCCGAATCAGGCATAAATTCGGCTCCGGAATTTCCGGCTGGGCCTCGGGGTTTCAACCCGCACGGGCATACAGCCTGCAGGAGGATGCCATGAGGACAGCCGCATATCGGGCGTGCGTGACGCTGGTGGGAACAGCTCTGTTCGGCGCGGCGATTGCGACCGCAGCGCCGGCCAGCGCTGAGGTCGTGAAACTTCAGGCCGACCTCAAAGGCGGCAATGAGGTGCCTCCAAACAATTCGCCCGGCACGGGCAAGGCGGAAGCGACCTACGATACCGAGACGAAAACTCTCACCTACACGGTCACCTTTGCCGGCCTGACGGGCCCGGCGATGGGGGCCCATTTCCATGGCCCCGGCGAAGCCGGCAAGAACGCCGGCATCGCCTTGCCGTTCAAGACGGTGCAGAGCCCGATCCAGGGCAGCGCTACGCTCACCGACACGCAGGCTGCGGACCTGCTGGCTGGCAAGTGGTACGCGAACATCCACACCGCCACGAATCCGGGTGGCGAGTTGCGCGGGCAGATGACGAAATAGAGGCTGCCGCCAAATCCAGTTCAAGCGGCTTAGTGCAGGCGAACGGCCTTGGCCCGGAGCGGTCACGCTCAAGATCGTTAAAAGGCCGCTCTGTGGCAACGAAGCGTCGCCATTTCGTCGTACTTTCGCGCAATGGCATCACGCTGGAATTGATTGTCGGACCCAGCATGAAGCACGTGTTCCCTCTGGCCGTTGCCGCAGCCCTGCTTTTTCACACCGATGCGCGCGCCATGCTGCGCGACGCTTCGATCGACCATGACCTTGGCGGGGTCAAGAGGTCGTTCGAGGTCATGTTGCGCTCGCATAGCGGCCGAGCGGCCGATCTCGGAACCGCGCGTGCGGTGGTTCGCGGTCAGGAAGCGCCGGAAGAACCGGTGAGCCGCTGATCAGAGGCGCGTCTCGGCGAGGGGGCAGCAGGCTTGATTGACGTCGCCGATCAAATGTGGGCGTCTTCAATCAATTTACGGATAGGCAAGGCGCAACACGCCTACTGCTGACGACCAATTCCCAACTCTTTCTGCAATTGCGGCGAAAGCCCCATCGCGCCCTCGGTACGCCCTTGGCCGGTTCCCAAGTTTCGAGTCGATGGTGTCGGAGAGGAGGACGTTCCCGTAGCGCTGGTGGCCGGGGCGGGTGAACCGGACGTCGTGCCAGTGTAGCCACTGCGCACACCGCTCGGATAGGTGCCTTGGGCGACTGCCGAGGACGATGTGGCAATGAGCAAAGCTCCACCCAGAAGCACATGAAGTTTGCGGGCCATCGTTCGAAATCCTCTCAACAGGGTGTGCATTGTGGATGAGAAGCCGCAGTTTGCCAATCCGCTGCGAGCTTTGAGCAGAGTATGCAGAACGTGTCTAGGATGGAGGTCTCGGCAAGAAGGCAAGAATTGTCTGAGCCAACAGGACACCGACTGTTCCGCCAGCTGCTTTCTGCAGCACGTCCACCAGGGCCGGATCGCGATCGGGCGTCAGAGCTTGCAGAACCTCGAGCCCGATTGCGACTGACAGCACGAGCATGCAAGCCAGGCGGAAGCGTCCAGGCAGCAAAAAAGACAAGAGAAAGCCCAGTAGTCCATAAGCGCTGAACCGCTCGACGACGACGATCCAATAGGCTTCGTGATGGCCGACAAGCACGGGGCGACCCGCCAACTTCGCCAAGGTGGCGTAAGTTATCAGGGCAAAGCAGACGCCAGTGGCCGTGACGAGGGGGTTGCGAAACATGTCGGCACCATACCCAACCCTGCGAGTTGGTGCCGGAAAACCCTTTGCTATCGTTAAGGAGGCCGGTGCCCCTCGGTACGACGAGAGCGCGACTGACGGTTCGTAGCAACAGAGCAATCTTCATCGGGCCCGGCGAAGGCCGGGCCGGAACCCCGCCGAGATCAGCCGCTGCGACGGCCGTTTGATGCAACCCTAGGCATCTGAGCGACATTTCCGCCGCGAGGACGGAGCAGGAACTGTGGCGGCTCCGACGGCTTGGAGGGGCGCACATACGGCTTCAGCTTGAGATATTTTGTACGACGTCTCTGCGAGACCACGGATCGCGTGCCATAACCAGCCGCGAACGAAATCGCCACGATGGCAGCCAAGAATATGATGTCAAACATGCAAAGGTACCACCATCGGAGAGCTTGTCCGTCCGATACCGGTGCTGGCCAACATTCATAAGGCAGTTTTGCGGACTTCCGATGACTCGCGATCACATGAATTTGCCCGCGATGACCGGAACTTTCGATCCATCCGCAGAATGCCTCCTCAAGGTCGGGGTGAACGTGTGTCAACATCGTGAACAATTGCGTCGCGCCCGTTCAGAAGGCAATTCGCCTGAACCTGCGTCGGCGCCGCCGTGAACGCAGCTCGCGAATGCCGTAACCCGCGGCAAATCCAGCCGCAAAAATAGCCAATAGGAAGAGCAGTGCCAGCATGGCACCCTCTAAGCATTTGCCGTGCCAGCTCGGATTCGTCAGACGTGAAGGCGCTCCTTGCAGGCGGCTGCTTTCGAGCCGGCTCGCCGACCTGCTTTTCTACGCAACAAGCGCGGCTGTTTGTGTCCCGCCCTCGAGGCCAGCCAATCTACGTCTCTCAAGAAGCTCGACGAATTCCTCGACGGGCAATGGCGCGGAGACGAGATAGCCCTGGCCCTCTTCGACGCCGCAGGAGATCAGGGCGCGGACCTGCTCTTCGGTCTCGATCCCTTCCGCGATCACACTCATGCTTAGATCGCCCGCGAGCGCGACCAGCATCTCCACGATGGCCGTGGTCGACGCATCCACCGCGATGGTGTCGACGAAGAACTTGTCGATCTTGATGGTGTTGGCGCCCAGGCCTTTCAAGCGCGATAGCCCGCTATGGCCGACGCCGACGTCGTCGATGGCAACGCGGAAGCCATGCTCGCGTAACTCGCTCACCACGGCTGCGGCGCGCACAAGGTCATCGAGTTCGTCGCGTTCGGTCACCTCGATCACAATCTGACGTGTGGAGACCCTGGCCGCACCGACGGTGCTGCGCAGCGTCTCGATGAAACCCGCGCTCAAGAGGTGCTTGGGCACGACATTGAGCGAAAGCTTGAATTCCTTGTCGGCCTTCAGGTGCGGCTGCAGGTCGGCCAGGGCACGGCCGAGAAGCTGCCAAGTCATGCCTTGGATCCGTCCGCTGGACTCCGCCAACGGGATGAAATTCATTGGAGGCACGACGGAGCCATCCTCGCGCAGCCAACGCACCAGGATCTCGCATCCTTTGATCTGCCTGGTCTTGAGATCGAAGACTGGCTGAAAATAGGGCCTGAATTCGCCGCGTGCCAAGGCGCGGTCGAGATCGGCGACGGGGCCCTCTACGCGCCGCGTCCGCGACAGCAGCAGGCCGAAGATCGCGCCCAGCGCGAGCGAGAGAGCCATGGCCGGCCAATAGACCTGGCTGTTCCATGTCGACAGAACGGTCCGGTCGATGCGGATCGTCGTGCGCAGCGGGTAACGTGCCGAGCGCTTCTCGAAATCGACCGGATGCGGCAACGCCTTGTCGGCATCAAGCATGAATTCGCCAAGCTGCGCGCCGTTCGTGAGCGCCAACAGGACCTGACCATGCGCACGCAATTCCGCCGGCATGATATCGAACAGGCTGGAGTTGATGCCGAGGATGGCGACCAGCGCCTTGTTGTTGCCGATGTCCCTGAGTACGCCGAGGGCGTCGCCGCCGAATTGCTCGACGCGGAACAGCATCAGCCCCGCATCGCGCGAGGCCAGCATGTCGCCGCGATCGACCCAGCCCTTGTCGAATTCGAGCGTCTCCGAATAGGCCGAGCAGATCACCGAGCCGTCGGCGTTGACCAGTCGCACATCCTTGACCGCCGAGCGCCGATAGACGTGGAGACGGATCGCCTGCAACGCGGCCGGATCGCAGGTGGCGAGCCCTCGGATTGCCAACTGGTCGAGGCTTGCTGCGGCAAAGTCGACCGCGAGCTCTGAGCGGCGCGTAACGACCTCGGTCAGCTCTTCCAGATGGCGCGCCTGCTGATCGTGAATGAATTGTATAGCGGCGAAGTGGCCGCCTAGTCCAAACGTCACCGCGCCCGCAAGCACGAGCACCGCCGTCGCAAATCTCGGCCGTATCGATCGCATCCGGCCCCGGGCAGGGTTAAAAGAGGATTATCCGAACTTAACCCGGAGGCGCTAAGATAAGGTTTAAGACGGGCCGACTAACAACCGCCGGGCGCCCGTTCCAGGTTGTGCTCGGTACGCCCTGTGACCCGCTGTTCTGCTCCGGGCCGCCCAACCACCGCAGACGGGCTCCTTATGGCTGGTGGAATTGCCGGGGTAGGCGCCGGGGCAGCCGGATCTCGCTCAAACGCGGAGAGCGGGGTGTGGTTGCCAAGCGGCTCAGCTGCCCTTCCGCCGGGCTGCTAGCCTTTCTTGGTTGCCTTCGACTTGAGCGACAGGCCGAGGCGCATGGCCATCCGCTTGATTGCGTCGGGTGATCGCCCGAGCTGTTTCGCTGCCTCTTCCAGCGAGGTCGAAGACTTGGCCAATTCCATGAGGCGGCGGTCTTCCTTGAATGACCAGGGCTTGCGCGCCATAACCGAAACTATCCTCTCACGTCGACACGACGACAAAGCCGCCAAGCGGTTCGCTCAGCGGCTTTGCTTGGGTGGGGCCGGGCTTGGGGGAGCCCGGTGCGGAGATGGATAGGCGATCCGACGAAACGCGCAACAAAGACTGGGAATTAAGCTAACCTCTCAACCTTACCGCGACGAAATCGGTGCGCGATCCACGTATAACCACGGAGTTTTCGTGAGTGACGGCGGCTTACGGGCGAGTGGCTGTGATCTAGACTGCCCCCGCCTCTATAAGGCTCTCGCAGAGCGAGTTTGTGCGAGCCCGTTTCAAGTTCGCATTCGCTGTAGCGTCCCGGGAGGAATGGCGGTGCCGACCGAGAACTCGTCGCGCAGACGATATCGACGTCGAGCGTTGCTTCGAAGCGTGAGTTGATCTTGCAGGCCTCGCCGTCCTTGCTCTGTTCGCCGCCGAGGGGCCTCGCCTGACGGGCGACGCAAGGCCGACTGCCGCAGGCGATACGCTCCATGTTCTCGAGCTCAGGCCGAATTCCTGCGAGCTGGTGTTAAATGACGGAGGTTGTGCAACTGGTTCTCTATCAGTCGCTGCTGACACAGTCGCACTGATGAACTACTATGGGCCTTGAATGGTCGGACGATCGCAATGCTCCCTATGAGACCGGATTTCGGCGCCATGGTTGCGTTGGTCGTGATGATTCAGGCCTGGAGTGGTCAGGCTCGGGCCGGCGACGAGGTCTCGATGGCTGGTTCGGCGGCCGAAAGCGAGGCTAGTGATCTCGTTGCATCCCCCGATAGTCATATCTCCCGTGAAGATTGGAAGCGCCGGATCGGGGAGGCTCGCTCGCGGGCTGAGCAGGCACGACGGGAGTGGCGACTAAATGCTCCGTTGCGGACGTTCGTGCCAGACCCGCCGGAGAAAATCGCCACTGAACGTGTGCTGAGCAATGACACGCTGCAGCCAGGAGATATCGTCTCGACGGACAAGGGCTTCTTTGTCTTCCGCGGGCGGTCGGGCACCGACGGACAGGCTGCGGATTTCGTGCCGATAGCTCCGCGCTAGCTTGCCTCGGCGACGTTCATTGCCCGCTCGCGCTCACGCCTTGCAGGATCATGCCGATCGAGACGAAACGAATCATCGCGCGCGAAATCGTGACGATCGTGTCAACTCTGGTTCACAATCGATCAAGTCATGATGCGCGCACGCAACATGCTCCTCCGTGAATTCTCCCCTCGATGGATTCCTGCGCCTCATCTCATGAGGACGCGTCACGAGATCGTCGAATTCGTTCGCTTATGATCGCGCAAACAAACAATGCGAACACGCAGATGCTTCAAAAAGCCTGGGCGGCATTGCCGCTCACCAAGATCAAAGAACGGGCATTCGAAGGCGCATTCTTCAGTGTTGTGCTGATCGCGATGGCCGGCTGGGTCTATTTCATCACGCTATCGCTGCTGAGATTGATCCTGTGGCTCGTCGGCTGACTGCATGCGGGTGATCGATCCTCAAGCAGATGGCTGCCCAATATTTCTCGCCTGTGAAAACGAAATCAGCAGCACTCATCACGATATCGACAAATCTGGGGGGTGAGAATGCTGTGTCTGGGAGAAGGAAACGTTCCGCAAATGGAAAGACTTCCCAATGACACCGGTCTTGATCGTAGGCTTGATCTTCTTCGCGGGCTTCGGAGTTGGCTATCTCGCGCGTGCCTTGCGTTCGCGCAAGCGCAAGCACATGCGCCAGCTTTACGCGCCCTATGGCGCGCCGACATCCCGGCCGGCCGCGCGGCGCGCTTTTTAGACGACACGACTGGAAGGCAGCTACCGTGATGGCAACATCTGCCCGGAGCGACTGGGCGGCGTCCGCGATGACCAAGGTAACCATGTCCACTTAGGTTAAATCGCGGCCGCCGTTGTCTATCGGTTTGGTGATGGCTAGGTTCCGCATGGATTTCAGGCAAATGATTTTGCATCCTTGCGCTGTTGAGTGGGAATTGAATTGATGATCTGGCTCGTCGCTTTGGCCGTCCCGGTTGTGGCGGGACCGGTTTTCGTGTGGGCCTATGGCCGCCGGCTTGGCGCGCTAGGCGGACCGTGGATCTGGGAAGAGGCGGCGCGTCATGACTGATCTGAGGAACAATGCGCCGCGGCGATATTTCGTGGATGCGGGCGGGCGACGAGTTTTGATTGGGCTGACGCTTGAAGAGACCTTCGAGTTCGAACGGCTGGACAGCAAACCGGTTGCCGACCTATCCGAGGGCCAGGTTCTCCGCGACGGGAAGGTCCCGTGGCCGGCAGCCGGTGAGCAGCGCTGGCAGGAACTGTACGCCAAGCACGACGGTGCCTGGAAGGCGTGGTTGGTGCAGAACCGTGGTGAACGGGCCGTAGGCTTTAGCCTTTATTAACTATCCCGGACCCATTTTCTGGTCTGGCGCTTCCAACCGGAAAATGAACGCATGTTCCAGCTGTTCTTGCGGGCCCGCACCCACAACTTCTTGAGAGGCCATAGCCGGGGAGAGCAGGAGTTTCGTGCGCGTTCGCCCGAACGCGACATGGAAACCGACCGCTCCCGGATCGGGGCCATCATGACAGCGATCGAAGATGCCCTGCACGCTGCCGAGCGTGAGCAGTCAGGCCTGAGCCGTCGCGTGGAAGACGTGCTCGCGCGGGCTGCCGTGACGCTCGGCAATGGCGATGACGAATATCTGGAGCGCGATGACCTGGACAATCATCATCAGGATCTCTTCGACAAGGAGATCCTGAACGGGCAGCGCAGGCTCAAGGAGCTGGGCTCCTCGATCGCGCACTTCAAATTCCTGAAGGCGGCAATGCTGAGCCGCTTTCCGGAATTCAGGTCACCCGCCAGCACAAACTAGTTAGACCGCACCGCAGCCATTGAAGCCAGCGGCAATCGCAGCCCTGACAGCGCTCAACCCGCGTCTGCGCTCAGGCAGCGAATCTGCGCGCCTTAGTACTGAAGAACGTGCTCGGGAAATGCGGGATTTGCATAGCGCGCGTATGTGCGAACCCGACCGTAGTAGTAGTGAGGTTCATCCCGGGTTCGCGGATCAAAAGCGTAGGAATATGCCTGTCCGAGCGAACGATGACGTACATGGACGACGATCGGGCAGCCGCAACGCGGACCGCAATAGGGATTGGGGCCGCGATCGATATAGGGAACAGCCGAAGCGTGGCGAACGGCGACCGGCGGAACGGCGTAATCGGCCGCGAAAGATGGTGAGGCGACGGCAGTCAGGCTCGTCGCAAGGGCGAGAAATCCGAGAAGAGATCGCATGGCTGTATTTCCCCAATTGGGACAATCTTAGACGTTCTCGTCCGAACGGGCAAGTTGGCTCCTGGACGGCCGGGTATCGCGCAATAAACAGACAAACATCTAAAGCGCGATGAGATCGGGATGATTCGTGATCGCGCTTTAGGTTATTGTTTGAGCATGATCTTTTCGGAAAACCGCTGCGCACTTTTCCGGATTATGCTTTAGCCGCGTAGCGCGCCGACAAAGGAGGGGTCGACCGCCTGTACGGCTTGCTCCAGGAAGGCTTTGCCCTGCTTGGAGGCTTGCCGGTAGGCCTTGACGAGCGCCACCCTCAATTCCGGGCGGCGCGTCAACATCAGCCGCACGTCGCCTCGCGCGAGCTCCGCAAGCTCAAGATCGAAAAGTGCATCGGCAGAGGTCGCGGTATAAAGCCGCATCGGCATCAAGCGAACGTCGTTCGCCCCCGTGATGTAGGCCATCCTGAGCGCCCCGACCACCGCCGGGCCACTGGGGTCACGTTGGGCTTCGAGAAGGGCTAACGTCAGCCATAACCCGGCGTCGTAGGGCGTTTCAGACAGCGCCGATATGACGCGCGATCGGGCATGATCGTTCCTCGGAGAGGCTTTTCCATCCCGAACGGCATCTAGTGCTTCGATGAGCGTGTGATTGCTTTCAAGGTCCGATCTGAACGGAATGCCACCGGGCCAACCTGGAGCTTCGTGCAGCTGTTTCGAGAGCTTGGGATCGTCAGGAAAAACTGGTCGCGCACTGGCAGCCAATTCCGCGGCGCCAGAGACGAAGCCGTAGCATCCTACGAGCAGTGACAAGGCGATCAGGCTGATCCGGAAGAGCATCGATGAACTCGTGGCCGAGCATTATGCTCAAAGCGCCAGGAGACTATGCCCTTGAATAGTCAACAAGGTCAAATTGCCCGTTGCATAAGCGCCGGTGTCGATGTTGACCCGGTTGGGACGGATATCGGGCTCCTGAACCGGTGTGTGTCCATGGACGACGTATTTGCCGAAACGAGCCTCGCTTCGAAGAAATTCCTCTCGGATCCAGAGGAGGTCGTGCTCCTGCTGACGTGCCAGCGGAACGCCCGGTCTGACGCCGGCGTGAACGAAGAAGAAGTCGCCGCAGACAAAACGGGGGCGCAGACCCTGAAAGAATCTATGCTGATGAGGCGGAATTCTTGCCGACAGCTCCTGGATGAGCTCGGCTTGTTCGGCCGCGCTGGGGTTGAGCGAGGGTTTGAGGCCGTAGGATGTCAGGGTCTGCAGGCCGCCGAACTGCTTCCATTGATCGAATTGGGCGGGATCCTTCAGGACATCCAGCAGGAACTCCTCATGATTGCCCTTGAGAAACACCGACTCATGCTTGCGACCTCGCTCGATCAACAGTTCGATGGTGCGGTACGAATCCGGGCCACGATCGATGTAGTCGCCGAGAAAGACATGGATCGGCCGCATCGAGCCGATCGTCGTAAGATCCTTGTCGATGACGGTAAACATCTGCTGGAGAAGGTTTGCGCATCCGTGGACGTCGCTGATCGCATAGATCCGGATGCCATTCGGCAACCTCGGCTTCGGCATTTGCGCCTTCGAACGGGGCCATTTGATCATAGCGACTTGGGGACCTGTAATGCCTGCAGGTAGTACGATTCGGATAACGCGACCGTAACTCCCATCCTAAACAGATTCAGTAAGCAATTATGCGCAAATGGTATAGGCCGCTGCAATAGAAGGTATTGGAAAGGGGCGGGAATTGCGCCGGACGTCTCACTCTCGAGCCGACGGGGGCAATCTGGTGCTGTCTTGCGGGCATTTGCCGGGGTGGTTTACCGGTTTGTCCGACGCCGTGATCCGCGTATCTGGCCGGCGGCGACAAGCATGCACCGCCGGCCATGAGCTTGATGTTCAGTCGGTCTTCATTCGCGTTTAGCGGCTCTACACCATCACCAGATGATCGCGGATCCAAGCGGCGTCGTGGCGCAAATCGGCCAGCTGCTGAGTGGTGGCTTCCTCGACCATGGCGATGGAGGCGGTGTGTCCGGCGGCGTCCACGACGTAGCCTCCGTACTGCTGATAGGCTCTCGCGACCGCCAAGCCCTCCGGCGTCAGACCAGCGTGCTCGATGTCCAAGTCGCCTGGCAGGGCGAAGTGGGCTCCGACCGGGATTGTACCCTTGTACGTGCTGACGCTGCCGCCATCGGCCGCCACGGCAGGAAAGACAAATTGATCGAGTTGGTTGGTCCCTGCCTTGAGTTGAGTCGGATCCAGCTCGATGGCCATGGCATGGTTGATCGAAAGGCTGTTCAACTCGTCGCTCGTGATGAGGCCTCCGAGAAGAGACGCACCTGATGCCCGGACGCCCGCGCCGACGCCCACTGCGGTTCCCCATCCGGTGCCGTTCAGGTCACCCTCAACGAGGTAGCTCGCATGCCAGGTCTGGCTTGCCGAATCGTAGCTGGCTTTCCATGCCTCCCAATAGTGGACGCCGTCAGGATCGGCAAAGACGACCCAGCCGTCGCTGGCATGCGTCGGCGTCAAATCGGTCGGTGTCGTAATCTGCAGCGTTCCGTGCGACGAGAAGCCTCCACCCACCGTTGCCTGGTTCAGAACGTCGAACGTCCACTTCATGCTTGGCGCATCGGCCGGTGTGGTGAAGAAGATGTTTTCCGATTGGACCCAGGTGTTGGCGAGACTGGTGTTTTTGAATTGCTGGTTCTGGATCGCGTTCGGATCGGAGTAGTGGACGTTCAGTTCGCTGATGGGGGTATTCCAGAGGCTGTCCGCGGAGAAGAAGTGGTGCCCGGAAAGCTCGAAATCCTGCTGATGAGATATCAGGTCGGCCTTGCTGAGCCCGGAGAATGTCAGCGTGTTGCCGTGCCCGTCGTCGATGACGGCGCCGGCGGCGGTGTCCGTCGTGTGGTTCTGCAGCATGTCAGACACGCTGGTAAAGGCGGTCGAGTCGATTTCGACATGATCGCTACCGAAGTCAAAGGAGGCGATCGTGTCGTGACCGAAGTCGAACTTGAAGACCAGCGTCTCTGACCCGCTGCTGGTGAAACTCTCGTCGGCACCACTCGAATAGACGGTTCGGGTATGCGTGCCGTCGAGAGCGACCTGGTCCTTTGACTTGAGGAAGCCGGTAGCGTCATACACGTCATGCTCGGAGACGTAGGGCGTCGCCGTGGCATTCGTCAGGAAGACGTCCTTGCTGTTGTCCGCGTGAAGCACGGTCTCCGTGGTAAGGGTGGCCTGGCCGTTCACCACCGTATAGAGCTTGGTGTTGGAGATGTCGGTCGAGCCTGTTGGGTACTTCAAGACGTCGCTGCTCAGGACGGCATGGCCCGAGACATTCGCATAGGTTCGCGTGTCCGTGGTGCCGTTCGTATCGATGGTCACCTCTGATTTGAGGACGCCTGTCGTGTCGAAATAGTCGGTCGTCTTGGTGCCGTCTGCGCCCAAAACGTAAGTATAGTCGAGGGTGCCGTCTGCGTGGGTGCGCGCCGTGCTGATGAGCCCGCCCGCGGCATTGTAGACATCGTGCTCGGCGACGTAGGTCTTGCCGGTGATGTTGGACAGGTAGACGTCCTTGCTCTTGTCGGTGTGTACGACGGTCTCGCTGGTGAGGACGCCGTTGGTGTAGGCGAGCGTGTCCGAGGAGCCGTCTGCCTTCACAACGCTGCTGGACGTCAGCAGGCTGCCATCGGCGTTGTATTGAAGGGATGTCTTGGTGCCGTCTGCGCCCAGCGTGTAGCTGAAGTCACGGGTGCCGTCGGCATGGGTGCGGATGGTGTCGGTGAGGACGCCGGCGGCGTTGTAGACGTCGTGCTCGGCGACGTAGGTCTTGCCGGTGATGTTGGAGTAATAGATGTCCTTGCTCTTGTCGGCGTGCACCACGGTCTCGCTGGTGAGAACGCCGTTGGTGTAGGCGAGCGTATCCGAGGAGCCATCCGCCTTCACGATCGAGCGGGACGTTAAGGTGCTGCCGCTGGCGTTGTACTGAAGGGCCGTCTTGGTGCCGTCCGCGCCCAGAGTGTAGGTGTAGTCGAGCGTGCCGTCGGCATGGGTGCGCACCGAACTGGTGAGAACGCCGGCCGCATCGAAGACGTCGTGTTGAGCGACGTAGGTCCTCCCGGTGATCTGCGAATAGTAGACGTCCTTGCTCTTGTCGGCATGGACGACCGTTTCGCCGGTGACGACACCATTGGTGTAGGCGAGGGTGTCCGAGGAGCCGTCCGCCTTCACGACGATGCTGGACGTCAGCAGGCTGCCACTGGCGTTGTATTGCAGGGACGTCTTGGTACCGTCTGCGCCCAGAGTGTAAGTGAAATCGCGGGTGCCGTCGGCATGGGTCCGCACCGCGCCGGTGAGCACGCCGGCGGCGTTGTAGACGTCGTGCTCGGCGACGTAGGTCTTGCCGGCGATGTTGGAGAGATAGACGTCCTTGGTCTTGTCGGCATGCAACACCGTCTCGCTGGTCAGGACGCCTTTTGTGTAGGCGAAAGTATCCGACGAGCCATCGGTATTCGTGATCGTGCGAGACGTCAGCGCGCTGCCGGTGGCATCGTACTGCAGTGCTGTCTTGGTTCCGTCAGCGCCCAGGTTGAAGGTGTAGTCGAGCGTGCCGTCGGCGTGGGTGCGCACCGAGCTGGTGAGAATGCCGGCCGCGTTGAAGACGTCATGCTGAGCGACGTAGGTCCTGCCGGCGATCTGCGAGTAGTAGACGTCCTTGCTCTTGTCGGCATGGACGACCGTTTCGCCGGTGACGACACCGTTGGTGTAGGCGATGGTGTCCGAGGAGCCGTCCGCCTTTACAACGCTGCTGGACGTCAGCAGGCTGCCGTTGGCGTTGTATTGCAGGGATGTCTTGGTGCCGTCCGCACCCAGAGCGTAGGTGAAGTCGCGGGTGCCGTCGGCATGGGTGCGCACCGTGCTGGTAAGGACGCCGACGGCATTGTAGACGTCGTGCTCGGCGACATAGGTCTTGCCAGTGATGTTCGAGAGATAGATGTCCTTGCTCTTGTCGGCGTGGACGACCGTCTCGCTGATGAGCACCCCATTGGAATAGACGGAGGTGTCGGACGAATTGTCCGCATATACTATCGCACGGGACGCCAGGCTGCCGCTGGCATTGTATTGCAGCGTGGTCTTGGTGCCGTCTGCGCCCAAAACGTACGTGTAGTCGAGAGTGCCGTCGGCGTGGGTGCGCGCCGCGCTGATGAGCGCGCCGGCGGCATTGTAGACATCGTGCTCGGCGACGTAAGTCTTGCCGGTGATGTTGGACAGATAGACGTCCTTGCTCTTGTCGGCGTGTACGACGGTCTCACTGGTGAGAATGCCGTTGGTGTACGCGAGCGTATCGGAGGAGCCGTCTGGATTGGTGACCGTTTGCGACGTCACGGCATTGCCGGTGGCGTTGTACTGGAGAGCCGTCTTGGTGCCGTCGGCGCCGAGGCTGAAGGTGTAATCGAGAGTGCCGTCGGCATGGGTGCGCACCGAGCTGGTGAGAACGCCTGCCGCGTTGAAAACATCGTGCTGAGCGACGTAGGTCTTGCCGGCGATGTGGGAGTAGTAGACATCCTTGCTCTTGTCGGCATGGATGACCGTTTCGCCGGTGACCACACCGTTGGTGTACACGAGCGTGTCCGAGGAGCCGTCCGTCCCTACAACGCTGCTGGACGTCAGCAGGCTGCCGTTTGCGTTGTATTGCAGTGACGTCTTGGTGCCGTCGGCGCCCAGAGTGTAGGTGAAGTCGCGGGTTCCGTCGGCGTGCGTGCGGACCACGTTGGTGAGGACGCCCGCGGCGTTGTAGACGTCGTGCTCGGCGATGTAGGTCTTGCCGGTGATGTTGGAGAGGTAAACATCCTTGCTCTTGTCGGCATGCACTACGGTGTCGCTGGTGAGGACGGCCTGTCCATTGACCGTCGTATAGAGCTTCGTGTCGGACACGTCGGCCGAGCCGGCCGGATATTTGATCAGGCTGCTGGTGAGAACGCCGTTCGTGTAGGTCAGGGTCTGCGTTGACCCGTCCGCGAGCTTGGTCGTTGTCGATGTAACCGTTGGAGTAGTCGAGGCCATTGGAACCCACCATGTGTCGGAACTGATGGATGTGTAGGGCCGAGACGTCTCTATCGCCCGAAGTCTATCGATGGGTTCTGATCGGTAGAAACAACCAGCCATTAATCGGGAACCATCAGCCCCGTATTTTCCCAGGCTGCCGTGGTCTTGACTTCCTCGGTCGCTTCGCGCTGGTGTGAATGCCGCCCGTTCGACGAACTGCTGCGCGCATCGAAAAGAACCGCGTCTACAGTTTTTGCTCGCATGGGGAACCGTTAACGCACACTTGCCAATGGGCGCCTCTCCCGGGAAGACGAGGTTCCTATCGCGCGCTCCGGGCTGCAGAGGTGCCTTGTTGACGGATCATGGTTCGGCTCGGAAGGGCGGCAACAGAATTCGTCAGGGTTACCGCATTCCAAAGCCCGCCGAGTTGGTGCCTAACCTTCGATGGGCGACGACCGCGAGCATTTTCTCGATTTCGGTTCGTCTCGAGCTTGCAGCGGGGATTGGTAAATGACCCGTATCGAAGAATGAGACCGTTTGATTCTATTTGATCGGTCGAACGGCGCAGAATCTCAAATCGTTCCATCTAGCGTGCTCCTCAAGAGTGTTGTGGGGAGTCAAGCATGCGTAAGATTTCAGCCTGGGCGGTCTTGGGGGTCGCCGCGATCGCCCTCGGGTTTCAGCCGGTTCAAGCTGGTCTGTTGGGGATGCCGATGGGATTGCAGTCGGCCATCCAGCACATCAAATTCGAAGCCAATGCGTTGGCTCCGTTCGCGTACACGCAATTCTGTGCTCGATATGTCGATGAATGCCGCAAGCGCCCAATGTTCCGCGGCGGTCCGGTGAAGCTGACGGCCGAGCGATGGGACCAGCTCAACGAAGTCAACCGAGCGGTCAACAGGGACATCATTCCCGAGCGCAACGAGCTTGGTCTGGCCGGCGAGACTTGGCTGATCGGTCCGGATCGTGGCGATTGCAACGACTATGCGGTCACGAAGCGCCATCAGCTCCTGGCTCAGGGTTGGCCGGCTCGCGCCCTGCTCTTGAGCGAGGTGGTCACCAATTCCGGGGAGCATCACCTCGTTCTCGTCGTTCGCACGAAGAACGGTGATCTCGTGCTCGACAATTTGAGCCCGAGTATCAAGCCCTGGTCGCGCGCACCCTATCGCTGGGTTCGAATTCAGACGCCAGATCACAACAGATTGTGGGCCACGATCGCTTCGCGCCGGGTATAGCCTTAGTTGCCGGCGCTTGTGCGGCCCATGCTCTGCGCTATTCCGATCCCGATCGTGATGGTGGCGAGTATCTGAACGGCGGTATTCAGGAGGCCGTTGTCGAGGAACGCCTCGCAAAGCAGGACAATGACGCCGGCAGCAGCCGTGGAAGCATAACGCGAGTCGCGTCCGCGACGAACGGCCCCTCGGAACATGACGATAAAGACATAGGCGACCATCAGGACGATGAAAGCCGATGCCGGTTTGCCCCATTCGATTGCCATTGTGATCGCGGTGGACGGCAGTTCGCGAACGGGTGTTGCTTCGAAATCGCGATAGACGGGCTCGATCGACTGAAACGTTCCCACGCCATTGCCGAGTTGTGGCGCGTCCGCCATCATGCGCTGCGCCATTGAACGTTGCGCTGCGTTCGCTACCTGCGCCAGGTCAACAATCGTCCACGGCGCTACCTCCTGAAGTCGCGTTATCGCTATTGCGGCTCCGATCGCCGCGACGATCGCGAATAGAACGAGCGCGAGCCACCATCCGACCTCGAGATGGCGGCTCGCGGCCACGAGGATGAGTGAGACAAACCCCAGGGCCACTGCGGCCGACAGGCCGATGGAAGCAAGATTTGCCAAGGCTGCGAGTGAGACGCCGAGTCCAACGAGAACGAGCGCGAACTGGATCAGCAATGACGTTGGCACGCCTTCCGCTACGCCGCTGCCCCAATTCCTTCCGATCATCATAATGATCGTTGCTGCGTTCATGAGCACTGACAGTGCAACCGCTGCAGCGAAGGCGGAAGCTGCGCCGTCGGTCGACGAGATCAGGCCGGGGACGCCTGCAAGGCGCGAGATCAGCACCATCGCCGACATGAAGGTCGTCACAGTGCTCAATGCATAGAACAGCGTTTCAGCCCTGTGCCGGTCTCGCGCGACAAGCACGGTAGAAATCAAAAGCGAGAGCATGGCCAGGTAGACGATAAGGCTTCGTAGTGTGTCGTCGGGTGAAATGCTGACTCTTCCGGCGACGGGCTCGCCAAGGGCTACGGCTGTCATCCTCCAAATCGGATTGACGAGCGCAGGAAAGGGAAGGGGCGTTATCTGGAAGATCATCCATAAAGCGGGAAAGGCGAGCGAGAGCGCCAGCGGACTTATGAACCGAGCTGCACCGGATATATCC
The DNA here is from genome assembly GCF_029714425.1 of Bradyrhizobium sp. CB2312. Lineage (NCBI taxonomy): Bacteria > Pseudomonadati > Pseudomonadota > Alphaproteobacteria > Hyphomicrobiales > Nitrobacteraceae > Bradyrhizobium > Bradyrhizobium sp. CB2312. The sequence continues at coordinate 7,802,461 of NZ_CP121668.1, read as the reverse complement.
GCCTGTTCTCTCGTGGCTGCGCATATGAGGATCATTGCAGCTGCGATAGAAACGAGCTGCTCCACCAGAGGGATATGAATGGTTGCCAGCGCGGGGCATGCAGCCAGCACGATGATCAAAAGGCGAACGGAAATCTGCAAGCGAAAATTCTTCGTGCGAGAGTCGGGCAGACGCTATGAGGCGCGTGCTTATCGCACATCGGGCGAGGTGTGCCAAATGCGCGGATCATATCCCGGACCAAGTGGATTTCCGTTGCGACTCTAAAGCACGATCCGGAAAAGTGCGCAGCGGTCTTCCGAAAAGATCATGCGCAAACAACAAGCTAAAGCGCGATGACGATTCATCCTGGTCTCATCGCGCTTTAGAAGCGCGGAGGCAGTGCACCGGCCGACAGATGCTCTGGCTCAGCGGCTTGGCCGCTGCCTGTACAACAGAGCGACGGCCGCGGTGCGCGATCTGGAGGCGGACGGCGTTCTCAACACTGCAAGGACGTGACGGCCGACCAAGCCGAAGCCATAGCCGAATTGTGTGAGCGCGCCGGCCAAAAAGGCCTGCGACAACGTCGATGCGAAAGCCTCGCCATGCGACAGCGCGAGCAGTGTGGCCGCCATGGCTGCGAGCAGACTAACTGGCACGAGTATCCAGACGCGAAAGCGCCATGCGAGCACCGCACCGACCAGAAATGAAAAGATGGCGACCGGAACCATTTTTGTCTCCCGGCGACCACCTTTTCACCTGGTTCCCTAAGAATCCGTGAAGCTTGGCGAGAGGGCTTCTAGCGCAGCGCGCAGCTTGAGCGCAGCGCCCGCATGGCATTGCCGAGCCCTGCGAGGGGAATGGTCCCGCGCGTTGGCGTCGGCGTCGTTGCGATCTCTACGTTGAGCTCCGGGAACGTCTGCCAAGGGCCAGCAGCGAGTGCGGAGGCGCTCTGCGGTAGTACGATCGACTCTGCGCTTTGGTTGACCGATGCCTCGAGTTGAACGCGATCAGATCCGGCGGCCAGGGTGACCTTGGGATGGCTTGCGCGAGGCTGTTGTTCCAGAAGAGTCAGCATCACTTCCGTCCCGAATTCGGCGCAACGCAGGCTCAATCCCGCCAGATTCAAGTCGGATCTTGCTGTGTCGGCCGTACGCATGATTGCGACGATATCCGCGCCGCCATTTGGATTGCGCGTCTTGACCAAACGCCAACCTCCATCGAGAGGCGTCGATTGGCTCGACGAATTCAGTTGCTGCGATACTGCATCGTCGCAGCGCTGACGCTGCCCCGGATCCGCGCCGGGCACGCAACTCTGAGGCAAGCGCGTTGGATCAGCGGATGCAGAGCACGGCAGCGCGATCGCGATCACAAGAAACAATTCGCGGAACATCTTGAAGGCTTCCAACTTGAAGGCTTCGAACCAGACAATTGCCCATTACGCGGGCCCTTGGTCTTGACGAGCTGATGATTAATTTGGCACAACCCGTATCATACAAACTTGATGCATTAGGCTGCGCAATCTTATTGCATTGCAGCAAAAAATGTTGTTTCTAACCTGTGGTTAATCTCACGTTACGACCTTCTTGCAGGAGGCGATTTTGATCCCCCACAGTCCGATTGAGCGGGACTTACGCGGGCGTGGGCCAGCGGAGCGCGCGGCCTTGGAGACCTCCGCAATGCAATACCAGACATTGCCAGGGACGAATTCCGGAGGAGGGCGCGTAAAGATCCCTTACTCCGCTCTGCAATATCTGCTGGCGCTGGCCGATGCGTTCCTGATTGCGTCCGCTGCCGTTGTCGGCGGCGGCCTCTATCAGCTTGTCACAATCGGCGATTTCAGGAACGCAGACCAGCTACTCGGCGCTGGTCTGACTGCTGCGCTGCTCTATGTGCTGATTGGTCAATCCGGCGGCTTCTACGATTTGCGAATCGCGTTCTCGAAGCGAAGGCGAGACGCCGGGCGCATTTTTGCGCAGTGGTCCATGGTGAGCTTGCTGCTGACCCTGCTGGCGTTTCTCATGAAGACCGGGGCAGTGTTCTCACGCGGTTCGATCATTTGCTTCGGCTTGCTTGCCCTCGCGCTGCTCTTGGCCTGTCGCCGCTTTTCGAAACGATTCGTCGCAGCTGCTGTCGCTGACGGCCAAGTGCAGGGCCGGCGTGCCATCGTCATCGGGACCCGGGAAGAACTTGCCGCCCTTGGGGTCGAAGAATTGCTTGAACGCTTCGGTCTGACCGAGATAGCGCGCGTTGTCTTTTCGTCGGATCGCAACGGCGGATTTGCGATGACCGAAGAAGAATCGTCGTTGCTCGATCGCGCACTGGCAATTGGCCGCGAGTCGGCGGTCGACGAAATCGTGTTGGCGCTGCCGTGGACCGACACGCGCAAGCTCGAATTGGTGCGGGACCGTCTGAGGGTTTCGCCTCTCCCGGTGCAGTTGGTGCCTGACAGGCGAATTCGTGCGCTGGCTGAGAATCCGTCCTATCGCTTGCGTCGGTCCTTATCGATCGAAATCCAGCGCGGGCCGCTGTCGCGCGCAGAACAGTTTTCGAAACGAGTGGTCGACATTGTCGGCGCATCGCTCGGCCTGATCATTCTGGCGCCGCTCATGATTTTGAGCGCCATCGCCATCAAGCTCGATTCTGCCGGCCCTATTTTCTTCCGCCAGCGCCGCAACGGCTTCAACGCCAAGCAGTTTTCGATCTTCAAGTTTCGCACCATGACCGTGATGGAAGACGGCGCCGCGGTGGTTCAGGCCAAGCGCTTCGATCCTCGCGTGACCCGCGTCGGGCGTGTTCTGCGGCGTTCGAGCATCGACGAGGTCCCCCAGCTCTTGAACGTCCTCACTGGCGAAATGTCGCTGGTCGGACCTCGGCCGCATGCGTTGGCGCACGACAACCATTACGGTGACCTGCTGGCGGAGTACGCATTCAGGCATCACGTGAAGCCTGGAATAACCGGCTGGGCGCAAGTTCGCGGATATCGCGGCGAGACCGCAAGGGTCGAGCAAATGAAAGGCCGGGTGGATTGCGATCTCTGGTACATCAACAACTGGAGTCTCGCACTCGACCTGAAGATTTTGATGCTCACTTGCCTCGAGATCACCCGCAAGGGAAACGCCTACTGATCACAGAACAGGCAAAAAACGGGCTGCGCTTGGGCAACTTTTGTCTGACCGTGATGACGATCACCCGCGCTGCGTTGCCGATGTAGCTGCGGCGCAACATCCTCAAGCCAATTCTAGCAATTCGATAGGGATTACGTTGACTCAGTTGAGGATTCAGCCCAATTCTCGGCCCGGATTACCATTGGGGTTGGGTGTGAAATCCAGCATTACTTTATCGGCATTGCTTTCGGTCGTTCTGTTGTGTTCGGCAGGTTGCGCGATCATGCCCAGCTCTGGTCCGGAGGACCACGTCATCAAGAGCGAGATGACGAAGGCGGGGCCGGAGTACGGGCTCGTCAAGCTCACGCCGACCGTCGTCGACATTCTGAAGGAATATGGTCCCGGCGCACTGGCCGGCACCTTCCCCGACAAGTCGCCCCCGCGAAGCATCAAGTTCGGCATCGGCGACGTGGTTTCGGTGACGATCTTCGAAGCGGCTGCCGGCGGTCTCTTCATCCCCGCTGAAGCGGGCGTCAGGCCCGGCAACTTCGTCCAGATTCCAAATCAGAACGTCGATACGGCCGGCAACATCACTGTGCCCTATGCTGGCGCCGTCAAGGCGGCCGGTCGTACGCCCAGCGAGATTCAGCAGGACATCGTCAAGGCGATCGGCAATCGAGCCATCGAGCCGCAGGTCGTGGTCGCCTTGATCACGCAAAACACGTCGCTCATCAGCGTGCTGGGCGAGGTGAACACGCCGGCCCGCCTGCAAGCGAACGCTGCCGGCGAGCGCGTGCTGGATGTGATCAGCCGTGCCGGCGGCCCGAAGGGACAGGGATGGGAGACCTGGGTCACGCTGGAGCGCAATGGCAAGCGCGCAACGGTGCCGTTCGGCGCTCTCGTGTATCAGCCCGACAACAACGTGTGGGTCCACCCGGGCGATACCATTTACGTCTACCGCGAACCCCAGATTTTCCTGGCGTTCGGCGCGGCGGGACAGCAGGGGCAATTCCCGTTTGACATGTGGAAGATCACCATGGCGCAAGCCATGGCCAAGGCTGGTGGCTTGCTCGATGCGCAGGCCGAGCCAGCGGGTGTCTTCGTCTACCGCCGTGAACCGCGGGAGCTCGCCGAGCGATTGGGTGTAGACTGCTCGAAGTATGTCGGTCCGCTGGTCCCGGTTGTCTACAATGTCGATTTCCGAGATCCTGCCGGCTTCTTCCTGGCGACCAAGTTCGACATGCGTGACAAGGACGTCCTGTTCGCCGCAAATGCCGCAACCTACGACACTGCGAAGTTCCTGCAGTTCGTGCGCCTGATCGTGGCGACCGCGAACGACACGATCGTGTCGGCTAACAACGTGCAGGTGCTCAGGATCAACTCGAGGGGACTCTGATCCCTTCGGGCCGCTCCGGTCTGAACTCCATAAGCCGGGAATCGAATATCTCTCGGCAAAAGAAAGCGCCGCCGACATTTGTCGGCGGCGCTTTCTGTTGAGCTCATCTGATTCTTTCCTTCGGTCGGCCTCTCGATGCAGCGCTAATGAAGCGGCTGCAGTTCGGAAGGTCTCGGCGCGACCCTCTCGCCGGGGCCGCCAACACTATCCGGGCCGCTGTTCGTGACCATTCTCAGCTGGGCCAGGATCTTGCGCTTGTCGCGCTGCAGATTGTCGGTCTGTGCCTTGTTGCAGCCGGTTTCGGTGACGGCGATTATGTTGGTTCGAGCTGCTGCATCGACGACATAGCCGCCAAAGGTCGCGTAGGCCCGCGCGAGGGCCATCCCCTCGGGCGATAGATCGAGCTTCGTAAGATCGACCGATTGGGGAATCGCGAAAAGAGCGCCCATGGGGACGTTGCCGGAATAGGTGTTGCGGCCACCAAGATCGGTTGACGTTGCCGGCCACACCTTCTGCTCGGCCATGGTCGCGCCTCGCCGCAATTGGGTCGGGCTGATGACCATAGCCAATGCGTGCGGGATGACGCCTTGCTCGAGTTCATGGCAACGGATGAGGCCGCCTAGGAGCGATCCACCGAAGGCGCGAATGCCTTCGGAGGCGCCATCGCGGCTGGCCTTCCCCAAGCCGTACAAATCCGTCAGCACAACATAGTGAGCGCGATAGACGTTGGCCGCGGGATCATACGAACCCTTCCAGACTTCGTACGCGTAGCGCCCGTCCTCGGTAATGATCGCGGCATACCTGTCGGTCCCTCCCAGGAATTGGATATCATGAGGCGTTTTAAGCTCGAATGATCCTCCATTCACCGGCGATGAAAACAACCAGGGACCGGTGGTCGAGCGTCCCTTGTATTCCCATCGCATCACCGGATCGTCGGCCTTCTGCCTATCTATCTTGAGAAGGTCTACGCCGATCCAGGCGTAAGAGGCAGCGTGACCGCCGACACTCTCATTCCTGATCATGGCGGTCTCGGTCTCTTGGGGATCCTGGAAGGAGGCTCCTTTTCCGAGAGGCGTATTCCAAAAACTCGCATTCGAGAAAGGCTGCAGTCTCGGATCGCGACCTGACCCGGCTCGTACCTCACTGTCGAGGAGCGCGGCCGAAAAGCCGCAAACGAGCAGGACCGCACTCAAACCAAATCCAGATACTTCGCGTCGCATCGCTTGCCTCGACGTTGTTGGCCTTATGCAACGCTCTTTCGCGCATACCCGCGTGCCATGACCAAGGCGTTGCGGATTGTTGCGCGTAACATCTTCGCGAGAAGCGCAGGCGTGGCGCCCCATTGAATCATGCTTCTCCAATCGCCGAAGCTCGGTACGGTGCCGTAGAAGGGAGAGAAGAGCTGCATGAAGAGATACGGTTTAAGGTGGGCGGGGGCCTCGTCGTTCTTGTGCATTATTCTCTCGAAGGCCTCGTATCGCTTCTTGGCATTCTTGGAGATGCGGTCGCGGCCGTCGTCGACGTAACAGACGTAGCTGCAATCAGGAACGAGACGTGCGGGTCCGTATCTTCTCACCAGGCGCATGAAAAGCTCGAGGTCCTGCAAAGCGGGCATGTTTTCGTCAAACCCGCCGACTTCCGCGAGGTGCTGGGTGGGGCAAAAAATCTGGTTGCCAATGAAATTGTGGTGGAAAAGATCTTCGTAGCTGACCTCGTCCTTGCGGTCGGTGGTTGGAGAAGACGATTTGCCGTCGGTCATCACGCTTTGCGTGAACAATCCTGAAATGCGGTTCGCATTGTCGCCGAGATTGCTCCAGTAGTTCAGAAGAGTCTCGATCCTGGTCGGCGTGAATTCGTCGTCATCGTCCAATCCGGTGATAAATTGTCCGGTCGCGACCTTTATGGCGCGGTTTCGTGCGGCGGGCGCTCCTTTTGCCTTATCCACGTGGATGACTGTGAGGCGAGGCTCGCTGGCGCGAAGACCATCGAGATACACACGCGTGTCGTCTGTGGAGGCGTCGTTGACCACGATGATGTCAAGATCGCTGTGTGTCTGTTGTATGACAGATCTCAGCGCACGCTCGAGAAGCAATCTGCGATTGTGAGTCGGGATATATATGCTGACTTTAACCATCTTCAGGCACCGCAACGAGTTGCTCGCGCGCGCAAGCCGCGGCGATAACCAATTTCTAAGGAATCCGCCTTGATCCCGCAATGATTTGGTATTTTATCGCAGTGCGGGAAGCCTCCGTCGACGAAGGGATTTGAAGCGTGCCTGAACTGAAGTCGCCGCTCCGGAAGCGTGTGGCCTATCTGACAAGCCAATATCCCAAAGTCAGTCACAGTTTCATCCGGCGCGAAATTCTCGCGCTTGAGCGGTTGGGCTGGGAGGTCCATCGATTTGCCTTGCGAGGTTGGGATGCGGAACTGCCGGACGTTGACGATCGGGCGGAACTGGAGCGGACTGCTTACGTTTTGAACAAGGGTGCGTTGTCCATTGCATGGGCAGTCATAACGACGATGTTTGCTGCGCCCGGCCGATTTTGGCGATCTTTGACGATGGCCGTGGCCTTGATGCGGCAAAGCGATCGCCCCTTCTTTCTTCATGCCATATATTTGGCCGAGGCGTGCTGGTTGGCGCGGGAACTCGCAAGACTCCAGCTCTCGCATCTTCATACTCATTTCGGCACCAATCCCACTGACGTCGCATTGCTTATCAATTGTCTCACAGGAATCTCTTACAGCTTCACCGTGCATGGCCCCGAGGAGTTCGATCGGATTATTGGGATCAACCTGAAGACGAAGGTCGAGCGGGCGAAATTCGTTGTTGCAATCAGCTCGTTCGGGCGCGGCCAGCTGATGCGTCTTATTCATCCGAGTGGGTGGGATAAGATCAAAGTGGTTCACTGCGGGGTTGATGACCGTTTCTTGATCAGCTCTGTGCTGGCCAACGGCGCGAACAGGTTGGTGTGCGTGGGACGGCTCTGCGAGCAGAAGGGGCAGGCGCTGCTGGTGTCAGCAGCTGCACGATTGGCGGGCAGAGGGGCCAGTTTTGAGCTCGTGCTCGTTGGGGACGGAGAGAATCGCCCGATCATCGAGCAGTTGATCAGGGATCACCAGTTGCAAGGCAAAGTTCGTATCACTGGCTGGGCGGATGGTGAGGTCGTGCGTCGCGAGATACTTGATGCCCGCGCGTTCGTCCTGCCAAGCTTTGCGGAAGGGCTTGCGGTTGTCCTGATGGAGGCGATGGCGCTCGGTCGCCCCGTCTTGACGACGTACATCGCCGGCAATCCTGAACTTGTCGTCCACGAAGAAAATGGCTGGCTGTTTCCTGCCGGCAGCGAGGACGAATTGGCCGATGCCATGGACCGTTGTCTGAATGCGCCCCTATCGGTTCTTCAAGCCATGGGCGAGCGAGGCGCGCGCGCCGTTGCCGAGCAGCACAACGTGCAGACAGAAGCGGGGAAGCTAAGCGCTCTGTTCGCTCACGCTCTGGAGGCATGATGTCCGTCCTCATCGTCTGCGTGAGCGTTGCGATAGCGGTTGCTGTCGCCGTTCCGATCCTCGTTTTCGCCATCCAGATCTTCGTTGCCGCGGGAACAAGGCGATTGTCTCCGCGAGAAGCCGATCGCCCGGGTTTCGCCGTCATCGTCCCCGCGCACGACGAGGAACAAGGAATTACGTCAACCTTGCAGTCGATCCGTCGAGAGCTGACAGAGCTGGATCGCTTGGTGGTTGTCGCAGATAACTGCTCTGATCGAACCGCCGAGATCGCGGCGGCGGCGGGCGCGGAGGTCACCTCTCGCAATGACCCGCTGCATCGTGGCAAGGGATTTGCTCTGGATCATGGTCTGCAGTTTCTGACGCGAACCGGAGCTCCCGAGGTGGTGATCATTGTTGATGCGGATTGTCAGGTCGCGGACGGAGCGCTTTCGCGCATCGCGGCACTTGCAGCGTCAACGGGGAGGCCAGTGCAGGCGGCCTATCTGATGACGCCCACGCGGAGCGGAGATCTTTCCCCAATCCGGAATCTTGCTTGGTTTACGAAGAATTATGTGAGGCCACTCGGCTGGTTGCAGCTCGGCTTGCCGACACAGCTGACAGGGTCCGGTATGTCGTTCCCGACACATCTGCTTGGATCAGTCCGCCTGGCAACCGACGAATTGGTCGAAGATCTCACCTTGGGACTCAAGCTAGCGCTGCTGGGGCGCGCGCCCTTGTTCTGTCCGGAAGCCGTTGTGACGAGCCAATTTCCGGAAGATGTACGCGCGGAAAAATCGCAACGGACCCGCTGGGAACACGGGTACCTTCATTCGATTATAACGCATGCGCCGCGGCTGTTCGGCGAAGCGATCAAGCGTCGCGATTTGAACCTTCTTGGCTTGGTGTTGGACCTGATCGTGCCACCGCTGTCGCTCTTGATAGTGTTGACCTTGGCATCGCTGTTCCAGGGAACCCTGGTGTTCTTCTGGACCGGCACTGCTGCACCGTTCGCCGTCAGCTTTGTCTCGTCAGCCGCTTTCGTGCTTGCTGTCATGGTCTTGTGGTCTCGCTTCGGGCGGGATTTCTGCTCACTCGAGGATTTGCTGAAAGTGCCAATCTACGTCTTGGCGAAGATACCGCTATACTTGAAGTTCATTTTGAATCGTCAGCGCGTCTGGGTAAGAACTGATCGTGACTCAAGATAGCCTCAAAATTGCAGATGTGTCGGAGCGCGACCTCAATCCGGTGCGCGTTGACTTCGGCCGCCGGGTCTATTGCCTGTTCGGCATTCCGGTCGATGCGCTTTCCTTCCAGGAGACGGTTGCCGAGCTGAAGCAGGCTGTGGCGAGGAGGGATCGCTGTGTTTGGTCGACGCCAAACCTGAACTTCCTCACGTCGTGTCTGAAGAGCCCGGAATTTCGCGATATTCTCGGCAGGAGTCAGCTCTCGACCGTCGACGGGATGCCGCTGGTCATCCTATCGCGGATCCTCGGAATTCCCGTTCCGGAAAGAGTTCCGGGATCGACGGTTTTTGACAGAATGATGTCGGGTGCGGCCGGACCTATGAGGGTCTACTTCTTCGGGGGACCTGAAGGGGCCGCAGCGCGTGCCTGCGAGCGGTTGCCGCAATTGTCGCCCTCCTTGCAGAGCGCGGGCAGTTTTTCGCCAGGCTATGGCTCGATTGAAAGCATGAGCCGAACGGACATTCTCGATGACATCAATCGATCCGGTGCCGACCTGCTCATTCTGGCGCTCAATGCCAAGCGTGGCCATAGCTGGATCAGCCTGAATTCGCCCCATCTCAACGTGCCCGTCATCGCGCATCTCGGGTCCGTCATTAACTTTGTCGCGGGAACGATACGACGCTCGCCGGAGTTTCTGCAGAAGACGGGCCTGGAATGGCTATGGCGGATTTGGGAGGAGCCCTACTTGGCGTCCCGGTACGCCAAGGATTTCGTCGATTTGACGAAGCTTTTGGCGACAAAGGCTTTTCCGCTCTTGCTGCTCGGTCCTTTGCTCAAGCTTGCCGGCTCGGGTGCAAGGGCGTTGGATGTGACCGTCAGGGCCCGAGATGGTCGTGCCGTGATCGAGCTGAAAGGAAGCGCGAGCGCTCTCGATCTCGAAGGTCTGCGCAAAGCGCTCGATCAGTATCAGGACTTTTCAGGTGAACTCGTCGTATGCCTGAGAGAGGTCAGCTATGTCGATCCTGCTTTGCTAGGCCTGTTGATCGTCGCAAGGGGAGGGCGTCTCGAAAAGAGGCTTCCGGTCCGGATTCGCTCGCCTCAGCGGCGTAGGGCCCGGTTGCTCGTCCATCTCAACTGCGCTGACTATTTGATGGGCCCGGCCGGCGATTGACCTTCGCCAAGAGACTGATTATATTTGAGAAATAGCTGCCAGATGCGATTCATGAAGTGCTTGCCTTTGCCAAACGCCTCACATTCGTCGTGATGCTTATGCTATTTTAGTGCAGCGCAGCATCGCTTTCCTCAAACAACAAAGTACTCCGCGCATGCTTCATAGCCGATTGCCTTCAGTCAACGTTGAGGCTCCGGAGCCCGAGCTTCTGTCGATCAGCGATGCCATCCTGGCGTTGAAGGGGCTGGTCTCGCGGCAGCTTCCCTTGATGATCTTCGTTTTCCTGGCGTGCGTGTCTCTTGGGCTGCTCTACGTGATCACCGCGCAGCGCATGTATACGAGCACTGCGAGCCTGATCATCGACAGTCGCAAGATCAACCTGATGCAGCAGCAACAATCGGCTGCAGCCGACGCGCCGATTGAATCGGCGATGATCGACAGCCAGGTCGAGATCATCAAGTCGGATACGATCGCCCTTTCGGTCATCAAGGACTTGCGCTTGGTCGATGAACCTGAATTTACCGGCGATAGCGGCGGCCTCGTCGGCAATGTCCTGGGCGCCGTATTCTCTCTTTTCTCGAGCCCCACGCCGCCTTCCGAGTATCAGCAACTGCGCAAGGCGCTGAGTCGCTTTCAGAAGAACCTCGCCGTTAAACGCGTGGGACTGAGCTACGTCATCGAGATATCATATCGTTCGACATCCGCGGACCGCGCCGCGCAGATATCGAACGCGGTGGCCGAGGCCTATATCGTCGACTCTCTCGAGGCCAAGTACAACGCGTCTCGCCGTGCCGCGGTGTGGCTCCAGGATCGCATGAAGGAACTGCGGGCGCAGGCCTCGGCTGCCGAGCGCGCGGTTGCCGACTACAAGGCCAAGAACAACATCGTCGACGCGGGCGGTCGGCTGCTTAGCGAGCAGCAGCTGGCGGAGATCAATAGTGCGCTGACCACCGCGCGGGCGCAACGCGCGGAAGCGCAAGCCCGTCTCGAGCGCATCACGGCGATTCTGAAGTCTGATGACGAAGACCGCAACGTCATTCTCAACGACCTCGCGACCGTGGCTGACACGATGCAGAATCCGGTCATCGTCAAGCTGCGTCAGACCTATCTCGACTATGCGGCGAAGGAATCGGACTGGTCGAATCGCTACGGTGCGAACCATCTTGCGGTGATCAATCTGCGCAATCAGATGCGCGAGATCCGGCGGTCGATCAAGGACGAGCTGAGGCGAACGGCCGAAAGCTTCAAGAGTGATCTGGAAATCGCGAAATCGCGCGAGGAGGCCAGCCAGAAGAGCCTCAACGACGCGATCAGCCAATCCAACGACACCAGCCAGGCGCAGATCGTGCTGCGCGATCTGGAAAGCAACGCGCAGAGCGCGCGTGCTCTCTCCGACAATTTCCTGCAGATGTACATGGTATCGGTACAGCAGCAGTCCTTTCCGATTACCGAAGCTCGCGTGATCACGCCGGCCGCAATTTCGCTGAGTCCGTCGTCACCGAAGACCTTGCTCGTGCTCCTCGGCAGCCTGCTCGTCGGCGGCTTGTTTGCTGGAGCAGGTGCGTTCATCAGGGACATGATGGATCGCGTGTTCCGTACGGCGCCGCAAGTTGAAGCGATGCTGGGCATGAGTTGTCTGGCGGTCGTGCCGCGCGTTCAGCCGGAAGAGCTGCCCCAGACGGGCTGGAGCAAAGCGAGAACGGTGGCCAAACTGGCCTCTGGTTGGCGCCAACTGAGGGGCAGGAGCGAACCCGAGCAACAGGTCGTCCCTTCGGAGTATCCTGCGGGTGCTCAGCTTCAGGGCCGACAGATGAACGTCACCGAGACCATGTCCGGTGTTGTGACCCGCGCACCATTCTCTCGTTTTGCGGAAGCTATGAGAGCGATCAAGATGGCAATCGATTTGAGCAGGGATGAGGCGTCCTGCAAGATCATTGGCATCACATCGTCATTGCCCAATGAAGGTAAATCGACGATTGCCGGCGCCATAGCGCAGGCGAGCTCGATGAGTGGCACGCGCACGCTTCTGGTGGACTGCGATATCCGCAACCCATCGTTGACCCGGCGCTTCTCGCCGGATGCGCAGGCAGGGTTGATCGAACTCGTTCTCGGTCAAGCGGAGCTGAAAGACCTCATCTGGACGGACAGTCAGTCCACACTTCACTTCCTTCCTTGCGTGATCGCATCGCGATCGTCAAATTCGGCCGATCTGCTGGCCTCGGCTCCGATGGAGAGATTGTTCAAGGCGCTCCGAAACCACTACGATCTCATCATCGTCGACTTGTCGCCGCTCGCGCCTGTTATCGACGTGCGTGGCACGTCGCGTATCGTGGACCATTATACCCTGGTGGTGGAATGGGCCGAGACCAAGATCGACGTCGTCAAACGATGCCTGGAAGAAGCGCCGGGCGTGCAGAAAAAGCTGATGGGAATAGTGCTGAACAAGGTGGATATCGCAGCCCTTGGCCGCTACGACGCCTATCGCGGGGATTACTATCGAAATCGTTATTACCATCGATATGGCTATGTCGATTAGAAGGATCGTTGCGCCTGCTGCTCACCGTTAGGCTGCTTGCGACCTGTGCCTGTCTCCTGGCAGGGGGATGGGGTGTGTTTTTCCTCCTCCACCCCGATAACGAGACGCGCCTGAATGGAGTCGCCACGCGAATTTTGGCTTCGGATCGGTTCGATCGGCTCGAAGCGTTGCTGCCCGAGCTGAAAGCCGCCGAACAGCGGGTCCCGTGCAATCCAATTGAGCTCCGCAGCGACGTGATCATTCGTACCCGTCTATACGAGGAGGCGGTGGCCGCGGCTGACCCGAAGCGGGCAGATCAACAGCTCATCGGAGCGCGCGAAGCACTCGACAAGGCGATCACATGTGCTCCGACCGAAGGCTTCCTCTGGTTCATCCGGTACTGGATACGGATCAACCAGGGAGTTCCGGCCGGACCGGAGCTTGCCAGCCTTGCGATGTCGTACCGGCTGGCCCCGGCTGAGGGATGGATAGCCGTCCGTCGAAATGTCTATTCCCTTGCGGTTTATGAGTTGTTGGCGGAAGATCAAAAGCGTGCCGTCCGCACCGAATTTGCCACATTGGTGAACTCGGGCCTGCTCGCCACCGCCGTGCGTAACGTTTTGGGGGCGGGCTGGCCTATTCGCGATAAATTGCTGTCGGAGCTGGAGTGGACGGATCCGACCATGCGATATCAATTTGCGCGCATGGCCCGTGCTGAAGGTGCGGATCTTGCGGTGCCCGGAGTGAAGTTGCGCGACCCATTGGGATGGCAGCAATAATTTGGAACGTGATGCGGAAGATGCGCGCAGTCATGCTTGAAAAGACGATGGCTCGAGCCATCGGAACGGTCCTCACCTTCGCCGGTCGCGCGAATTGCTTGCGCGAGATCTTAGTGGCATTTGTGCTGGGCACGATCTGCGTCGGAGGCGGGCCTGCATTCGGACAGGCAAGTCTCGCCAACCAACCTTTGTCCGAGGAAACGGTCGGTGGCTCCGGCAAGTTCGCGACGAGTTCTCCGCTGACGCAGCCCAAGAGTTTCACGGTCTCGCGCCCCCGCAGCCTCGATCCGACCGGTAAGCCATGTCTCACCGTGTCGTCGACGGCGGAAAGTCAGGCGCTCAACAAGAACGTCTTCAATCACATCCTCATTCTCGACAATCACTGCGGCAAGCAGATCCGGATTCGAGCCTGCTACTACAAGACTGATAGCTGCACGACGATGTCGGTTGGCGGTTATCGTCGTCAGCAACACATCCTCGGAATCTTCTCCTACTCCGATTTTCAGTATTCATTTCGCGAATATGCCAACTAGGCGCCATGGAAGACCAAGACGGGACGGGTGGCGTGCCCACGGCAGGCCATCACGATCCATCTCGAGGAGATTCTTTCCGCGTGCGATGTTGTTGGGCGTGCTCGTCGGGCTCATGTCCTTGATTGCGGCCTCTCTCTTGGTCAGAGAATGGTCGCCCATCGCAGTCAAGGAAGCTAAATCGGCCTCGCAAGCGCTGATCATCAAGTGGAATGGTCCGCTGACCGAGGCTGCCGCTGGCCTCGTGCTTGGTATCAACGATGGCCTTTTTCAGAAGGCCGGGTTGTCTTCACGCCTCGAGGTCGGCGTTGATGACGACGACGTGGTGAAGGCCGTAGCTGCCAGCGATCGCATCATCGGGCATGTCTCCGCGATGGCATTTCTGCGAGCGCGCGCCGCAGGTATGCCGGTTGTCGCGATCGCCGGTTCCTATGTTGCAAGCTCAATCCGCCTGTTCGCGCTCGACACGACGTCCTTGCAGACCCCCTCGGATTTGGTTGGCAAGACTCTGGCTTACAGGGCGTCGAGCGAGGTCGGGTTTGTCGTCGAAGCGCTCATCAGCCGAAACGCCGTGCAGCGCAGCCTGGTTAAGGCGACCGAAGCCACCGGCACGGTGGAACAGCTCATGGCTGGTGCCATCGATGTTCTGGCCGGCTACCTGGAAGTTGAGGGCGCGGAGTTGCGCCGGCTCAAGCTTCCCTATCGTGTACTCGATCCAGGGGCCTTCAAGATCCACATTCCGGGGACGGTCTACATCGCCTCGACGCAGATGCTGGCAAGGTCGTCCAGTTCGGCCGAAACCTTCGTCTCCGCGCTTCTTGCATCCTGGGCGCGAGCCGATCTTGATCCACGTCGAACGGCTGCGCTCGTTGCTGCGGCGATTGGGCGCGCAGCGACGCCAGAACGCTCGATGACTATGCTCGAGCAGCAGCGCGATCTGATCAGGCCCTTTGGGGCGAGGATGGCTGAGCTCGATCTGGGGCGATGGCAGGAGTTTCAGAGGCTGCTGCTGCAACAGCGCGTGATCTCAGACCCGGTCGATCTGCGCGCGGCCATCAACTTCTCGCTCGTGCCGGACGTTTATCGTAGGCAGTCGCGGTCGGTTCAGGCCGATTAGCGATGTCTGGACAGTCGCAAATATTTGCTGGGCGGCAGGAGGCTGCAGCTGAAGAGCAGACGGCTGCCGCAATCGAGATACCCCTCAGCGAAAGATTGGCAACCTACGCTCTCGGGCTCGTGCTCGCTGCGGTGCCGCTGATATTTGGCTCGGTACAGAACAACGTGCTGGCGGTTTGGGTTACCCTGCTGGCGGCAATAGCCTTGTATTGCGTGTGGCGCAATGTCTGTGGCCTCGCCGTGCTTGCGGTGTTCGGCCTCGTGATCTGCAGCTGGCTGCTGGTAGTCACGTTGCAGCTCATCCCGCTGTCGCCATCTCTTGCTGCGCTTGCCCATCCGATTTGGCGCGATAGTTCGGCGCTGCTCGGCACCGAGCCAACCGCTCGTATCAGTGCGGTACGCGATCTGCCGAGCAGCGCGGCCGGAGCCCAGATCGCCAATACGCTTGCGCTGTTCTGCGGGATTTGCCTCGGCCGGAGCAGGTGGTCTGCGGCCTTGCTCCTCGAGATCTTCGCCTGGTCCGGCCTCTTCTATGGGGTGTATGGAATTGTCAGCTTTCTTGCTGTGCCTGATCATGTGCTCTGGCTCGAGAAGGTGGCCTATCGCGACGTCCTGACGACGACTTTCATCAACGCCAACACGGCTGCTGTGTATCTGGGGGCAAGCGCTTTGGCGTGGTTGCTGCTTTGCGCCCGGAGCCTGAGGCTCCGCGAGGTCTCGCGACGCCACATCATTCGGGCCTTGTTCGAACGTCCATCGCGTCGAACGTTGATCTGCTCCGTCGCTTTCTTCTTGACGCTCTCGGCCAGCTTCATGACAGGCTCGCGGCTCGGCACCAGCACCACGCTTCTGGTCATCGCCGGAGGCGTGCTGTCGTACTACCGCGTCTGGGTCCGCAGCTGGCGGGCCGCCGCGATGGCCGTTGTGACGATTGTCGGCGCTGCTGTCCTGCTGAGTTCGGTCTTGGGCGGATCCGTCAACACGCGATTCGATACGGGAGGGCTTTCCGGCGGCGGCCGGGCGGAGGCCTACAGATCGACGCTTGAGATCATCCGGGAATACCCTCTTCTCGGGACCGGGCTCGGCACATTCAGGTGGGTTTTCCCAGAATATCGCAGCCGCGAAGTGCCTATCGGAGGGGTATGGGATCGCGCCCACAGCACCCCGCTAGAGCTCGCAGCCGAAATGGGCCTGCCCTTCGCCGGACTGATCGCCGCCGTTTGGGTCGCTGTGATGGCCTCTCTGGCACGTGCCATGGCCCGTCGCCGGCGCGACCGCGTGTTTCCCGTGATGGCCTTTTGGGCAGGAATGCTCGGGCTCCTCCATTCGCTCTTGGACTTCTCCCTGCAAATTCCTGGATTTTCCATAAGTATCATGGTGTTACTTGGAACCGGATTGGCCCAGTCGTCCGGCGGGAGCGATCGGTTGTCTGTTCCATGATCTCTGGACGGAACGATCGAAATGTGCTATCAATGTCAATAGGTTATTAATAATTGCGGCAAGCGCCGTTTGACAGTTTGGTGTCTAATGACAATGGCAGCATTTCTTGGGGATTTTCGCGTTGGCTTTAGGGGGGTGATGTCAGCAGTGTTCCTGCTGGCGGTGGTCGGAGGGGCTCAGCAAGCCTCCGCGGCTTGCAGTCCGGGAGCCGCGTCCCCTCAGAAGATTGCCGATTTCACGGCCAATCCTTCGTCACTTTTGGGAAGCGCTGGTTCGCAGCGCCCGCCCGGAGAGGTGACGGCTGATGTTCGGGATCTCCTCATCAGCGACCCCGCCACGCTGCCTTTGGTCATCGGCCTCTTGAAGACGGATCCACTTCCGAGTTCCGACTTGCAGAAGGCGATCGGGACGGGCCTCGGGCTCGCGGCAAACCAGTGCATCCGCCCGGATCCCAACTTCGCCAGCGACATCCAAACGCAGATCGTCGGCACGAACTCGGCCGATGCGAAGCAGCAATATGCAGCCATTACCGGGAACCAGCTGATCGGCAGCGTTGGCGGCGGCGCGGGCGGCTTCTCCGGTGGTGCCAGCGGTGGCCAGGTGGATCCGTTGACCAATCGCTTCGGCGGGTCGAGCACCTTGCAGACTTTCCTCGCAAACAGCGTCACCAACCCGTCCAATAACTTTTTCAATAGTGGTACCACGGGCCTGGGCGCGAGGAGCGTCAGCAGTTCGACGCCTTAGATCCTTGCGTTGCTGCTAATAGTATTCGTCATACTTGGCTCGCGAACAAATCGAAGCCTTGCAGGCGACTTGAGCTGAGCCCTTGGCGTTTTTGCGACCAAGGGCCGGCCGATGCGCTTCTTCGTGGAGCGGCGCAGCCCATCGAACGGAGTGCGCGTTCTTTGCGGCGTTAACTCAAGCGCGATGTAACGGTCCCTATCCTTTGAGAAAAGTGCTTAGATGACGACGCTTAGATCAGGGCGAGGGGCAGAGCAAAGCCATCCCACTGAGTTCTAGGCGGTCGGGAGTGGTCGCCTGCGCCCGACGCTACCCTATACTTTGTGTGATTTCAGCTTAGTAGTGAAAGATGCCGCAAACCGCCCCTTCGTCCCTCGATGCCTCTCATAAATTGCCGGCAAAGCAGATTTTAGGCGTCGACCTACTTAGATTCTCTGCATCACTAACTGTGATGTGTTTTCATCTTTGCTTCTTTGTCTGGGCCGGGGGCCCAGGAGCTACAGCACGAACTGCAGCCAAATCCTCGGTGCAGTTTCAAGAGCTACGGTTTTTCGAATTTGGTTCGGTAGGCGTACAGATCTTCTTTGTAATTTCTGGATTTATCATCGCCTATTCAGCGCATGGTTCTACGGCTTACGATTTTCTCCGAGGACGCTTTGTGAGGCTTGTCCCGGCTGTATGGCTGATCGCCCCGCTGTCGTTCGCTGCGTTGCTCGCCGTGAATGCCGAGCCAGTCTCGGTTCTTCTCGTAAAGCTCGTGAAATCCTTGCTGATCTCGCCATTCGGTCCATGGCTCGACTGGGTATATTGGACGCTGCCCATAGAAATCGCGTTTTACGCGTTGGTCTACCTACTACTTCTTCTCAAGAGATTTAGATGGCTCGAGGGCTCGATCATCTTCGTGGGAGGCGTAAGCACGGTATTCTGGCTCGCGCGAAGAAGCTGGTCGTTCCTGACCGGAGAGCCACTGTTGCCCTTACCCCATGAACGAGTGATGGAGTTGTTGTTGATTTGTCACGGGTGCTTCTTCGCGGTAGGCGTCGTGATATGGCTCTTGATCTTCGATCGATCAACTACGTGGCGATGGATTTCGCTTTCTTTCGTGACTATCGGGTGTGTAGCTCAGAATGGTGCTTTTACCGGAGCATACATTTGGCTTGCCAGTGTTGCCCTGCTGTATATGTCAGCGAAATTCAACTACGTCTTTCGCGATCAGAAGAAAGCGTTAGCCGTTGCTCGGACCTTGGGCCTGACAACATACCCTCTATATCTGTTGCACAACGCAGTAGGTGGAGCCTTGATGGGATATCTTGTTCGCATGGGTCTTGATCGTTACCCCGCGCTCGGACTTACTCTTGTTGCGATGGTGCTGGCTGCCGCTTTCATCGCTGTTGCCATAGAGCCGATCGCGCAGAGGGCGTTCAGATCAATCTTTGATCTCTTCGGTGGCCTAGTCTTTGTGCGCGTCTGGGGCCGCAAAGGCTTCTCCCAAACCTAGCGACGGATTACGGGCTCCTTCGATAAGGTACGAAGCCCCATCATTGTGAAGATCAATGCGAGGCGCCTCTCCGCCGAGCCGCGAAGCCACCGAACCCGGCGAGCTAGCCGTTGTCGTGCTAGCTCCACCCGAATGAGGCCCTGCAAATAGAATGGAACAGCTTCGACCGGGCAGCGCCGCTCCAGTGCTACCCGTGCGCAATAATATTCGGGCATGAAGCGGTAGTCGCCGGCGAAATGGCAAATTGCGGGCGTAACGCGCCCCTCCGCCCTCACAAAGTTGCATTCTCCTTGTACAGGATCAATCGACAGCATGCCGCGAAGGCCCACAGGCGTCCGCATTAGGCGACCTTGATCCTCATATCCGGAGATGTCGTAGCGCGCCATGGCGAGCGCATAGGCAGGTTCGTCGCCAGGTCCGGTTGCGTCGAATGCCTTCAGCCCAAATTCGGCAGGCTCGCTTTGAATGCGGCGGGCAGCTTCGAACACGCGGTTACTGACAGCAGACCTTCGGAAAAAGTAGACGCCGCCGTTGAACTTCGGCAGGGCACGCAGATCCATGCGCTTCATTAGGTCCGGCAAATCCAGGAAGTATTCATCGCGATCGCCTGGCCGAAGATGTCTTTGAACAACCGGGGTGAAGTCGAACCTGCGAACTTCGTCCAGCTCACGTTCGAAGGACCGAGCCGCAATGCAATCGGCATCGATGAACAATGTCTCTTCGAAGGGCGTGTACTGGTCAATGTACATCTTCTGGCGAACGCCCCGCCCAAGCGACCGTCGTGCGGGAACGACGTGATCGTAGATGCTGGCCAGCCTTCCAGTTTCATCATCCGTGACGACGGCTATCGGATATCGCGGCATGTTGGCCTTGAGCGACAGGCCGAGGTAGTAGGCTTGGTCGATGTAATCCCGGGCACCGATCGCCAAGGTCAGAAATCCGATGACAGGCCTGATGCCGGCGCTTGACGGGTCTGCTGACTGGGAATTCATGGTCTTTCCGTTGAGATTAGGTGACGAAGAGATTGGCTAAATACTGCTGACACCAGCGCCTACCTTGGCTGAGCCGCTGTTGCAGAGGAAGATGGCATTTCGGCAAATGTCTGGAGCCGTCTCGGTGCTGGTTGGAGGACACCAAATCGCAGCGCGAAATCCGCGCCGAATATGGCCCAAACGTACCAGTTGTATGACAGATAATAGGGCAGATTATCTGAGTAGCTGATAAGCAGATTGACGACCCCGAAGCCGATGACGATGTACGCCAGACGGGGGGCACGGCGTCTGTAGATGAAAACCGCACCAATGACCCCGAGGTAGAGTATCAAGTAGCCGAGCAATCCAACGATCCCAAGTTCGTAGATCGTCTGGACATAAGCACTGTGAGCCTCAGTTGCGTGCTCTGAGAGCGGGAAGAAGTGAAGAGCATTTTTGCCGAGCGTGCCAAGGCCCTTGCCGAGCACGCGGGCGTCTGCGGAGTCCTCCAACGCACGTCCCCAGAGAAGCTGACGCCAACCGTAGGAATTGGCGACCACATAGCCGCTTTGGACGTCCTCGAAGGTGATTGTAGGCTCGGCCCCGATGCCTTCGAAACGCTGGGAAACAACCGGGAGCATCAAGACAAGCGGAGCGAAAGGCAGAGCCACAAGCAGCTTGCGGTCAACGCCGACTGCGTAGATGACGATGAAGGCGGCCATTCCGAGCCATGCCGCCCGAGTTTGAGTTATAAGCAGAAAGGCAAGCAAGACGAACATGTAGGAAAACAGGAACACTCGCCATGTCGCCGTGATGTAGCGATGAGCGATCAAATTATAGTACAAAATCGCGCATATGACGGCGATCAAATAGAACGCAAAGACGTTCGGATGGGCGAACGTCGATTGCAGCCGATCGCCAGAGAGTCCTCCGAGGCCTCCGGTCGCAATTTGGTAGAAGGCCACTATAGTCGAAATGATCGACGAGTAGATGATGCAAAGGAATAGATTGGCCACGTCCTCTATTGTTCGCAGCAGGATGAATGCCGACAAAAAGATTGCCGGGAACGTCAACGTGCTCATCAATAGTTTTACGCTGTCCCCCAGCTCTGTGGTATAGGCGAGCGAACCGGCAGCAACGACAAGGTAGGGCGCCCAAATCAGGATGGGCAGCTTTGACCGCGAACGGGACCAATAGAGCAACGCCACCGTTGCGATCAGAAGCGCCGCAATATTGAACAGCGCGCCGAGCGAATAGCCACCCTCATCGCCGCCACTCGTTCTGCCGAAAAGTCCTATGACGATTTCGGCGCTGGTACGAGTGGCTAAGAGCCAAAAGAGCGCTGCTCTTGCGAGGTTCATCTATTCGTCGCCGATCCGGGGTAAATAGCAGGTCGAAATTGGCTTTCACTTTATCCGATCGGCGCTGTCGGTGCCAGCGCTCGAGGACCGATGGCCATGCCTCTCTGCATTAATCTTAGCGCCTCCATGCCCGTCATTTCGGCTTCCGCGCATGCGGAAACGGTCATCATTTGTGATGGTTCCGAAAACCATTCCACGGAAATGACAACTTTTGTCCACACAAGAGAACTGCGAATTTCTTCCCGGAATCTTATGCAGTACCGTGCTGACATCGATGGCTTGAGAGCTGTCGCAGTTCTTCCTGTTCTTTTCTTTCACGCAGGGGTCCCCTATTTCTCGGGAGGCTTCGTCGGAGTCGACGTTTTCTTCGTCATCTCCGGCTACGTCATCACCAAGGGGATTCGCGCGGAAATAGAATTTGGTCATTTTTCAATCGCCGGCTGAGCGCAGATTTCGAAGAATATTTCCCGCCTTGGTGGCCACGCTCTGCCTCACTTTTGCGGCAGCACTTTTTCTCCTGCTGCCGCAAGAACTGGTTGATTTATCCAATAGCCTGATCGCTTCGGTCCTTTCAGTCTCGAATGTCTATTTTTGGCGGAGCTCGAGCTACTTCGATGCGTCGTCGCTGTTTCGGCCGCTCCTGCATACCTGGTCGCTGTCCGTCGAAGAGCAGTTTTACATCCTGATGCCGCTCTCGATGGTGGCGAGCAGGTACTTCTTTGAGCGGACGTGGCGTTATCTGTTCTGGCCGATCCTTCTGCTCTCGTTGCTGCTGAGCATCTCGGCGACCTACACCGCGCCAACCGCGAACTTCTACCTCTTGCCGACCCGCGCCTGGGAGATTCTGCTCGGGGCGATGCTGGTGCTCACGCCGCCTCCGAGGCCTGCTCCGTGGCTGGCTGAACTATTGGCAGCCGCAGGCCTCGCGCTGATCGGCTTCTGCGTCTTCTCCTACAGTGACGCGACACCCTTTCCGGGCGTGTCCGCATTGCTTCCATGCATCGGAAGCTTTCTCGTCATATTCGCCGGAACCGATAACGCAACACGGGTTGGACGGCTCCTGAGTGTCCGGCCATTGGTGCTGGTTGGCCTGATCTCTTATTCACTTTATCTCGTTCATTGGCCGATCACGGTCATGATGCGGTACTATCTGTTGCAGAACCCCCAGGCGCTCCAGGTCCTGTTCATCATCGTAGCCAGCTTCGTCTTGGCCATTCTCTCCTGGAGGTTCATCGAAACGCCATTCAGGCGAGGCGGGGCCGTGATGACGCGAAAGGTCGTTTTTGCGTCCTGGGGCGCCGCGGTCGCGTTCCTGGTGATGCTCGGATCCGTCGGCACGCTGTCGGCAGGATTTCCTGCAAGATTTCCCGACATGCAGGTGGCTGCCGCGGCCGGTCCTGGGTTGTGGCGAAATGGAGTCTGTTTTCTGGACGGATCGCAGACATTCGAGAAGTGGGACGCAAAGAAGTGCGCGCTGACGCACGGATATAGCGAGAACGTGCTGCTTTGGGGTGACTCGTTCGCCGCGCACTACGTGCCTGGCATCATCGCGTACGGCACGCAGGTGAATGCGAACATCTATCAGTATACTGCGGCCGGCTGTCCCCCCGTCCTTAAGTATTTCTCCTACAAGCTGCCGAATTGCCAAGCCTTCAACGCCCACGGTCTGGAGATCATCAAGCAGCTCGGCATCAAGAAGGTCATCCTGAGCGCGCGGTGGGGCCTTCTGACGACCCGCGGCGGTTTCGATCTCCGCGACACCGTTCGACAGATCGAGGCCGCCGGTGCCGACGTCTTCGTTTTTGGCCAGTCTCCAGAATTCGGGATCGATACACGCGCGCTGGCCGTCAGGCTGAAGGAGAGGTCGAACTGGTACGCCGCCAACTACGACGAAGCCCTGGAACAAAAAATAAGGCTACAATCGGAGGGAGCCCACTATATCTCCCCCTTCGATCTCCTGTGTGAGAAGACCCTTTGCTCCTTCAAGACGAGCGCGGGACTGCTTTATATCGACTATGGCCACTTCTCGGAGAAGGGTAGCCTGGCGGCGGTCAAGTCCATCTTTCCGCTGATATCGGGTGTCGAGGCAAGGACCTCGGAGGCGCATTGACACCCGCCTCGAGGGTGGCGATATCCGCCTTTCGGCCTCCAATCCGATGTGCTAGTGAGCGCCGTCTTCATCGCATTGGGCTGCGCCGAACCGCTCCATTTGCGACAATCTGCATCTCGACCGGGCCAGAAACGGAGGGGGCGGCGTTGAAATATCGTCGCTTCGTAGGCTCTAACCTTGGGCCGTCTATCCGTGACGATAGGCTCTCTCGCTAGAACAAGCCCTGCATGTCGTTAACCAGCTTGATCCGCAGTTACTGGGGCCGTCCACTGGTGCGTAGCATCGCCGTGGTGCTGACGGGCACGGCCGCGGCTCAGGTGATCACCGTCGCGGCGTCGCCGATCCTCAGTCGGTTGTTCGACCCGGCGGCCTTCGGCGCGCTTGGGACGTTCATGGCGATCGTCGTGCTCGTCAACGCGGTCGCGACGCTGACTTACTCCGCCGCCATCGTGCTGCCGGCCCATGACGACGATGCTCTGGCGCTGGTCTGGGTGAGCTTGCTGTCGTCGTTTGCCGTTGCCGCCGCGTTGTTGCTGGGCATCGGCCTTTACCTGGGTTGGCTCGGTCACGTCGAGACCACGCAATTTCTCCTGTTTGTGCTGCCGCTTCAGGTGGTCTTTGAAGCCCTGCTACAGGCGGCCCAGCAATGGATGCTCCGAAAGAAGCGATACGCCACATCTGCCAGGGTCATCATCGCCCAGGCGATCGTCGTGAGCCTTTCGAAAGTGCTGGTCGGCGTATTCTGGCCTACGGCTTTCGCGTTGATCCTCGTGTCGCTGCTCGCGAGCCCGTTCAGCTCGATCGTATTTCTGCTTTGGTTGAACGTCGGTCGTCAACGCTGGCCGGCGTGGGTCTCCGTGCAACGAACGCGGCTCATGGCCCGCCGATATGTCGACTTCCCGCTGTTCAGGGCGCCGCAGACGTTGGTCAGCGCGGTATCGCAAAGCAGTCCGCTTCTGCTGCTGGCGGTCTTCCACGGCCACGTCGCCGCGGGCTTTTTCTCCTTGTGCAATTCCGCATTGGGAGCTCCCGCCTGGCTGCTCGCAAAGACGATCAACGACGTCTTCTTTCCGCGGCTGGCCGAGCTCGCAAATCACGGCCAGGAAACGCGTCCATTGCTCCTCAAGGCGACCGGTGCGCTGTGTGCGATCACGGCGTTGCCTTTCGGGATTCTGATCCTCCTTGGCCCGCAGATCTTCGGCTTGGTCTTCGGCGCCAAATGGACTGAAGCGGGGACTTACAGCCAGTTCCTGTCCTTCGTGTTTCTGACCGCGATCATCACGAGACCCGCCTTTGCGGCAGCGTCGGTCTATCGCGTCCAGCCCGCGTACCTGGTTTATGAGATACTGAGCATCATCGTGAGGCTTGGCGCCCTCTCGATCAACTTCTTCGTCAAGACCGACCCGATCGTGCCGGTTGCGCTCTTCAGCTTGGCCGGCTCCTTGGCCAACATCGGATTCCTCGGCTACATCCTCGGCGTGGCGACGAAGTTCGATCGCAAGCTCAAGCTGGAAAAACAGTCGACCCAGACTTAAGCGTCGCGACGGCTTCGCGCCTGCCTGAGCTCGTCGCCGTCAGGCTCTAAAGCAGGATGAGATCAGGATGAATCGTCATCGCGCTTTAGCTTGTTGTTTGCGCATGATCTTGTCGGAAAGCCGCTGCGCACCTTTTCGGATCATGCTTTAGGTCGAGACCTTGGCCCGTTTCATCGACATGAGCGGCGCGATCCTGGAGCGAAGCGCCAGAGCGGGAGCCTCGATCGTGTGCCACGATGCGGCGCTGATCCCGATCGTGAGCGGCGTAGCGATCGCAATGATGCCTAGCGGCGAAATGCCGTTGAAGAAGTAGGCTACAAGTTGCTCGATGGGGAAAGCGTAAATGTAGATTCCGTAGGAATAGTCGCCAAGGTTATTGAAGGGATAGAGCACCTTGAGTGACCGAAAACCTATGTAGAACGTGCAGAAGGCGACGGAGAACAGGATCATCTCGCGGTAGAATGGCGTGTTGGCCGACAATGCCGTGCACGCGAGGAGCGTTGCGCAGATCGCGAAGTTGAGCGGCAGCCGATCACGGTAAGCGTAGAACAGCATTCCGATGACGAAAGCCGGGCTCAGATCCAACAGGTGGGTCAGGAAATTGATGGCGCCTTTGCTGACCCAACCGGGAAAGAGACCTGACATCAGCATCAGCTTTGCTACGACATACAGGACCAGGTAGGTGGCAAAGAAAGCGGCACGCGCAGTCTTGCTCTGGAGAATGCCGAGCACGGCCAGAACCGAGACCATCACATAGCAGAGGACTTCATAAAAGAGTGTCCAGAGCGAACCATTCACCAGTTGTGGGAACGGGTTGCCGTCAAATACGCCGGGTAGCTCATATTGCACCCAAAGGAGCGATAGTCCGGAGGGAACGTAGGAGAAGGTTCCTCGCGTGGAAAAATACTGCGCGAAATCCAGTGTGGAGAGGCCGACACCGAGCAAGACTGTCAGCAGCAGCGAAATAAACAGGCCGGGATAAATCCGCAGAAACCGTGCCGTCCAGAAATCGAAAGTGCTCTTGCTGCGAACTGCGCTTTGCGTGATGAAATAGCCCGAGACGGTAAAGAAGACAATGACGGCAAGCGTTCCCAAGCCTCCATGCATGTGGAGCTCTGCCTCGAATGGCTGCACGGTGCGCGAACCCCACGCGATGGGAAAAGCATGCGAGACCAGCACCGCAAATGCAGCAACGGCGCGGATGAAATTGAAATTGTTATCTCGATGCATTGTGGGGCTCGTTGCGCTGGCCAAGAAGTGGCCTTTCTATCGGGCTGCAAACGTATGAAGTACCTGGCACATCTTCGGGGCGACGGCCCGGAACGTGGACGAATTCTCGACGCTTGTTCTGGCCGCGCTTCCGAGCCTCAGGCGAAGATCTTCATCGTTCCATAGTTTTGCAATCGCGCTGCGCAGGCCTTCGATGTCGCCGGGCTCGACCAGGAGCCCGGTCTCGCCGTCCTCGATATAGTCGACCGTACCCGGTGCGCGCGTCACGACCACCGGCCGTCCGAACATCATGGTCTCGAGGAAGCTGACCTGGCCGGAGGCGGCCTCGACCTCCTTGAGTGGGATCACGATGAGATCGGCGGCGCGACTCAGCTTGTGGCATTCCTCGAGCGGCAGGCCGCTCCTGTGTTCGATGAAGGCGGGCAGTTGCACGTTTTCCATGGCCTTGGGGCCGGAGACGATGATGGTCCGGTATCCGAGAGGAGTGAGGGCCTTCACCAGGCCGTCGTAGTCGCGGTTGGCCGTTCCCAGCGCCAACACGAAACGATCCGTGTCGCCGGCGACCGGCGGCAATGCCTTCATTTCCACCGAGAGTGGAACGTAGATGAATTTGTCCCGGGGCAGCCGCAGCCATTTCGAATAGATATCGATCTCGGCCGTCGAATGAACGACGAAGATGTCGATGGCGCGCGAAGCGAAACGGGCGAGCACGCCCTTGGCTCCATCGTAGGTCGATCCGAGATTGAAGCACCATGCGACGATCGGCACCTTCGAAAAGGTGAGGCGCTTGATCAGCGCGAGACAGATCGGCAGTTGAGGAAAGCTCGTGAGATAGCCGAATTGCTCGTCGGGTTTCGAAGGCGTCTTGAACCACGCCCGAACGGCATGACGCGCGTAGTCGATCCACTCGCGCAAGCCGGACAGGCGGCGAGACCGATCATGATCATAGTCGGACGGGATCACCTCGAACGTCAGGCTCGGATCGGAGATGTAGGAGGGTATCCAGCCCGTCGTCGTCGAGGGGCTAAACGGCGTCAATACCTTCCAGTGCATCGCTGGCCTTAGCTGGAGCTGATTGGGGGCTGAAGCATCGCTCAAGAAAGATAATCCTCTTTAGGCATTGCGCAGACGCGCAACAAATACTGTCCATAGGCGCTCTTGGCGATCGGCTCCGCCAGGCGCTGTAGTTGATCGGCCGAGATCCAGCCGGAGCGATAGGCGATCTCCTCGGGACAGCAGATCTTGTAGCCTTGGCGTTTTTCGAGCACGCGGACGAACTCTGCCGCTTCGAGCATGTTGTCGGGCGTACCGGTATCGAGCCAGGCAAAGCCACGCCCCATTCTCTCGACACGCAGTTGCTTCCGTTCGAGGTAGGCGCGGTTGACATCGGTGATCTCAAGCTCACCTCGCTTCGAAGGCTTCAGATTCGCGGCGATATCGACGACTTCCCGGTCGTAGAAATAGAGCCCGGTCACCGCCCAGTTCGATCGTGGTTCGCGTGGCTTCTCCTCGATCGATACGGCCACGTTGCGCTGGTCGAATTCCACCACGCCGTAGGCCTGAGGATCGCTGACGTGATAGGCGAAAATCGTCGCTCCATCGACCTGGCGGTTGGCCCGCCGCAGCACCGGAACCAGATCGTGGCCGTAGAAGAGATTGTCGCCCAGGACGAGTGCGGACGATTGACCGGCGACGAAGTCGGCGCCGATGATATAGGCCTGCGCAAGCCCGTCCGGGCTCGGCTGTTCGGCATAGCTGAACGACATTCCCCATTTCTCGCCGTCACCCAGCAGCTGCCGGAATCTCGGCAGGTCGCTCGGCGTAGAGATGATCAGGACATCGCGAATTCCGGCCAGCATCAGGACCGACAGCGGGTAGTAGATCAACGGTTTGTCGTAGATCGGCAGTAGCTGCTTCGACGCCGAGATCGTCATCGGGTGCAGGCGCGTGCCGCTGCCACCCGCAAGAACGATGCCTTTGGTAATCGCAGTCATCTCATGATCCTTTCGGGACTTGTCGATCGCGAGATCTCAATTCTTCTGTCCTGATGCCGCAGCGAGGGCCGCCGTCAGCTTGGTCACGTCGCCCCAGACTGCCGGCGAATCGTACGGACGCATCGGAAACTTGCCCCATTGCAACTCGATATCGAGGTTGTTGTCGGAAACGAACTTCGTGACCCGCGTTCGCAGGGATGTCGGTGTGCCCGAGCAGCAGTTGATCACTCCTGTGACCTCCGTCTGTGACGACACCTTGACGATCTGTCCCGCGAGTTCCTCTACATCGATGAAATCGCAGAGCAGCTCACCGCTGTTGAGCGGGAACGTCTTCTGGCCTTCTTCGGCTGCCTTCAGGAGTTTGGCAAAGATGGAATTGTTCCGACGATCGTCCCCGGTGATGTAGTAGCACCGCAACCACTGGCTCACGGCGCCGTGCTGCGTGCAGAGCCAGTCCTGAAGTTGGCGCAAATAGTTCTTGGCGATGCCATAGGGGTGGCGCGGCGACGCCGGCGTCGCCTCGCTGACCGCCCCGACGTGAAAGCCGATCTCGTGCACCGTGCCGGCGGTGACAAGATGCTTCAGGCCGCCGCGCAGCATCGTTTCCATGAACCGGTAATGCTTGTCGACATTCGCGAAGTGGGCGGGGTTGGCGTGATCAAAGCCGAATTCCCAGGCGAGATGGATGCAAACATCCGGGCTGCCGAGTCGGCGGTACAGATCGGGGTCGCCATCGAAGATGTCAGCCGCGAGGTGTCCGGAAGTGTCGCCACCAGATGGATGTCGTCCTATCGAGACGACCTGATGCCCCGCCTTTCGCAAGGCCGGCACAACGTGCGATCCAACATATCCACCACCGCCGGTGACTGCGACCTTCATACCTTATCTGTCCCTCTTAACTCAGGCCGCCAGTCAATCGAAATAAGTCGGCAGGGCCTTCAGCTGTGGCCAGCGGGTATCTTTCTCTGCGAGCAGAGACTTGTCTCGCGGCATCTGCCAATCGATCGCGAGATCCGGATCATCCCAGGCAAGGCCACGCTCGTCCTTCGGAGACCAGTAGGCGGTTACTTTGTAGAGGACGACCGTGTCGGGTTCCAGCGTGCAATAGCCGTGGGCAAAGCCGGCCGGGATCAGAAGCTGTTTGCCGTTTTCGGCCGAAAGCACTTCCGAGACCCACTTTCCATAAGTGGGCGACGAGCGCCGCAAGTCGACTGCGACGTCAACGACGCTCCCGTGCAACACGCGCAGCAACTTGTCCTGGGCGGCGGGGGGCGTTTGGAAATGGAGGCCGCGGATGGTGCCCGCCTCCTTCGAGAAGGCCTGATTGTCCTGAATGAAATTCAGCGTGATGCCGTGCTCGAAAAACCGCTGCTGGTTGTACGTCTCGCTGAAGTGCCCGCGGACATCGCCGAACGATTTGGGCGTGATGACCTTGACGGCCTCGATGGCGGTAGGAACGACATTGAGCATGGTAAATCCTGGACGCTGAAGACCCTAGACTGCGAGGCCAAGCCGCTCGCCTCGATAGGTGCCCGTCCTCACGCGTTCCCACCATGTCTTATTGTCGAGATACCATTGCACGGTTTGGCGCAATCCGCTCTCAAAACTGTGCCTTGGTTTCCAGCCCAGCTCTCGCGCTATCTTCGCAGCGTCGATCGCATAGCGTGCATCGTGGCCCGGGCGGTCCGCCACAAAGGTGATCAGCCGTTCGCGCGGGCCGATCGACGGATTGGGGGCGAGCTCATCGACCAATGCGCAGATCGCCCTGACAACATCGATATTTGTGGCCTCATTGTGGCCGCCTATGTTGTAGCACTGTCCCGTGGCGCCTTTGTGAGCAACAAGCAGGAGTGCCTCCGCGTGGTCATCCACATGAAGCCAGTCGCGGATGTTTTCACCCTTGCCGTAGACCGGGAGCGGCTTGCCTTCCAGTGCATTGATAATCGTCAGCGGAATCAGCTTTTCGGGAAAGTGGTAGGGGCCGTAATTGTTGGAGCAGTTCGTGATCACGACTGGCAGGCCGTAAGTGTGATGCCAGGCGCGAACAAGGTGATCGGACGCGGCCTTGGACGCGGAATAGGGGGAGTTGGGCTGATAGGCCGTCTCTTCGCTGAAGTAGCCGGTGGCACCCAGCGAGCCAAAAACCTCGTCGGTCGAGATGTGATGGAAACGAAAGCCGTCCTTGCGTTGCGACGGCAGCTTCCGCCAGTACTCCAGGGCCGCCTGAAGCAGTGCAAAGGTGCCGACGACGTTGGTTTGAATGAACTCGCCGGGCCCGTCGATCGAGCGGTCGACGTGACTTTCGGCCGCAAGATGCATGACAACGTCCGGTGCGAACGCCGTCACAATTCGTCGCATGGCCGCAGCATCGGCGATGTCGGCTTGCTCGAAGCGGTACCGCGGATTCGCGGAGACAGGCCGAAGCGAATCCAGATTGCCCGCGTAGGTGAGCTTGTCGACGACGAGGACGTCACTCGACGTGGTCTCGATGAGGCGACGCACCACGGCCGAGCCGATGAAACCCGCTCCGCCGGTTACGAGAAGCCTCTTCGGAGCGCATTGCGAAGCCAACGTCGAGTCCTTAGCCACGAACAGTTCCATTCTTGGTTTCAGCAGATAGCCGGTGAATGACTAAAAGTCGTTGCGGGCCTCTCTGTGGCGAGTGCCCAAGAATTCTTCATCGTGCTCAAAATTCGGACTGAAATTCCAAGATGAAGATAGATTAGCTCATTATGTGCGAAGTTTATTGTCCTCGTAAAATCCGAGCAAGTCATTTTTCCCGGCATAGCTAATATGACAAAATTCTGTCGATCTTCGTGATTTCGAGCTTCGATGTATGTCGGCTGGAAGTTGCCGCTAGGGCCACGACATCGTCGGCTCCCTCGCAAGGTCAATCTGTAAGAGGCCTCGGTCGGCTTCGGAGAAAAGCTAGGGTCGAGAAGGCGATCGAGCCATATATCCTGCGATACATGGCGGGTTTACCATTGTTGTCTACCGTTCCGCATTCGTTAGAAAATTGATGAAGCTAGATCTAGTGTGCCGTTCCATTCCGATTATTTTCAGCGTGCCTCGGCATCGATATCTTCTTCCTACAATGCGAAGGCATTGCGATGATCTGTTCTATCCCGACGGCGAACGCCGAACGATCGCCTTATTGAATCTGCGGAAATGGATGATCTGGAGATGTGCAAATTCTTTTGTGTCGCGAGATCGTCCAGAGTCTTTCGACTCGGCCAGGGCCGCTGCGGGCTTCATTGGCCTGTCGGAGCAGGCGCTCTCCCGCTTGTGTTTAGTTCTTTCTTTCGTGCTCCAAACTTGTGATGGCTCATCAAGTTCAAGACTGCGCAGCTTGGCCTGCCTTGCCTGGCCTCATCCGCGTCTACCGCCAGTGTTTGGGCCTGTGGTACGTCATTTTCAGCGGCTTGCTTCGTGACGCATTCTCAGGTGGCTGAGGTGTATGTCCAGGCGTTGGACCAATTTTTGTTGTCGTGAAGGGGGCGGGCGCGAAGCTTGCAAATAGTAACTCAAAGCCAGGAATTGCAGGCCCGCAGAGGATAAGGCTCAGCTGTGCTATAGATCCGAGCTTCGTACTGAGCGGCGTGGTTATTCGGCCGCCGGGGACGTCTTGAAACCAACTCGGCCAAGCGCCGGGAGAAACCGTAGTCGGCACACGGTGGCTTAACCTTGGTGTTGCTTAAAATCTCGATGGTGATTTCGCCGGTTGAGTGATTGCCGTTCAAGATCCAACCCAGGCGCGGAAGCTCGATGTGAAAGGATCCCAGTTCAATGGGCATCGGCTGTTCTTGGCTTTTCCAAAATGAGTCTGGATCATTATGCAAAAGCGCGAGAGTAAGTGATCTCAGCCCCCAGTGACAGCTACCTGTCCCCGTGTAGACGTCAACAAACCGGGCATCGTTGTCGAAATAGCCCTGCGTAAGACCACCGTCACGGAGAGCGTCATGAGATATGAAATGTTGCCAGACCAGGTCGAGCGCTCGAAGCGCCATTCCCCTGGTCTGAGGAGTGTCCTCGATAAGCGAAACTGCAATTAGGGGCACGGGTATCGCTGTGCGATAGCACACGCTGCGGCCCATGATGGGAATGCCGGATGGCCCAATGAGATGCGAAGTGAGCGCCGCGGATTCTGTTAGCGCCCTTCTAATGAAATCGGAATCGAAGTCTGGTGAGAGCCGGTTGAGCCAAAAGAGCTCATAGGTGATGCCCCACGCATTGTAATAGTCGACGCCTTCCGGTTTGTCGAAGAACCAACCGTTCTCAAGATAATTGGACTTAAAATCCTGGTACTTTGCAAATGCTGCAGCGTCACCCCTCTGAGTTCCGCGGCCAAGGCTCTTCAGGACATGGTTGATTGCAACCGGAAACAGAAGCCAATTGTTGTGCAAAGTCTCCACAAAAATCCCTGTCTCCAGCCATTTCGCGATCTGATTTTGCTGCAGGGGAGAGAGCTTCTCCCACAACTCATCGCGCGTGAGATACAGAACGCGGGCGACATCGGCCCCCTCGACGACACGTTGATCGTCGTCACCAATCTGCCCCCAAAAGTAGCGGGACTGAGGATCGGTCCCAGTCAATATGCCGGACTTCAAAGCCGAAATTATTGTTTGGCGCTCTTCGCTCGGTTCAGCTTCCGAACGAGTAGCGTGAACCCAAGCCGCGAGCAAAACCGCAGTTCTGGCAAATCCCTCGATTCCGTTGACGGAAAAGCCTGCTCCGCCACCGATGCCCGGATAGTTTACCCGCTCGAAATTCGTGGTCGCGTGCCGAAAGAAGCCATCGGAAAAATACTTTATCAGCTGAATAAATCGCTGCTGGGGCGAAAGACTTCCGTCGGCAAACGCCAACTGTATTTCGCGCTCTCGAGGGCTAGAAGGGGGCATCGATCTATATTTCAGCCAGCCGTCGATCGGCTGCCCTGTCTTCATGAGGGCGATCGGCAAAGCCAGCACAAGTATTAGGCACCCCAAAACGAGCTTTATCCGCAACGTGCTGCCCCAGAATTTGGCGAATGTGGCGCGCGGCCACTAAATCAATGAATAGTACTGATGTAATAATACCACGTGGGGAACTTCTGAAAAGCCCGGCGGAACCAGAAAACAAGGGCAGTTGATCGAAGGGTTAAAGCCTCTCTCGAACAACGGGCACCTCAACGGGTCTTCTTTGCGCGAGGCCGAGCACAATTAGCTTTGACACTGGCCGCTCTATGAGCTGGTAGACGGCCACGCCGCCCAGAAGCGCCAACGCGCTACCGCAAATTCCGTAAAAGGCGGCGGCCGAACTGAAGGTCTGATCAATGCCGAAGCCGTGTATCATCCCTGTCCTCTTCATCGCCAAATTGAATACAAGGAGAATGATGATGTGTGAGAGGTAGATAGAGTAGGACGCGTTTCCGAGCAGAAATGCCGTATTGCTGAAACGTTTCTCCGCGTCAAACTCGAAGCTCAATATCCCCATAACGATTAGTGCTGATGACAGACCCCAGGTCAGCGCTCTCTCAAGTAAATTGTCCGGCATGTTCGTTGCTGACAGGACCAAAACAACTAGGCCTCCGCCAATCAGAACAAGTGCCAATGGCTTCGGAGCAGTGCAGTTGGCCTCGTACAGCCTCCCGATGATGCATCCCGCCATAAATTCTAAGAGGAGCGGGCTCGTATAGGCGAAAGACATTCCTCCCTTAAAATCGAAAAGCAGGCCAACGACGATCAGTGCAGAAAGGCATCCGACGATCGCTTTGAGCTGCAATGCCCTCGGCAGGACGAGTGTAACGGCGAATACACAATAAAAGAACATTTCGTACATCAGCGTCCATCCAAGAAAATAGAACGCAGAAATCCGCTGGCTCAAATGGCCGTCGAACCATGGAACGAAGAATAGGGACCTGATGACGTCGAGGGTGGAGATAGGGCTGTGCTTGCTGGCTAGCGTGGTTAGGAAATAGGCGAGAGTGAAGAGCCAATAGAGCGGCACGATACGAAGGATGCGATGCCACATGAACTCCTGCGGTCCGATCTGCCTGCGCCCCGTCGTGGTCCACATGATGAACCCGCTGATCACGAAGAACAGATCGACGCCCGCTTCACCAATTGAGGGCGGTTGCTTCAAGCCTGAATCGAAGTAGGCGGGACCTATGAAGTGGTGCACCACCACGCCGGTTGCGGCGACGGCACGCAAATACTGGATCGTAACGATTCGATGCACTGCTTGGACTCAAACTGGTCAGAAACCTGAGCGTCACGGGATGAGGCCATCTCGTCGAGGTTTGCCCGGACGTTACTGGCTGACTTGCTTACGGCCAGAACGAGGCATATCGATGGTTATGTTGACGCTTGAGCGTACAATACTAGGTCACGCTGTCGCAGCGGTGCACGCATCTGGAAACCGCCGCATGCTCCGCGAGCGTCACGGGCGCGCCAAAATGTTCGCAGCTTGGTTTTGGCTGAAGTTGGTCAAGTGCGCACCGCCAGGTCATTCTTTGTCGCGGAGCTTGATTAGAGCGGGGCTTCGCACCTTTGTTCTTGTCTTGGCGCTGTCTCCGACGGCGGCCCTGGCCGGGGGAACATGTCTCCTGCATCCGGAGCCATTCAAGCTGCAGTCCGACACGGTTCGCTGGTCGATCAAAATCGCTTCGGGCGGGCAGTGCATCCAGGGCTTGCGCTGGTCGACGATCATGATCGATCACATCGCCATCACTGAGATGCCAAAATCAGGGCAGATCATCATCCAGGGACCTTCGTTCCGCTACTTGTCCAATCAGGGCGCTCGCGGAAGCGACTCCTTCAAGCTGAGCATCACGGGATCGTCGATGCGGATTTCGGGCAATTCGTCGATCGAGGTCGAAGTCAGCGCGGAGTAGGCTTGCTGCTGTACTGCGATGCTGTGTGTTCGGCGGTGAAGATTTTCGCTTGCACTGACGTGCGATGCCGCCGCCGAATGCTCAGCGCGGCGGATTGGTCAGCCCGCTGTTGTTGTTGTTGATATTGGGATTCACCGAGACCGCCGGCGGCACGCCTTGCCCAATGGGATTTTGGAACGGATTGTTGCTCGGCTGGGTTGCAACCGGCCGGCGCGCGGATTGTGGCTGGCCCCTCTGCCCCTGTTGCTGCGTTCCCTGAGCCTCTGCCGCCGTAGAGGTGCCGAGCATTGCTATGACGAGAGCCGTGAGCAGGGACGAACGCATTGTTGCCTCCATCGATCCGACGCGGTTAACCGACAGCTCCAACCTAGCTAGGCGTCGCGTTGCAAATTGGAAGGCGTCAGGGCTTCTTGCAATCGGTATAGAGAACCCCGGTGGTCAGGACCACGCGCTCGATACAATGCCTGGCATCGGTGATCTCTCCTGGGACCGTGAAATCGTAGGCTTGTCCCCTGAGGATCAGGGCGTAGCGACCCGGCGCCAATTCAAGCTCCGGATCCTCACTATGCAACTCGTACATCTCGGGCGCATTTGGGAGCGGCGATGAACGGAACAGGAACGACACGTTCCGTATCACCCAAGTCGCCTCGCCGTCATCCGGCCTCTTTCCGGCGGCCTCGGCGGAAAATTCCCGGGCGACTCTGGCCAGGATGCGAACCTCGGCCCGATCCGCTGCATTGGTCGAGGAATCGCGGCGGAACACGACGAATTTCGGGTGTCCATTCGGCAGCACGGTCGGACTCGGTGCCTTGAGCGCGGCCGACACCGCAACGCGAATATCTGGTGGCTTGCCGGGGAGGAGCGGCAGCTCCACGAGACGATTGTCGGTGACCGCGTAAATGCCGTAGTCCGTCGGCCGCAACGGGTCGGGCTTCGCCGGGGGAGGCGTCGGCGCAGGTGCGCTCGCGGGTTGGACCGGGGGCGAGGAGACTATTGTTCTTTCCTGAGGAGCAATATCCCGGGCGATGTTTTGCGTGAAGTGCCACAGCCGCTCCCGTTGCTGGACAGCGAGCAAAACGCCGCCGAGGATGACAAGCATCGCGGCAGTTCGTCGCATCAGCGCAAACTGCGCACTTCGGCCGCGACCTGCCACGTGCTTCGGTTCGACGCGCCAGGCTGGCTCCGACGGCGTCGGCTGTGCCTCCGCGGCCTGAGCGGCAACAGCGCCTGGCAGCTGATCCAGTCGGACCGGAGCGTCCTCGGGCCGTACTCTGGTCGGCGACGGCGCAATCAGCGGCTGCTGCTGCGAAAAATGTTCAACGCCGCGGATTGCGGTCTCGAGCGCCTGCTGCGCGCGCTTGATATCCTTGGCGTCCGCGTGCGTGAACTGCTCCAGCAGTTTGTAGCGGGCGAGGTCGTAGATAGCCTGACGCAAATGCTCGGGGTTGTTGTCCACCGTCTCGATCATGCGGGCGATGACGAGCGCGAATTGGATCTCCGTAGGAGCCTGGTCCGGCCGTTCGGGATCGTTTGGAATCAGGTCGCCCGAGGTCATCGCCTGGGTGGCATTCTTGAGTGCATGACAGTCACATTAAACCAATCCGCCTGCGACGAATACGGCATTTTCGGCTGTATCGGCGCCATGCATCTCGACTAGAATGGCTGGATGCGGCGGATCACGTGGTCCGGTCGCGAGAAAAGTTGTCGTGCGGGAAAATCACATGGTCGCAAACTGGAAATCGCCCTTGATGCTGCTGGCCGTGACGTGTCTTGCGGCCGGTGCCCTTCCAGGGCACGCATCCGCACTCACGGCCGAGCTCGCGCGAAAATGCAGTGCATTGACGGCCAAGCAGTTTCCGCCACGCGAGCCCGGCAACCCCGCCGCCGGCAGTGCAAAAGGGTCGGGACGTACTCAGCATGATTATTTCAACAAATGTGTCGCCAACAACGGCAAGGTCGACGCTGAAACGTCATCCAAGTGAACGCCGCCCAAGTGATTGCGGGGGCGCCCATCGCAGACACACTAGGATTGGCGTTGTGCCGATGAGGAAGGCGTCTCTGGAGCGGGAATGTTGCCTTCCTTCTCCATACAGCTCCTGAAATAGGCTTGGCGATCCCCGCGCATCCGCACCGACCCGGGGCGCTGATACGGATAAGCGACGTAGGAATAATGCATGCACTTGCGGGCGACCTCGGCGCTTGGACCGGCGGCCGCCGCGGTCGGAACGAGCGTACAGGCCAGCATGACGAGATTGATTGCGATCTTCAAGTTCGTCTCGCATTGTGGGAGGACAAGTGGTTAGAACGAACCAGCCGAACCGACTATATAGCCGTTCGGCGTTCGGTCTTGCCAGCGTCGTCTCGCAAACCTGCGAACGGGTTCTTAGCGTCACATTTACCAACGCGGGCCATTTGCGGCCGGGACTTACCGAACGTTAGCCCGAGTTGGCGCATCGTCCTCAAAAAGGATGGCGCCAATGAAACCGTTCACATTTCCCGCTCTCGTTATGCCGATGATTGGCGCTCTTCTGATTGGGCAAGCCAACGCGACGCCAAATTGCCTGCGAGATCATCAGCCCTACAAGCTCGCCGGCGACAGTATCGATTGGTCGATGACGATCAAGCCCGGCGCCAACTGCATTCAGGGCCTTCGCTGGTCGACCATGCAAATCTACAGCGTGTCCGTCGCGGAGCAGCCGAAGGGCGGCGAGCTCACATTGGTCGGTCCCGGATTTCGCTATTTCGCGAACTCGGACTTCAAGGGGAGCGACAGTTTTGCGCTGGTGGTGGTGGGAAAGAACCGCCACGACGAGGGACGATCGGTCATTCACATCCAGGTCAGCGCCTCAAACGAGGGGCTCGTCGCCAATCTGACAGGCTATTGAACTGAGGCTAGCTTGCCTGTCGACCCTAGCGATAGCAGCGAGAGTGCCGTCGCTCCGATGACGTGCGCGAATACGAGGCAGATCCGGCGTTGATAGCTGGGTATGAAGACCATTCCGAGCAAAGCAAGCTTAGCGAAGTGCCCGAACTCGACGCTGGCTAGCGTTGGACTCGGC
The DNA here is from genome assembly GCF_029714425.1 of Bradyrhizobium sp. CB2312. NCBI lineage: Bacteria > Pseudomonadati > Pseudomonadota > Alphaproteobacteria > Hyphomicrobiales > Nitrobacteraceae > Bradyrhizobium > Bradyrhizobium sp. CB2312. Next base: position 7,764,394 of record NZ_CP121668.1, on the reverse strand, counting down.
CTGATCGGCGACAGCGTGGTGTAGGCGATAGAGGCAAGAAAAAGTCAGGTTGCCAGTCTGCGTATTTTTTGGGCTGCGGAACTCGAACAAACTTCATCTCACCGTGGCAAAGTTGCTCTTCGGAGCGAGAAGCCGGTTCACGGCCGTTGCTGTCGAGAATTGTTGTAACAATTCGACCAACAGCAAAGGCGAAAACGCAAGGAACGGGTCCGTCTCGACCGAGTTGTGCAATTTGCATAGCAATGCGGTGGCGAAAATGCGCCGTTGGACCGAGGAAGAGATATCGCGGCTGAGGATGCTGGCCCAGAAGCGGCGCGCATCTCAGATCGCAATTGAACTCGGCCGATCAACCGGTGAAGTTCATCGCAAAGCCCGTGAGCTCGGTCTTTCTCTCCGCCTCCAATCTCAGGCCAAGCGTCCTGGTCCTTGAACGAGAAGGGCCGCATCGCCGGCATTGCTTAGCTCATTAGAGCGAGCCGCAAGAGGCATCGTCGGCGAACCGTTGTTGCGGCGCTGGTTTGCTCCAACCGCTCCGCGGCGGCGCAACACGCTCTTTGAGACCTTCCATACACGTGCTGACATTGTCATGGTTGGCGACAGCCTCACCGAGGCGGCGGAATGGCACGACAGGCTTCCCGGTAAGAGCATTGCGAACCGCGGTATCCGCGGCGATCGCACGGATGACAGTCTCCAGCGCATGGACGCCATCCTCGCCGTTGGAGCTCGGCGCGCCTTTGTCATGGTGGGATTCAACGACTTCGCGCTCAATCAGCCGGTCGCAGTCGCTTTCGAGAACTATGGAAAGATCGTCGATCGACTTACAGAGCAGAAAATCGATGTCTACATCCAGTCCACGATCGAATGCTCGAGGGCGGTGTGCGGCGGGATACTCGATGACATTCGTGCTCTCAACGAGCTGCTCCGCGCCCATGCCGGTGAGGGCGCGTGATATTCAGGCGCGTTGTTCAGTTGAGGTCGGAGTAGCGTTCCTGAAGAGCAAGCCGGCAGCCTTCCCGATCAAAGGTGCGGCGCGGACGGAACTCAGCCATCCGTCCGTGCATGGCAATCAAGTCGGCGAAGCGCTCAATGAGCGAATAATCTCGACCGGAATAGTCGTCAACGAGGATGCGAGTATCGACACTTACGTGGAGCAGGCTTTCAAGAGCGCACGCGACCCGCATCCTGCTGTCAATCAAGACGAGGTCAGGAGTCTCCTCGACGACAGCCCACGGAGCCTTCGGAAAACGCTGCCATCTCGCGATATGCGACGGAGTTGGGCGATCAAAGATGGGGTATCCCCATTCTCGTGTCGGGCCAAGGTTCGGCGTCAAGATCGTAATGTTGGCCTCAGAGCGCGGCAAGGAAGCCGCGACGGCCTTGGCAAAGACTCGATCTGTCTCGACGCTGATCAGTTTCGAAACATGTCTCGCGGCCACGAGGGTGGTTCCGCCGCAACCGTATTCAAGATATACGCGACTGGATTGAATGGCGGTTTGAAAGCAGGAGAGTCCATCAGGATCGAGTGTGGGCGCCGAGTTTATGACGTAACCCCGCAAATGCTTTCGCGCGACAAACTTTGCGGAATGAAAATAGTATCGGGATCGCGCGAGGGATGGGGTCATCGAGGTCACCGTTCGAACTCCTTTGAGTTCCTACGCCGCGGTATCAAGCCCCATGCGTTATTCTGCGACTCTCTATGTCGAAACTTGGACGCGCGCTGCTGCTTCAAAAGGCAGGGCCTGTCGCGATACAAATGATCCTATGGCGGGCGGTTAAGGTTTATTCGGATTACTCCAGAACCTGCTCCAATGTTGAGCGTGCCAGCAGATAAAGAAGTGTACTAAGATGTTGAGCGGAACATCTATCCCCAAAGGAGCTAGGCTTTTCATGCGAATCGCGATGATCGGCACGGGTTATGTGGGACTGGTGTCCGGGGCCTGCGTTGCGGATTTCGGTCACGACGTGACTTGCGTCGACAAGGACGAGAAGAAGATCGCGGCGCTTCATCGCGGCGAAATCCCGATCTACGAGCCCGGGCTGGACGAGCTGGTCGCCAATAACGTCAAGGCCAAGCGGCTGGACTTCACCACCGATCTGTCGAAGCCGGTCGCCGAGGCCGACGCCGTGTTCATCGCGGTCGGCACCCCGTCGCGCCGCGGCGACGGCCATGCCGATCTGTCCTACGTCTACGCCGCCGCGAGAGAGATCGCGCAGGCGCTGTCCGGCTTCACCGTGGTGGTGACCAAGTCGACCGTGCCGGTCGGCACCGGCGACGAGGTCGAGCGCATCATCCGCGAGGCCAATCCGAACGCCGACGTCGTCGTCGCCTCCAATCCCGAATTCCTGCGCGAGGGCGCGGCGATCCGCGACTTCAAGTTCCCCGACCGCATCGTGGTCGGCACCGGCGACGAGCGCGGCCGTAAGGTGATGGGCGACATCTATCGGCCGCTGTCGCTGAACCAGGCGCCGCTGATGTTCACCGCGCGCCGCACCGCGGAGATGATCAAATACGCCGCGAACGCGTTCCTGGCGACCAAGATCACCTTCATCAACGAGATCGCGGACCTGTCCGAAAAGGCCGGCGCCAACGTCCAGGAGGTCGCGCGCGGCATTGGCCTGGACAACCGCATCGGCACCAAGTTCCTGCATGCCGGTCCCGGCTTCGGCGGCTCGTGCTTTCCGAAGGACACCAAGGCGCTGATCAAGATCGCGCAGGACCATGACGTGCAGCTGCGCATCGTCGAGTCCGTGCTGGCGGTCAACGAGAACCGCAAGCGCGCGATGGCGCGCAAAGTGAGCCAGGCGCTCGGCGGCTCCTTGCGCGGCAAGACCATCGCGGTGCTCGGCCTCACCTTCAAGCCCGACACCGACGACATGCGCGATGCGCCGTCGATCCCGCTGGTCACCGGCCTCATCGACATGGGCGCGAACGTCAAGGCGTTCGACCCGGTCGGCATGGAGCAGGCCAAGGGTGAGCTGCCCAGCATCACCTATTGCGAGGACGCCTATTCGTGCGCGCAAGGCGCCGACGCGGTCGTCATCGTCACCGAATGGGTCCAGTTCCGCGCGCTCGACCTCGACCGGCTGAAGAGCGCCATGGCCCAGCCGATCATCGTCGACCTCCGCAACATCTATCGCCCGGAAGAGATGGAAGCCGCCGGCTTCACCTACGACAGCGTTGGGCGCTCCGCTCGGCTGAACGAGGCGTGATCCTCTCGATTTGTCCCTAAACCCGGGCTTCGAGGGAGGTCGTCGCCGGCCCGTCAAGAGAGTGTCGCGCCGGCGCGGCGCACGCTATCTTGACGGCGCGTCTGACACGTTTTGCGTTTTGGGCGGCGATGCCAGCTTCGGCGCGGCCTTGGTATTTTGCGTTGTTGTCGTCGGCTCTGGTTTCGGCGTCGTGGAGAATGTCCGATCAAAGCAATCCCGCATGGCCTGGTCGGATGTCATGAGCATGCAGTTTGGGCCGGCTTGCGCGGAGTTCGATGAAATGGCGATGCACGCCGCGGCCGAGATCAACAAGATACGCATGGCTGAAATCCTTGTGCGCTACAAAGGCATGCACTGTAACATTTGCGGTCGGCTCTCGTCGAATCGACCGAAGTCTGGTCGATAAATGGGCAGCTCAACGCACAGAGCTTCGCCCCGTTCATTGGACAGGTGAACTTGCATGTTGAGAGGAGAACAGCCCTAGTCCCGCTCGCGGCCATGCGGAGTTGTTGGACCGTCAATCAACTCGAGGTGAAAGGGAATTCGATCAAGGGTTGCAAAAGGGCAACATATTGCGTCGTTCAATACGACGGCAGAGGCGTTGCAGATCAATTTCGCGCTTTGAGCTGTGTTCGTCGGCGCGGCGACGGAACAGGCAGTTTATGACTGCGCTCTAGCCAAAGATCATCCAACTCATAGCGGCAAGCCCGGCGCGGGTGATGACATATAGCCAGCCGATCATTGCAACGCCGACCGTGGTCAAATAGGCAGCTGCAAAGGCGCGGTCGGCGCTCGGGGTTTTGTTGACACCAAAGTCTTCGGTGGTCAGGTCCGCGCTCAGACCTGTTCGATTAGCTGCATCCGACATGTCTCACCTCCGACGCATGAAGTATCTCGCAGGAATATTGCGCCCACTCGACAGCAACGTGGAAAGCACGCGGCGGCAGAGAGGCAAAAGCGAGACGCGCAACAAGTCGCCTGACACGTCGTCCATCGTCTGCCTTGCGGAGGCGCGTTCCTGCAGGTTTACTCGGTGCAGTTGTCGTGCCAAGTTTGCGCTTTCTGGATGGAATCCGCTTTCCGACGACAATCTCACCGTCGGGCGACTCCGCCGCTGCACCAGAGTTCCGCTGAAGCATCTTCAGAAATTGCTCGGTACAGCGCCGCGTGTCATGGCGCGTTCTGCGGCACCAAGGAGGTGTCTGCCGACAACGCGCTCGCGTTGCCAGTGCAGGCGATCGAATCTCCGTCCAATCTCTCAGGGCAGTGATGTGCGCCAAATACTTGGATTGTCTCTGGCGAAGCAATTCTGAGCAACTGGTACTGTCGAACGGCGTCTGCAAAGGGCAGTACGTATTCGTACAGATTATCCAGTGCGAGGACGCCGCCTTCGTAAAGAACAATCAGAATGAGGTGGTGTTCGCCGGTGTTTCGATGCGAACCTCCGCGAGCAGCATTTGCGAGGAGCTGCCGCCCAAAGACAAGAGCAGATGACGCTTGGAAACTGCATAATCGCCGCAGTCGCCCTCGGATGGATATAGGTCCCAGCCATCCTTCGACTGCTCGCTTGGTGCAATTTGAGCGTTCACGACCGAGTTTGCGAATTGGATTTCACGAAATTCCAATCCCGCTCCGCTTCGAGCGCGTCGAGGTTTGCAATCGGAGGGATACTTGGCGCAGAAGGCCGTGTATTGAACTGGCGGCAGGGTGGGCTCGGCATGCACATGCAAGATGCACAACTGCACAAGAATGACTGAGAGCGATGCATACAGGAGGAGCTTTTGCATTCTTTATGCTCGCGTTGAAGCAAGCAATGAAATCTAGGTCCGGGTTGAGTCGACCTTTGGCTGCGTGGGGCCGTGTGCCGTACGCCCTTCACGTAGGGTCGATGACGCCCTGGCCGGGATAGAAGCGTAGACAATAAATAGATGTCGCGGAGTTGGAAACTGAGTTCCAAATCGCCATAGGCGAGATTGAGGCAAGCTTCGCACGCACTTTTTTGAGACTTCGCCATTATGCCATGCGGATCGCTAATCGCGGGCGGCGCCAATCTTGTGTAAATCCGATGTCACGCTCAGAACGCTCGCCTCAGTAGCTGTTGGCGCCAGTTCGACTCTAGAGCAGCCGAGAGGGCGTGTCTCGGCGCAGTTCTGTGCAGCGTCGATCGCCGAGCTTTGCATTAATTAAGTCCGTCACGTGGAATCGTGATCGAAAACGGGCTAGTCCATCGGGGACAAATGTTGGAGCGACGTCTATCGGAGATGCTTCTCCATTCGGTGGCGTTCCGGTATGAGAACCCGTGCTTGGTCAGGAACTGCTTTGCTTCAGAAAAGACTAGCGAGAGAAACACCCACAGTTCCGCTATACGGGCGATTAATCCTGCAGGCGTGTTAGAGGTCCCGTTTGTTGTTAGATTTTGATGGGATGTGATCAAGACGATGAGGGCAAGCCATCAGAACAGAAACGGGAGCCAAAGCGATCTCGTCGCGTTTTGGTCATGCCGCTCACCACTGCTCTTTGGTCCAGTCTTCTAGGCTCTGCGGATCTTCTCGGTATTCCCACTTTCCGCCGAGTCCTCGTCGACGCCAGACCTTGCCAGGGTAGAGGGATGTAGAGGTCCAACCGCCATCAACCGTCCGCCGCGGCACGATAGGCGAGCGGCATTCGTGCCAGGCCAATTCATGATCCGGATACTTCCGATCGCAAAACCATCTAAAAAGCATAATCAGCCCATTAAAAGGCCAATGCCTACCGCAACTGGCGATGCGCAATCAACCTGATACAGTTTGGCAAGTCGCCCATGGTAAATTGCCGGCACTCTAACGTCGCGCTTGGAGGGGGCGTACCTGACTTAACCAAGCTCCGCGCCGGCGGACTCCGGTAGAGCAGCCGTCCTGCGTCGAATCCCTTAACCTTAGCGCGCTTGTTGGCTTCTGCAGTGCGCGGATATACTTAGGGCGTATTTCTCTTTGCCGAACGCTGCCAATTGTCTGAAAAGCGCTGACGAGGGGCGCAGTTTGGCGATTAGCGTAACCTTGGACATCGAGATTGTTGAGTCGGTGGGCGGCACGTAGGACTTCGGGGCGCTTACCAGTTGAGCTTCCAGCCCTCTTCTCTCACCACTGGTCCGTCTCCCATTCTTCGAAGGCCTGCGGCTTTTGAATGTATTGCCATTTCCCGTCTTGGCCGCGGCGGCGCCAGGTTGGGCATTTAAGCAGCGTCTTGCCGCCATCAACCGTTCGTCTCGGGAAGATAGGAGGTTCGCACGGTCGCCATTGATATTCATCATCCGGCTGGCCACTTCGGCCCCCGAACCATCGTCGTAAGAAAAGCATTGTGTCAGCCCCATGACAGCCATCAGGGCTTATCAAGAGTTGCGTCGCACAATCAATGGCTGAATGCTGGGGTTTTTCGTAAGGCATGTAGTGCGGTTAACGCTCTTACCGGTTGACGGTTCACTCCGTCAGCAAGCTGCGGCCACGCAACGAACGGCAAGGATCTTGATCCAGCTGTACTTGCTGTGGACATAACTGGATTATGGACGACCTTCATGTTCCCAATTCCCATTTGCAGTATCGGCAAGTCTCCACTGCTCGGTCGAACTCCCGAATGCGGCGGACACAGTTTCGAGCCAGATGACTTGCTCGCAGGAGCTTGCACATGACCAACGACACGCACACGATCCACAGCGGCTCTCTCACCGCGACCATCAAAGCCCACGGCGCCGAGCTGTGGTCGCTGCAGGATCGCAGCGGCACTGAATTCGTCTGGCAAGCGAGGCCGGAATGGCCGCGCCATGCGCCGCTGCTGTTCCCGATCGTCGGGCGTCTTGCGGGCGACGAATTGCGGCACCAAGGCAAGACCTACCGGATGACCCAGCACGGCTTTGCGCGCGACAGCCGCTTTGCCTGGGCCGGGCGTGACGAGACCAGTTGCACGCTGGTGCTCGAAGACAACGCGGCGACGCGCGCGCTTTATCCCTTCGCGTTCCGCCTGACGGCCATCTACACGATCGACGCCGCCGCCCTCGAGCTGGCGCTCACAATCGTCAATACCGGCAAGGAGCTGTTGCCGGCTTCGCTCGGGGGACATCCCGCCTTCAACTGGCCGCTCCAGGCGGGCGTGCCCAAGGAAAGCTATGCGCTGACCTTCGCGACGGCAGAGGCATCTTTCGTCCGCCGTCTCGATGGTGGATTGCTGCGCCCGGCGACGGAGCCGAGCCCGGTCAACGGCACGGTGCTGCCCTTGTCCGAGGCCCTGTTCGTCGACGACGCCATCATCTTCGACCGGATCGAGAGCAGTTCGGTCCGCTATGCCGCCGGGCAGGCGCCGGGCCGTGGCTGAAGATGTCCTGGCGCGGCTTTCGCGAGCTTGGCGTCTGGTCCAAACCGTCAGGCGCGCCGTTCCTCTGCATCGAGCCCTGGCGCGGCTATGCCAGCCCCAAAGGCTTCGACGGCGAGTTCGCCGACAAGCCCGGCCTGATGCATATCGCACCTGGAGCGGAACAGCGCCTGTCGTACCGGATCGAGGTCGGATCGTCCTGAGATCGATGACTCTCAGACCTCGATCCGCGTCAGGTCCTCGCCGAGCACGACCGAACCCGAATAGTCCTTTTGCACATCCGCGAGCAGCGCGTTCAGCATGGCATCGTCAGTGCGCGGCCGGTGATGGGTCAGCGCGAGCTTCTTGACGCCGGCCTTGGCCGCGACCTTGCCGACGGTGTCGCCGCAGGCGATCGTGTATTTCGCAAGCCGCCGGAAGTGCTCGTTGTTGATCTCCGGTGTCGCGAGAAAGCAGACCTGGACGAGCAGGTCGGCGCCTTCGGCCAGCCGTTCGAGGCCGGGGCAGGGGACGGTGTCGCCGGAAATCGCAATCACCTTGCCCTCCGCCTCGAAGCGGTAGCCGAGGCACATCCAGCGCGCGAGAAAGGCCGGAGACATGCCGAGGCCATCGCCATGCGAGACGAGCTCGGCGCTGATCTTCCAGCGGCCGGTGTCGAGGACGGGACCTGGAACGATGTCCGTTGCGACGACCGGTTTCCAGCCGCCGAAGGTCGGCTCGCCCTGATCGCGCGAGGCGATGTCCTTGTCGTAGACCTGCGTGACCAGCGTGTTGACGAGCCGTTCGGTGTCCGGCGGCCCGAAGATGCGCAGCTCGTCTTTGCGCCCGTGCATCCATGAATTGAGCATCACGTCGTAGAGATCGCCGATATGGTCGAAATGGTGATGGGTGAGAAAGACCGTGTTGATGGCGCCGAGCGGCACGCCGGCCTTGCTGAGCTGCACCATCACGCCGCGGCCGGCGTCGAACAGGATGTTCTCCTCGCCGAGCCTGATCAGCGTGGTCGTCGCCATGCGGCGCGGGTCCGGGCGCGGGCCGCCGGTGCCGAGCAGGATGACCTCCATGCGCCTACTCCGATGTGAAGCCGGGAGCGCACAGTAGATAGGAAGGCTGCGGCGAGGCAAGCCGCATCAGATCGCGAAAGCAATACGTTCAGCGCACACCGGTTGCAGTGGCGGCGACGACAGGGCGGATGGCCGGGCGGGCGGACGCCGATGAGGTCAGACGCTGCGCCAGGTCCTGCGTGTGCCGCTCGACCAGATGCCAGGTCGCGCGCGCGAGGAGATAGCTGAGCGCGATGGTGACGACGTAAGTCATCAGCAGCGAGGCCAGCCCGTCCGCGAGCGGCCAAATCCGGTGTAGAGCGTAGATCACCGCGAAGTGCGACAGATACATCGAATAGGAGTTGCGACCGAGCGCCTCTATCGGTGACCAGTGCACCGCGAAACGGATGCAGCCGGCCACCATCGCGCCGAGCACGAGGTTGATGATCAGGTAGTTGAATTCGTGCGCGCCGGTCGCGCCATTGGCGAAGAAGGACAGCACGACGAAGACGATGAAGATCGCGGCGTCGGATCTGGTGAAGCCGTCGCGCAGCGAGAAGAACAGCGCACAGCCGGTCAGGAATACCGGCAACTGGTTCAGGAAGCTGAGGTGCAGCGTGCCCCAGACGAAGGAGTCGTGGCCGGGTCCGTAATAGGCCGAGAACAGTTCGAGGGCCCACGGCTTGAACAGGCAGACATTGACGAGGTGCAGCAGAAGCGCGAGCGCGAGATAGAGACGGCGGCGCGATCCGAACGCGGTGATCAGAAGCGGGAAGACGAGATAGAACGTCATCTCCGCCGCGATCGACCAGTCGCCCGGCACGACGCTGTTGACGCTATCGGGCCAGAAGCCGTGCAGGAACGTCGCGGTCAGGATCACCTGGAGCGGCCCGATTCCGTCGGGCGCGGTGTCGCGCGGCCCCGTGCCGTAGAGAGCAAGGTAGGCCGGAATCGCGAGCCAGAACAGCGGCGCGATGCGCAAGGCGCGGCGGATGTAGAATTTGCGTGTCGGGCTCGTTTCGCCGGCGCGCTGTGTCCACATCAGGCACATCGTCATCGCGCTGACGAAGTAGAACACATTGACGCCGGTCCAGCCGCACATGAAGGCGTAGTCGATTGCGTGGATGTTCGACGGAAATGATTGCGAGACGTGGATCGCGATCACGCCGAGGATGGCGAGGCCGCGCAGGAAGTCGAGTGTATGAGAACGATTGAGGGGCGTTGCGCCTCGTTCGATTCGACCGGCAGCCAACCGGGCCTGCCCCTGCATAACGCCTGCTCCGTATTTCGCACCTGCAAGCGGAGACAATAGAGGCGCGGCCGGCCTTTCCGAAGCCGAAGGCTGTCTTTACGTTAACCAGGGGTTGCATCCGGAGCCGAAACGACCCGATCGGCGCTCGAGCTGACTGACCCCGCTGCGCGCCAACCAGGCCAGCGGGACTGTGCGCGGAATGAGAATTGTGGGCCAATTCATACTTAATACTTCAAGACCATGACCAATATTGTTTGGGCGCGACAACACGCCTAGTATTCCAGCAGGCAATTCGGGGGCTCGAACCAATTGTGAATGTACGTTCACAGGACGGCGCGCTGCGCGACGACTTGAATTTTCAGGCCGGGCCGCAAGCACACAGGACATCCAAGATCGTGACTGATTCCGCACTTCAGGAATTGCGTCCGGCTGGCCGCGAGCGGCTGATCGTCGTCGAAGACGATCCGGTGACGCGGACGATGCTGGTCGGTTATTTCAGCGAGAACAATTTCGACGTGGTCGGGGCCGGCTCCTGCGCGGAGTGCCGCCAGGCGCTGCGCGCGCGCACCGATCTCGTCTTCCTCGACGTGCAACTGCCCGACGGGGACGGCTTCGAGCTCGCCAAGGAGATCCAGGCGACCAGCAACGCGGGCATCATCTTCGTCACCCGTCGCGACACCGACGTCGATCGCATCCTCGGCCTCGAGATCGCCGGCGATCATTATGTCACCAAGCCGATCAATCTGCGCGACCTGCTCGCGCGCGCGCGCAGCGTGTTGCGGCGGCGCTCGATCGATCGCAAGGCAGCGCGCAACCACAACTCGATCGCCTTCGGCGACTGGATCATCGACCTGACGCGGCGCGAACTGCTCGGCAGCGACGGCAAGCCGGTGGCGCTGACGCGCGCCGAATTCGACCTGCTCGCCGCGCTGGTCGGCGCCGACGGCAGGCCGCTCAGCCGCGACTATCTGATCGAGGTCGTCAGCAACCGCCAGGCCGAGGTCGACATCCGCACCGTCGATGCGCTGGTGGCGCGGCTGCGCCGCAAGCTGGTTGGCAGCGGCACGCCCGTGATCGCCACCGTCACCGGCGTCGGCTACAAGCTCGCGCTCAGCGAGCGGCTCTAAAGCATGATCCGGAAAAGTGCGCAGCGGTTTTCCGAAAAGATCATGCTCAAACAACAACCTAAAGCGCGATGACGATTCATCCTAATCTCATCGCGCTGTAGGGCACGGCAGGCGTCGCGGTCAGCGCGATGCGACCCGTCTCCACTTTGCCTCGATCCGCGCCTTGATGAGGCCGACCCTCGCTTCATGTGCGGCCCAATAGGCGCGGCTGGCAGCGGCCGTGCCCTGACGGTAACGCGCATAGACGTCCTTGGGACGCGTCGGCACCTTCGGCGCTTGCGCTATCTTTGTTGCCTTTGCTGCCGGAGCCGGATCCGGCACAACCGCGACCGGCGCCGGATCGAGAGCCACAGCGCCGGCTTCCAGAGCCGCCGAGTTCATCGCGACGAGACGGTTGCGGGCGCGGTTGCAATAGACCTGCGAGCGCGCCGTCATCGTCTCCTCGCCATGACCTGCCCGATATTTCATCAGGGCGCGGCAGAGATCGCCGCCCGCCAGGCGCCATGCGCGGGCGAGATAAAGCACGCCGTAATGGATGTTGATATCAGGCTCTGCGAGCTCCGTCGTGTTGCCGCGGAACCCGAGCATCGCAGCGGTCTCGGGCCGCACCTGCATGAGGCCGATTTCGCCGACGCTGCCGATGACGGCCGAATTGTATCCGCTTTCGACGAACACGACGGCCTCTGCGATATCGGCGGGCAGGCCGGTCTTCGCGGTTTCCCGCTCGATGATCTTGCGGATTTCGACCCGTGACGACGGCGTTTCGCCGGCGCCAAGCTCCGTCATGCTCTCCGACGCCGCCGGCACAGTACGCGGCTCGTCCGGCGTGCCGTCCTTGGCATGCGCGCAGATCGGAACCGACAAAAGGAGGGCGACGGCAGCGTGTCTCCACGTCGCGGCGAGATTGAAGCGCACCCGATCCCTCATCATGGGGCCTGTCATAGGGCTTCGAAGTTAACAAACGGGCTTCGGGCGGGAAGGTCCCTTATCGCGCGCGGGCGCTCTGATCGGTGACCGGAGCGAGGCGGTCATCGACCGCATAGAGCGTGCAGGTGGGCGACCATTTCATGCAGGCGGCGAGGGAGTCGCGCTGGGCGTCGTCGACGGTCGCGCGTCCCGCCCGCCAGCCGTAACCGCCATTCGGCGACACCGCGAAAGCCTTGTGCGGCATCGTAGAGGCGAGATAGCGCGCGAACTCGGCGAGCGCGGCCTCGTTGAGCCGGCTCGGCGGCGGCAGCGGATCGGGCAGGCTCAGGATGTCATGGCCGAGCCCGTGCTCGCGCAGGAAGGCGTCGAGATACCGCGTCCATTGCGGGCGGCCCACGACCGAATAGAGATAATGGCCGTCGTCCCCATAAGGCGGCGCCACGATGAACTTCGCGTTGCCGCCACCAGCGCGAAACCCGTCATGGAAGCGGCGCGCGAGATCGGGACCGAAGAAGGAATCGTTGGTCGCGTAAACCCACAGCATCGGCACGCGCGAGGTTTTGCCGAACGTGGCAAAAGCCTGCACCAGCCCATCGGGATTGCAGACCTCGTCGTCGTCGCGCGAGCCGCGGCCGCCGGCAAAGCTGATCGCGGCGACGAGGCCGGGCGGCGCCTGCGCGGTCAGCGCGACGGTGGCGAGCCCGCCGGCGGAATGACCGGCCGCGATCATGCCTGACGTCGTGACGTCGCTCCTGCGCGCCATCGCATCGATCGCGGCACGCAAATCCGCCACCGCGACCGCCGCCGCCGGCAGATAGGCCGCGTTGGCGCAACCGCCGACGCTGTCGACGCGCCCGCCGGGCGAGGTGCCGTAGCCGCGCCGCATCACGATCAGCGCGGCATAGCCGCGCCGGGCATATTCGAGCGCGATGCCGTAATATTTGTGCGCCGACATCGTGGCGCGGTCGTCGAAGCTGCGCGGCGAGCCGTGACTGAGCAGCGCGAGCGGATAGCGCTTCGTCCCCGCCGGGCGGACCAGGAAGGCCTCCAGCCCTTGCGATCCGGTCTCGGCCATGGGGATGCGCAGGTCTTCCGTATAAAACTCCGCGGCGTGCGCCGGCGCGCCGGCCAGGAGGAGGCCGGTGATCAGCAGGAGCGCCTTGCGAAAAACAGCCATGGGACGATTCGAACGGTCGCGATGGGGTGGACCATAGCATGATCCAGGGGACGCGCAGGCAGCCCTCCGCCCGTCATTCCGGGCTCGCGCTTCGCGCGCCCCGGATTGACGGATGAAGGAATAACGGCTGATGCCCGCCTCAGGAACGCCTCACCCGTCGCGTGTGTTGTGGTTTGGCGGACACCGGGCCGATGCTATGGTATCCCGCAATCTCTGTGACGACAGGACGAGGATATTTCAGTGGCTGATGTCAATCCCGCGGCGGGCAAGCTGGTCTCGCCGGACGCGCTCACTAACATTCCGCGGCTGGTGACGGCCTATTTCGCCGGCAAGCCCGATGCCGCCGATCCGGCGCAGCGGGTGGCGTTCGGCACCTCCGGTCATCGCGGCACCTCGTTCAAGAACAGCTTCAACGAGGGCCATATCCTCGCGACCACGCAGGCCATCTGCGACTACAGGAACGAAAAGGGGCTGACCGGCCCGCTCTTCATCGGCATCGACACCCACGCGCTGGCCGAGCCGGCGCTCGCAAGCGCGGTGGAGGTGTTTGCGGCCAACGGCGTCGACATCATGATCGACAAGGACGGCGGCTATACGCCGACGCCCGTCATCTCGCACGCGATCCTCACTTACAACAAGGGCCGCACTAGCGGCCTTGCCGACGGCGTCGTCGTCACGCCCTCGCACAATCCGCCCGAAGACGGCGGCTACAAATACAATCCGCCGCATGGCGGCCCGGCCGATACGGACGCGACCTCCGTGATCGAGAAGCGCGCCAATGCCTATCTCGCCGATGGCCTCAAGGGCGTGAAGCGCATCGACTACGCCAAGGCGAAGAGGTCGGCGAACGTGCACGCCTACGACTTCATCACGCCTTACGTTGCCGATCTCGGCAATGTCGTCGATCTCGATCTCGTGAAATCCGCCGGCATCAATATCGGCATCGATCCGCTCGGCGGCGCCGCCGTGCATTACTGGCATCCGATCATCGAGCGCTACGGCCTGAAGGCGACGGTCGTGAACGAGGCGATCGATCCGACCTTCCGCTTCATGACGGTGGACTGGGACGGCAAGATCCGCATGGACTGCTCCTCGCCTTACGCGATGGCGAGCCTGATCGCGATGCGCGACCGCTTCGACGTCGCGTTTGCCAACGACACCGACGCCGACCGTCACGGCATCGTCACGCGCAGCGGCGGGTTGATGAACCCGAACCATTATCTCGCGACCGCGATCTCCTACCTGTTCGCACACCGGCCGAACTGGGGCAAGGATGCCGCGATCGGCAAGACCGTGGTGTCGAGCTCGATCATCGACCGTGTCGCCAAGAAGCTCGGCCGCAAGCTGGTGGAGACGCCGGTCGGCTTCAAATGGTTCGTCGACGGCCTCGTCAGCGGCAGCTTCGGCTTCGGCGGCGAGGAGAGCGCAGGGGCCTCGTTCCTGCGCCGCGACGGCACGGTGTGGACCACCGACAAGGACGGCGTCATCCTCGGACTGCTCGCCGCGGAGATCATGGCCAAGACCGGCCGCGACCCGAGCCAGCTGTTCGGCGACCTCACCGCCGAGCTCGGCGTTCCGCACTATGCGCGCATCGACGTCGCCGCCACCGTGCCGCAGAAGAACATCCTGAAATCCGTGACGCCCGAGCAGCTCGGCCTGAAGGATCTCGCCGGCGATCCGGTCCGCTCGACGCTGAGCAAGGCGCCCGGCAACGGCCAGCCCTTCGGCGGCATCAAGGTCGAGACCGATTTCGGCTGGTTCGCCGCAAGGCCGTCCGGCACCGAGGACGTCTACAAGATCTACGCGGAGAGCTTTAGGAGCACCGAGCACCTGAAGCGGATTCAGGAGGAAGCCCAGGCTGGGCTGAAGAGGGTGTTCGGGGCGTAGCGGCCCCTGAGGGCATCGTCTGAAGAATTCACGAGAGGTCGTCATGCCCGGGCTTGTCCCGGGCATCCACTTTCTTGGCGCCGCGCGGCGATGCGTGGATGGCCGGGACAGGCCCGGCCATGACGCTGTTAGAGCGGGGACACCCTCCCACATCTGCTGTTATCGCTATGATGTATACACAAGTGCCCGTAGAGGTATTTAGATAAGCAAAATTTAGCCTTGAACGATTCCTCGTCCCCGCTATTGTATACATAACGCATACATAAGCCACGGGAGCCCACGCCCATGACAAAACCCTTCCCCATGAACGCCTGGTACGCCGCGGCCTGGGACGCGGAGGTGAAGCCGGCGCTGCTGCCGCGGACGATCTGCGGCAAGCATGTCGTGATGTACCGCAAGGCCGACGGCTCGGTGGCCGCGCTGGAGGATGCCTGCTGGCACCGCCTGGTGCCGCTGTCCAAGGGGCGGCTCGAAGGCGACACCGTCGTCTGCGGCTATCACGGCCTGAAATACAACGCGCAGGGCCGCTGCACCTTCATGCCCTCGCAGGAAACCATCAACCCGTCGGCCTGCGTGCGCGCCTATCCCGTGGTCGAGCGTCATCGCTACATCTGGCTCTGGATGGGCGACCCGGCGCTGGCCGATCCTGCGCTCGTCCCCGACATGCACTGGAACCACGATCCGGCCTGGGCCGGCGACGGCAAGACCATCCGTGTCAACTGCGACTACCGCCTCGTGCTCGACAATCTCATGGACCTCACCCACGAGACTTTCGTGCACGGCTCTTCGATCGGGAACGACGCGGTGGCGGAAGCGCCGTTCGACGTCACCCATGGCGAGAAGACGGTCACGGTGACGCGCTGGATGCGCGGCATCGAGGCGCCGCCGTTCTGGGCCAAGCAGCTCGGCAAGCCCGGCCTCGTCGACCGCTGGCAGATCATCCGTTTCGAGGCACCATGCACTATCGCGATCGACGTCGGCGTGGCGCCGACAGGCACCGGCGCGCCGGAGGGCGACCGTTCGCAGGGCGTCAACGGTTTCGTGCTCAACACCATCACGCCCGAGACCGAGAAGACCTGTCACTACTTCTGGGCCTTCGTGCGCAACTATCGTCTCGATGAGCAGCGCATCACCACCGAGATCCGTGAAGGCGTCTCCGGCATCTTCCGCGAGGACGAGCTGATCCTCGAGGCGCAGCAGCGTGCGATGGACGAGAATCCCGATCGCATCTTCTACAACCTCAACATCGACGCCGGCGCGATGTGGTCGCGCAAGCTGATCGACAAGATGGTGGCGAAGGAAAACGCGCCGACGCACCTCCAGGCCGCGGAGTAGGCCAGGTGAAGGCAGCTCCCGAGCGCGAGGTCGACCGTTCCGTCTCGCAGACCGTGAAGGCGCAGCTCGCGCTGCGCGACCAGATCCTGTCAGGGGCCTTGCGCCCCGGCGAGCGCATCTCCGAGCTTCAGGCGGTGGAGACGACCGGCGCCTCGCGCACCCCGGTGCGCATGGCGCTGGTGCGGCTGGAGGAGGAGGGGCTGCTGGAAGCGATCCCGTCCGGCGGCTTCATGGTGAAGGCGTTTTCGGAGCGCGACATTTCCGACTCCATCGAGCTGCGCGGCACGCTGGAAGGCCTCGCCGCACGCTTCGCTGCCGAGCGCGGCGTTTCCGCGCGCGAGCTCGAGCCGCTGAAGGAATGCCTGGCCGCGATCGACGAATTGCTGCGCCAGGTGCCGATCTCGATCGAAGCCTTTTCGTCCTACGTCACGCTGAACGCGCGCTTCCACGCGCTGCTCACCGAATTGTCGCGCAGCCCGCCGCTGATCCGCCAGATCGACCGCGCCTCGGCGCTGCCGTTTGCTTCGCCAAGCGGGTTCGTGATGGCGCAATCGGCATTGGCCGAAGCGCAGCAGATCCTGATCATCGCACAGGAGCACCACCGCGTCGTGATCGACGCCATCGAGAACCGCGAGGGCGCGCGCGCCGAAGCCGTGATGCGCGAGCACGCTCGGCTCGCGGTGCGCAATCTGCGGCTCGCGCTGCGCAACCGCACCCATCTCGACCTCTTGCCGGCGCTCGCGCTGATCAAGACCGCAACCGACTGAGGGCAGTCACCATGCGCTTCATCGAAACCTGGCTTCCGGCAACGCTCGTTGAGACGCGCGATCTCGCCCCCGGCATCCGCGAATTTCTGATCCGCCCCGATCAGTTTGATGGCAGCGCCTATCCGGTCGGCAGCCACATCAATGTCAGCGTCACCATCGACGGCCTGCCGGAGACACGGTCCTATTCGCTGGTCGGCGAAGCCACCGCGCGCGGCCTGCGGATCGCGGTGCGCCGCGCCGAGGATTCCCGCGGCGGCTCGCGCTACATGTGGCAGCTGGCGCCGGGCGCGCGGCTCGACATCACGCAGCCCGCCTCGCTGCTCGCGGTCGACTGGGCGCGACAAAATTATTGCCTGATCGCCGGCGGCATCGGCATCACCCCGATCCTCGGCGCCGCGCAGGCACTGGCGCGGCGCGGGGCCGATGTCGCGCTGCACTACGCCGTGCGTTCGCGCGGCGAGGCCGCCTATCTCGACGATCTCGCCGCGATGCTCGGCGATCGCCTGGTCGTGCATGCGAGCGACGAAGGCAAGCGGCTCGATCTCGACGCGCTGTTCGCCTCATTGCCGCAAGGCGCGCTCGCGCTGTTCTGCGGCCCGATGCGGATGCTGGATGCCGCGCGCCATGCCTGGATCGGCGCCTGCCACCCGCTGCCCGATCTCCGCTACGAGACCTTCGGCTCCAGCGGCACGCTGCCGACCGAAACTTTCCGCGTGCGCCTGAAGGGCACCGATGTCGAGCTTGAGATTCCGCGCGAGCGATCGATGCTCGACGTGCTCAACGCCAGCGGCCACGACGTCATGTACGACTGCAAGCGCGGCGAATGCGGCCTCTGCGCCATCGACGTCGTCGCCGTCGACGGTGAGATCGACCACCGCGACGTCTTCTTCAGCGATCACCAGAAGCAAAGCAACCAGAAGATCTGCGCCTGCGTCTCGCGGGCGAGGGGTACGATCACGGTGGACACGCTGCTGCGGGCGGATGCGGTCTGAGGTGGCTGCTGCGGGATCTATTTGGATGAAAGGTAGGGCCGCGGACTCCACCTCTCCCGCTTGCGGGAGAGGTCGGCGCGCAGCGCCGGGTGAGGGCTCTCTCCTCTGGGGGTTCGATTGAGGAGACACCCTCTCCCCAGCCCTCCCCCGCTTGCGGGGGAGGGAGCGCACCTCCCTCGTCTCACGCCGCAAACGTCGCCCGAAGCTTCTTCGTCTCCAGCAGCGCCATCACCCCGTCGGCCGGCACCGGCCGGCTGATCAGATAGCCCTGGACCTCGTCGCAGCCGATCTGCCTGAGATATTCGAGCTGGTCCGCGGTCTCGACGCCCTCCGCGACCACGCCGATGCGCAAGTCCCGCGCGAGCGAGACCACGGATTTCACGATCGCGGCGCAGTCGGGCTGCACCAGCACGTCGCGGATGAACGACTGGTCGATCTTGATCCGGCTGAACGGCAGCTTGCGCAAATAGGTGAGCGAGGAGAAGCCGGTGCCGAAATCGTCCAGCGCCACGGTGATGCCGAGCTCGAGCAGCGCGTTCAGGATCGACGCGGCCGAGCCGTATTTCGACAGCAGCATCGATTCCGTGATCTCGATCTCCAGCCGGTGCGGGGCGACCTTGGCATCCGCCAGCGCCTGCACGATGGTCTGGAGAATGCTCGTGTTGTGAAACTGCGCCGCCGAAAAATTCACGGCGACGCGGATGTCCTCGGGCCAGTCCGCCAGCGTCGCGCAGGCGCGGCGGATCACCCATTCGCCGATCTCGTGGATCAGCCCGGTCTCCTCGGCGATCGGGATGAACTCGCTCGGCGGCACGAGGCCACGCGAGGGATGCTGCCAGCGCAGCAGCGCCTCGAAGCCGGTGATGCGGTTCGCATCGAGATCGAGGAACGGCTGGAAGGCGAGGAACAGCTCGTTTCGCCCGACGGCGCCTGCGAGGTCCGATTGCAGAGCCTTGCGCTCGCGCGATGAGCGGTCGTCGCTGGCCTCGAAGAAGCAGACCGTACCGGGGCCGGCCTTCTTGGCGCGGTAGAGCGCGGTGTCGGCATTCTTCATGATGTCGAGCGCCGCACCGCCATCGCGCGGCGCCAGCACGATGCCGACGCTGGTCGCGCCGACGAACTGGCGGCCCTCGATCTGGAAGGGCTTGGTGAAGGCGGCGACGAAGCGCTCGGCGATCTCGAGCGCGTCCTCGGGGCGCGCCAGATTGGCCATCAGCAGCGCGAACTCGTCGCCGCCGATGCGCGCGACGTGCTCGGCGGCGCGTGTGCAGCGCTGCAAGCGGCTTGCGACCTGGACCAGGAATTCGTCGCCGGCGGGATGGCCGAACTGGTCGTTGACCTCCTTGAAGCGGTCGAGGTCGAGCAGCAGCACCGCGAACTCCTCGCCGGACAGAGCGAGGCGCTTCAGCGCGGCATCGAGCGTCTCGCTGAAGGCGACGCGGTTGGGCAGCTGGGTCAGCGGGTCCTGCCGCACCGTGCGCTCGGCCTCGATCTGCCGCATCACGCGCCGCGCAAAGGCGAACGAATTCACGAACACGCCGCGCAGCAGCACGCTGCCATAGACAACGACGAGAAAGGCGATCAGCAGGAAGGCGAGGTCGCCGTTCCGCCCGAGGCAAATGGCGATTCCGACGAAGATTGGCGCGGTGAAAGCGATGGCCGCGATCGGAATGGTGGCGAAGGCCAGCGCGCCGCCGGCCAGCATGCCCGAGCAAAGACAGGTGATGACGAGCTGGCCGCCGGTCGAGGCGTTGGCGAAGAAGGCGACCGGGACGATGCCCCAGGCGGTGCCGAGCACGAAGGCGTTGCGCACCAGGCGGTGGATCGCCCGGCGCGAGACGAATTGCGGTTTCGTGATACGGCGCGCGGCGCGGGATTGCAGGCCGAATGCGATCGCGGCGCCGGCGACAACGACGGCCCAGATCAGGGCAGGGATACGGTCCGGCGACTGCCACAGCGCGATCGCCAGCACGACGGCGTTGCAGGCATTCGCGAGCATGATGCCGACGGAATAGCCGAGCACCAGCGACATTTGTTCCGCGCGGATATGGCCGGCCACGGCTTCGTCGGTTGCAGGACCGCCAAAGGCCGACAGATCGCCGGCAAACAGCCGCGCGAAATAGCTGGTCGTTTGAGTCCGCATTCCAGAGCCTAGCAGCATGAGCCCTTTGTCCGGCTCGATCCGGAGAATTCGCCATAAAGATTTGACGAACTATGAATTATCCACGCTTGCTGCGGCCGGCGTGATCACTTCTAGGTGGCAAAGATCGCGTATCGATAACAAATCGATACAAATGCGGCGCCCGCGCGTTACGGCTGTAACGCTGGGAAGGATCGCAACCATCTCCGCTGTCATGCCCCGCCTAGTGCGCAATTGCGCACGGGGGCGGGGTATCCAGTACGCCGCCGCCCATCGGACCAATCACATCTGTTTCGGAATACTGGATCGCCCGCCTTCGCGGGCGATGACACCGGTGTCCGGGAGACCCTGTTCGGCCAGGAAATGCGCGAGCGCATCGCTCTGCTGCGAGCCCACGAAGGCGCCAATGTAACCGTCGGGCCGCACCGGCACCCAATCTCCTGATGACACGGCGTATGCGCTGCGGAGGTGCTCGCTTCCGTCGATGAGCTCTGCATCCGGGCCGATGCACGAGAGCCGAGGCCCGTCACCGCCCCAGCTGCTTCGGGTCGTAATAGAACCGCTCCTCGATCAGCTCATCGCCGCGCCAGGTCTGCCAGGCGATCTCTTCCAGCGTGCGCGTGATGCCTTCGGCATTGGTGAAGCTGAAGATCCAGCGCGAGGCGACAATGTCGCCCTGGATCAGGCTCGGCCCGACCCGGATGGCCTTGACCTCCTTGAAAGCGGCCAGCACGCCGCGCTCCTTCGCTGCCAGCTTGTCCCGCCCGACCGTCGGGGCCGCGTTGTTCTCGTAAGTGGCGGCATCGGGCGTGTAGAATTGCTCGATCGCCCCGACGAAATCCCCATTCTCCAGCCGCTGCGCAAAGGCTTCGACGACGTCACGGCTCGGCATGGCACACCTCACGACTAAAACCGACTGATGGTCGGTAAATACCGACCGACAGTCGAAAAGTCAACTGGTGACCCGCGGAGAATTCGATTACAGCCAGATGAGTGAGACGCAGCTGGCGCTCCAGCGACGGTGCGTTCCCTCCCCCTTGCGGGGGAGGGCTAGGGAGAGGGGTAGCCCAGCAAAGAGCGCCAGTTGTTGGTGATGATGCACTCAGGCGGGTGCGCCCTTGATGGAGTCCTCGTGTGGTACCCCTCTCCCTGCCCCTCCCCCGCAAGGGGGGAGGGAATGGAAAACTGTCGCTCGCAGCCGGACTCACTTCGACTTCAACCCATCACGCAATAGACGAGACCCATGGCAAAACAGGCGGAGCGGCGGGCGGCGACGACGGAGGCGATCCTGGCGGTGGCGCGCCGGCTGTTCGGAACGCACGGCTTTGCCGCCACCACCATGGACGAGATTGCGGAGGGCGCCGGCATCGCCAAGGGCGCGGTCTATCATCACTTCAGGACCAAGGAGGCGGTGTTCGAGGCGGTGTTCGATCTGGTCTCGCGTGATCTCGTCGCCGAGATCGACAGCGCCGCGCGCGCCGAGAAGGACGTGCTCGCCGCGATGGTGGCCGGCACCCAGCATTATTTTGCCGCGACCGCCAAGGGGCCGACCGGCCAGATCATCTTGCGCGACGGCCCGGCCGTGCTCGGCTGGGAGCGCTGGCGCGAAATCGACGCGCAGCATTTTGGCGGCAAGATGCCGCGCGCGCTCTCCGCTGCGATGGAGGCCGGCCTGATCGCACGCCAGCCGGTCGAGCCGCTGGCGCGCCTGCTGCTCGGCGCGGTGACGGAGGCCGCGGTCGCCTGCGCCGGGCGCGCCGACATCGCAAGGGCGGGCGCGGAATATGCCCGTGCGTTCCGATCGCTGGTCGAGGCGCTGCGTCTCTCCGCATGATTGTGCTAATGTTCGCCGCGAGCGCAGCAGCCATCTACCATCCGGCCTGAACCTGTCGTATGGGCAATGACGCGCTCGCGCACGCGACACGCGTCCTGGATGGAGAACGGCTTGGCTATTCGACTACGGATCGGTACCCGCAAGAGCGCGATGGCGCTGGCGCAGACGGAAGAGATTGCGCGCCGCCTGACCGCCGCCATGCCCGATCTCGATGTCGAGATCGTCAAGTTCGACACCACGGGTGATCTCGACCAGACCAGCAAGCTGCTGCCGCATGGCGGCAAGGGCGGTGCTTTCGTGGCGCAGATCCGCGCCGCCGTGCTGTCAGGGGAACTCCAGGCCGCGATGCATTCGCTGAAGGACATGCCGGGCAATGAAGACACGCCGGGCCTCGTCATCGGCGCCACGCTGTCGCGGGATCAGCCCGCCGATGCGCTGGTGGTGCGCGAGGGCGTGACGCTGGACGCACTGCGCCAGTCCCGCGGCAAGGGCTTTAAAATTGGCACCAACGCCGTCCGGCGCGCAGCCTATGCGCGACGGTTGTTTCCCGATGTCGAGGTGATCCACTTCCGCGGCGCCGCCGATACGCGCGTGCGAAAGCTCGACAATGGCGAGAAACAGCGCCTGCCGGATGGCGGTGCCGTTGGACCCGCGGACGCGCTGATCATGGCGCGCTCGGGTCTCGACCGCGTCGGTCTTGCGCATCGCATCGCCTACGAGTTCACCGCGGCGGAGATGCTGCCCGCGGCGGGGCAGGGCATCGTCGCGGTCGAATGCGCCGCGCAGGACTGGCAGACGAGGCAAATTCTTTCATCGATCGACGATCCCGCTGCGCACGCCTCTGCCGACGCCGAGCGCGAGGTGCTGTGGGTCCTCAACGGCCACTGCAATTCGCCGGTCGCGGGCTTCTCGACCATCGCAGGCGATCAGATGTCGCTCACCGCCTCCGTGCTCGACCTCTCCGGCAACACCATCATCGAAGCCTCACACACAGGGCCCGCCAATCGTCCGCGTGAGCTCGGCCGTACGGTGGGACTGGATCTCCTGGGGAAGGGTGCGGCGGAGATCATCGAGCGCAGCCGGCCGCAATGACGAGGGGGCAGCGCTGTGATGATGCCATCATGCACCTGTTTTGCCCGACGGGTCAAGCAGGATTTCGGATTATAGGAATTCGCAAGGAAGTCCAACTGCTTCCCTACTGTGCATGGGGTTGTTTTCACGATTCTCGTTTGAGCCGCCCACAAGAGGCCGTCATGCCCGGGCTTGTCCCGGGCATCCACGTTCTTGGTACCGAGTGGTTAGGCGTGGATGGCTGGGACAGGCCCGGCCATGACGACGTGGAAGGGTCGGCGCCCTAAGCACCCGCCATTTACCCCCGCACCCGCCTGATCATCTGCTCGACATGGGCGATCGGCGTCTCCGGCTGGATGCCGTGGCCGAGATTGAAGATCAGCCGCCCTTGCGCAAAGTTCGCCAGCACGTTGTCGACGGCGCGGTCGAGCGCGGCCCCGCCTGAGATCAGCACCAGCGGGTCGAGATTGCCCTGGACAGCGACACGGCTCTGCACGCGCTCGCGGATGAAGACCGGCTCCGCGGTCCAATCGATGCTGACGGCGTTGACGCCGGTCGCCTCGACGTAACTAGGCAATTGCGCAGCAGCGCCGCGGGGAAAGCCGATGATCTTCGCATCCGGCACCTTTGCGCGCACGCCCGCGACGATGCGCCGCGTCGGCTCGGTCGACCAGCGCGCGAACTCGGCCGGCGGCAGCACGCCGGCCCAGGTGTCGAAGATCTGCAACGCGTCGGCGCCGGCTTCGAGCTGCTTCAGCAGATATGCGATCGAACTCTCGACCAGCACGTCGATGATCTTCGCAAACGCTTCCGGATGCCGGTAGGCCATCATCCGGGCCGGCGCCTGGTCGGGCGTGCCGTGGCCCGCGACCATGTAGGTCGCAACCGTCCACGGCGCGCCGCAGAAGCCGATCAGCGCGGTCTTCGCATCGAGCGCGCCGCGCACGAGCTTGAGCGCCTCGAACACCGGCGTGAGCTTGCCGAGGTCCGCGTGCGCGGCGAGCGTTGCGACTTTCGCCGGATCATCCAGCGGCTCGAGCCGCGGACCTTCGCCGACCTCGAAACGCACCGAGCGGCCGAGCGCGTAGGGGATGACGAGGATGTCCGAGAAGATGATCGCCGCATCGAAGCCGAACCTGCGGATCGGTTGCAGCGTCACTTCGGCGGCAAGCTCAGGGTTGAAGCAGAGATCGAGGAAGCCGCCGGCCTTGGCGCGCACCTCGCGGTATTCCGGCAAGTAACGGCCGGCCTGCCGCATCATCCACATGGGTGGGATGGCTTGGCGGTGGCCGGAGAGGACGTCGATGAAAGGTTTCGTCGCAGACTGGGGCACGAATGGTCCTGAAGCAGGTTATCGCCCCTGATACACCGCCGCGGCCCCCAGCGGAACAGGGGAACCAGCGCAATCGGGCCGCGTTGACCAGCCAACGGAGGAGATCATGGCTGAGACATTCAATCCCGCGCCGCACGACAAGCACGCCGACGATCTGCGCGAGGCGCTCGTCGCCGACCGTCACGCCAAGCTCGACACCGGGCTCGAGGATACCTTCCCGGCATCCGATCCCGTCAGCGCCGCCCAGCCGACGCCTTCGAAGGCCGACGCGGACGCCGACAATCCCTCGCTCTGGGACAAGGTTAAGGCGATCTTCAGCTAGCGGGGAGGGGCGCCGGATTCCGATAGGTTCGCTAATGTCTTGTTAGCGATGCATCGATCCCGGTGTCCGTACGACTACGGGAAACCGGGGGTATGGCGGCGTATTCCGCCAATCGTTTCAGAGTTCAATAACAGAAGCGGCAGAGGTTCCCGGCGATCGGAGATCTCTGCCGCATGAACGCCGTTGCCCAAAGAGCCGGATGGAGCCGCCTGCCACTGCGCGCGGCGGCTTTCGTCGTGCTCACTTGCGCGACCATCCTCGGCGTCAGCGGCTGGCGCGAATGGGCCGCGCGCGATGCGGTGCTCAAGGGCGCCGAGACCGAGATGGCGAATGTCGCGCGCTCGCTGACCCAGCATGCCGAGGACAGTCTCGATCTCCTGGATTCCGGCGTCGTCGGCGTCGTCAGCCGACTGGAGATGGACGGCACCGAGCCGGCCACGATCGCCAAGCTCAGAAGCCTGCTGGAGGCGCGCAAGAAGGCGATGGAGCGCGTCCACAGCCTCGCCATCAGCGACGACCAGGGCAACTGGCTGACTTCGCCCGGCACGATCTCCTCGACGCTCAGCGACGATGCGTTCTTCCGTCATCATCAGCTCTCGCCGAAGCGTGAGCCCTTTGTCGGCCATCCCGTGAAGAGCCAGCTCGACGGCGAATGGGTCGTGACCGTGTCGCGCCGCTTCAACAACACGGACGGCAGCTTCGGTGGCGTCGTGCTCGCGACCATCAGCTCGCGCTATCTGTCGCACTTCTACGAGCAGTTCGAGATCGGTCGCAACAGCTCCGTGGCCTTGATGCATGGCGACGGCACGATCATCGCGCGCAACCCGCACAACGAAAAGTTCGTCGGCCGCAGCGTCGGTGACACCCCGCTGTTCCGCGACGCCAGTCTGCAACGGCCGGCCGGCGCCTATCATTTCAAATCGCCGCTGGACGGCGCCGACCGCGTCAGCTTCTTCAAGCGCAGCGGGCGCTACCCGCTCGTCCTGCTCGCGACGGTCGACAAGGACGAGCTGCTGGCGCCCTGGCGCGCGGCGGCGATCTCCCGCATGCTCTACGTGCTCGCGCTGGTCATCCTGATCGCGATCATCGGCGCGGTGCTGGTGCGGCAGTTGCAGCGGGGCCAGAGCATGGCTGCCGCCCTGGTCGAGAAGGAAGCCCATTTCCGTCTGCTCGCCGAAGGCTCCAGCGACATGGTCACCAGCATCGGGCTCGACGAGCGGCTGCGCTACGTCTCTCCGTCCTCGATCCGTGTCGTCGGCTGGCGCGCCAACCAGCTGATCGGAACGCCGGCGCTCGCGGGCATCCATGCGGACGACCTGGCGCAGGTTCAGGCCCTCGTCGATGCCATGAAGCGCGGCGAGAAGGAGGAGGCGCGGGTCACCTATCGCAACTCGCACCGCAAGACAGGCGAGGTCTGGCTCGAATCGACCATGCGGGTGACGCGCAGGGACAACGGCCGCGTCGACGGCGTGGTCGCGATATCGCGCGACATCACCGAGCAGAAGAAGCTGGAGACCCGGCTCGAGACCCTCGCGATCGAGGACAGCCTCACCGGGCTCGCCAATCGCCGCCGTTTCGACGAGCGGCTCAGCGACGAATGGGCGCGCGCCTATCGCGACCGCTCCAGCCTCGCGCTGCTGATGATCGACGTCGATCACTTCAAGGCCTACAACGACGAATACGGCCATCCCGCCGGGGACGCCTGCCTGCGCGTGGTGGCGCAGCTCATCGCCGCCGAAATGAAGCGCTCCGGCGATCTCGCTGCGCGCTACGGCGGCGAGGAATTCGCCATGTTGCTGCCGAACACCGATGCCGCCGGCTGCGCCCGCATCGGCGAGCGGATCAGGAAAGCCATCCGCGAGGCGGGCCTCGTCCACAGCGCCAATCGCAGCTCTGGTCGCGTCACCGCTTCGCTCGGCGGCGCCGCCTGCCGTCCGGCGCTGGAGCGCACGGCCGGCGTCGGCACCCTCGTCGAGGCGGCCGATCAGGCGCTCTATGCGGCGAAGGAAGCCGGGCGCGACCGGTTGATGATGTCGGTCGAGGTGGCGAACCTGCCCAAGGCCGCCGGCGAGTAGGATCGCTCAATAATGCGGCGGGCGCTCGTTGGCGGGGCCGGGCGCGTTGGCTTCGGCCTCCTGAAGCCGCTCGCCGAGCTCTGCGACCTTCCGCGTCAGCGCGTCGATCTGCTTCCACTGCGCGGTGATGGTCTGGTTCAGCGTCTCGATGGTGTCGTCCTGATAGGCGATGCGCATCTCCAGCGCGTCGATGCGCTCGCCCAGATTTTTGATCTCATTCGTCACGTGTGACGTCCTTGTCCCGTTGGCGCAGACCCAATTCTTTCAAGCCATGGCCGAGCGCGACGCGCTCGTCGAACACGAAGCACTCGCCGCGCCAGCGGCTCTGCGCCTCCGGCACCTCTTCCAGGTATTTCAAGATGCCGCCCTTGAGGTGATAGACCTCGGCAAAGCCGCGCGCGAGCAGATGCGCGCTCGCCTTCTCACAGCGGATGCCGCCAGTGCAGAACATCGCGATGCGCCGGTGCTTTGCGGGATCGAGTTTTTGCGCGGCAAAATCCTTGAACTGGCCAAAACTCTTGATATCAGGATCGACCGCGCCCTCGAACGTCCCCATCGCCACCTCGAACGCATTGCGGGTGTCGAGCACCAACGTGTCGGGCGCCGCGATCAGCGCGTTCCATTCGTTCGCATCGACATAGATGCCGACCTGCCGGGTCGGATCGGCGGCCGCATCGCCAAGCGTGACGATCTCCTTCTTCAGCCGCACCTTGAGCCGGCCGAACGGCATTGCGTCCGCAGTCGAGAATTTCAGTTCGAGATCGTCCAGCCGGCCGCCGAACATGGCGCCGTGGGCGAGCTCATGGACGAAGGCGTCGATCGCCTCGGGCGCGCCGGCAATCGTGCCGTTGATGCCTTCCTCCGCCAGCAGCACGCTGCCCTTCAGCGCAAGGCCGGTGCAGAACGCGCGCAGCGGCTCTCGCAGCTCGCGGTAATCGGGCAGGGCGACGAATTGGTAGAAGGCGGCGACCTTGTGGATCATGGCGGCTCGTTTAGCAGGCGGCCGCCGCCCAGAAAACCCGCATGGCTGCGGGCGGCAGAAGGTCTATACGCCCAGCGGATGGCTGCCATTTCCGTGGTATGCCAGGATTGCCCGGATGGGCCGGAATGTGTCATGTAGGCCCGGTTTTTCCGATACGGCGCTACCGGCGCCAACCGCCTTAAGAGAGCAAGAATTCGATGAGAAACTTCCACTTCCCGGGCAGGTCCACGGTCCACGCCACCAACGCGATGGTGGCGACCTCGCATCCGCAGGCCTCGCTGGCTGCGATCGAGGTGCTGCGCGAGGGCGGCACGGCGGTGGACGCTGCGGTCGCGGGCTCAGCCATTCTCGCCGTGATCGAGCCGCAATCGACCGGTATCGGCGGCGACTGCTTTGCGCTGATCCAGCCGCGCGGCGAGGGCAAGATCATCGCCTATAACGGCTCCGGCCGTGCCCCGAAGGCGGCCAACGCCGACTGGTATCTCGAGCGCAAGATCAATTCCGTGCCGTTGACCTCGGCGCATGCGGTCTCGATCCCCGGCGTGATCGACTGCTTCGCGACCGTGCTGCGCGACCATGGCAAGTTCGGCTTCGACCGCCTGCTCCAGCCCGCGATCAAGGCGGCTGAGGAAGGTTACGTCGTTGCCCCCCGCATTGCCTTTGACTGGAAGAACCAGTTCGAGAAGCTCAAGGCCGGCACCAACACCGTGCGCTACCTGCTGCCGGGCGGCAAGCCGCCGGTGGCCGGCGACGTCATCCGCCAGGCCGAGCTCGGCAAGACGCTGCGCGCGATCGCCAAGGACGGCCGCGACGCCTTCTACAAGGGCGAGGTCGCCGAAGACATGGTCGAGACCCTGCGTTCGATCGGGGGCCTCCACACGCTCGAGGATTTCGCCGCGCACACCACCGAGACCACGACGCCGATCGGCACTACGTACAAGGGCCACGACGTCTGGCAGTGCCCGCCGAACGGTCCGGGCGTCACGGCGCTGTTGATGCTCAACATCCTGTCGCGCTTCGACCTGACCAAATACGCCCCCGTCAGCGTCGAGCGCTTCCATCTCGAGGCGGAAGCCGCGCGCATCGCCTACATGAACCGCGAGATGCATGTCGCCTCTCCCGAGCACATGAAGATCAACGTCGCCGAGATGCTCGAGAAGGGCTTTGCCGACGAGTATATCAGCAAGATCCGCATGGACGGCATGCTCGACCTGCCGAACGTCGCGCCGCCGATGAATCCCTCGACCATCTACATCACCGTGGTGGACAAGGACCGCAACGTCTGCTCGTTCATCAACTCGGTCGCGCATTCGTTCGGTTCGGCCATCGTCTCCAACAAGACCGGCGTCTTGTTCCAGAACCGCGCCGGCGGCTTCCGCATCCAGCCGGGCCACCCCAACTGCATCGAAGGCGGCAAGCGCCCGCTGCACACGATCATGCCGGGGCTGCTGACCAAGGGCGGCCGCTCCACGATGTCGTTCGCAGTGATGGGCGGCCAGTACCAGCCGACCGGCCAGACTCATCTGCTGACCAACGTCCTCGACTACGGCTGCGACGTGCAGGAGGCGATCGACATGCCGCGCGGCCTGCATTACGAGGGCCAGTATCAGCTCGAGGACAGCGTGCCGGCCGATATCGTCGAGGGCCTGAAGAAGCTCGGCCACAAGACCACCAGCGTGGTCGGCCCGCTCGGCGGGGCGCAAGCGATCTGGATCGATTGGGAGAAGGGAACGCTCACCGGCGGTTCCGATCCGCGCAAGGACGGCTGCGCGCTCGGCTATTGATCGCGCGCGGTTCCTCGCGAAGACATCAGAAAAAGTTGACGAAGGGCGGCACGGCATTGGCTGTGCCGCCCTTTCCCATTCGGAACGGAGCTCATGGCCCCAAGTTGGTTGGCGGTGAGCGGTGCAGGCGTGCGCTGCTTTGTTTTGAAGCGGCGGAGGCCGTCAATGCCCGACAATTCAGGTTCCCGATCATCCGGATTCGATCGCCGCGCCTTCATGGCGGGCGCTGCCGGCAGCGCCCTCATTCCGATTACCGCGCGCGCGGCTGCGCAGGATGCAGGCGCACCGTCTGCGCAGGATCCGGCGCTTCCCGTCGATGTCACGCTGCACGTCAACGGCAAGGACAAGCGCCTTCGCATCGACGCCCGCACCACGGTGCTCGATGCGCTGCGCGAACATCTCAAGCTCACCGGCAGCAAGAAGGGCTGCGATCACGGTCAGTGCGGCGCCTGCACCGTGCTGATCAACGACCGCCGCGTGGTGTCGTGCCTGACGCTCGCGCTCGCGGCCGAGGGACAGGAGATCACCACGATCGAGGGCCTCGCCACCGACGACCACCTGCATCCGATGCAGCAGGCCTTCGTCGACAACGACGCCTTCCAGTGCGGCTACTGCACGCCGGGGCAGATCATGTCGGCGATCGCCTGCGTGAAGGAGGGACATGCCGGAAGCGAAGCCGACATTCGCGAATATATGAGCGGCAACATCTGCCGCTGCGCCGCCTATCCCAACATCGTCGCGGCGGTGAAGCAGGCCGCGCCCGAAATCATGAAAGGCTAGGCACATGCGACCTTTCTCGTATCAGAGGGCAAGCGACCCCGACATGGCCGTGCAGGTGCTCGGCGCCGCCGCGGCTGCCAACAATCCGCTGACCCAGGCCATGGCGCAGCCGCTCGCCGGCGGTACCACGCTGATCGATCTGATGAAGCTCGACGTGATGCGGCCCGCCGCGATCGTCGACATCAATCCGCTCGCGCGCGGCTGGTCGGCGATCGAGCCGGGCGGCGACAAGTTGCGGCTCGGCGCGCTCGCGAAGATGTCTGATGTCGCCGCGCATGACGGGATCCAGCGCGATTATCCGGTGATCGCCGATTCCCTGAAGCTCGCCGCCAGTGCCCAGTTGCGCAACATGGCAACGCTCGGCGGCAACGTGATGCAGCGGACGCGCTGCAGCTATTTCCGCGATGTCTCCTATGAGAATTGCAACAAGCGAAACCCCGGCTCCGGCTGCGCCGCGATGGACGGCGTCAACCGCATGCATGCCGTGCTCGGCACCTCCGACCATTGTATCGCCACCTATCCCGGCGATTTCGCCCAGGCGCTGATCGCGCTGGATGCCACGGTCGAGATCACCGGCCGGTCTGGCACGCGCAACATGCCGTTCGCGGAGTTGCACAAGGCGCCCGGCAACACGCCTGACATCGAGACCACGCTTCAGCCTGGAGAGCTGATCTCGGCCTTTGTCATCCCCGGCCGCTGGCCGCGTTCGGTGTACCTCAAGGCGCGCGACCGGCAGTCCTATGAATTCGCGCTATCCTCGGCGGCAGTCGCGCTCGACGTGCAGGGCGGCACGATCCGTGACGCGCGCATTGCGCTCGGCGGCGTCGCGACCGTGCCCTGGCGGGCGCGCGAGGCCGAGGCGCTGCTCAAGGGCCAGAAGTTCGACGATGGGCTGGCGCAGCGTGTCGCGGATGCCGCTTTTGCCGACGCCAGAGGGCGCCAACACAATAATTTCAAGATCGCGCTCGGCAAGCGCGTGGTGGCGCGTGCGCTCCAGCAGGCCGTAACGATGGAGATCTGACCATGACCGCTGCTGCTCCCGAGCCGAAGGCGAATATGGGCCAGCCCGTGCCGCGCTATGATGCGGCCGCAAAAGTCACGGGGCGCGCGACCTATGCGTCCGACATGCCGCTGGACAATCCGGCCCATGCTTTCCTGGTCACCAGCGCCATTGCCAAAGGCCGCATCGACGGCTTCGACCTCGACGATGCCAGGCGCGTCCGCGGCGTGATCGACATCGTCACGCACGAGAATGCTCCGAACCTGAAGGAGCCGAAACTTTTCAGCAATGGCGGCTATGCCGGCACGACGATCCAGCCGCTGAAATCGGCCGAGATCGCGCATGACGGCCAGATCATCGCTGTCGTGATCGCGGACACCTATGAAGCCGCGCGCGAGGCGGCCAACCGCGTCAAGGTCAGCTACACGGCCGCTGCACCCAGCGCGACCTTCGATTCCCCGGGCACGACGACAGCCGCCGCGAAGGGACAGAACTCGCAGTTCAAGGAAGACCCGAAGGTCGGCGACTTTGCCAAGGCGTTCGATGCGGCCGAGGTCAAGCTCGCCGCGTCCTACGACACGCCGACCCAGCACCACAATCCGATGGAGCTGTTCACGACCAGCTGCGCCTGGATGGGCGACGACCTCGTCATCTATGAAGGCAGCCAGTATGTCTACGGCCTGAAGAACGGCGTCGCCGAGCAGCTCGGCATCGACGCCGACAAGGTGCGCGTGGTCAATCCCTATGTCGGCGGCGGCTTCGGCTCGCGCGGCTCGATGACGCCGCGCACCGCAATCATCGCCAGCATTGCGAAGCGCCTGAACCGGCCGATCAAGCTCGTTGCCACCCGCGACCAGGGTTTTACCATCGCGACCTATCGCGCCGAGACGCGCCATGAGATCAAGCTTGGCGCCAGCCGCGACGGCAAGCTGACCGCGCTCAGGCACGAGGGCGCCGAGGTGTCCTCGCGTCCCGATCCCTATTGCGTCGGCGGCACCAAGACCACGACGCGGCTCTATGCCTGTCCGAACATTGACAGCCTGGTGTCGATCGTGCGCGCCGATCGCAACACGCCCGGCTTCATGCGCTCGCCGCCGGAGGTGCCGTATCTGTTCGCGCTGGAGAGCGCGATGGACGAGCTCGCGGTCAAACTCAACATGGATCCGGTCGAGCTTCGCCGGATCAACGACACCACCAACGAGCCGATCGAGGGCAAGCCCTACACGTCGCGCTCGCTGATGGCGTGCTTCGACGAGGCCGGCAAGGCGTTCGGCTGGCCGCGGCGATCGCCGGAGCCGAAGTCGATGGCGGAGGGCGACTGGCTGATCGGTTATGGCTGCGCCGCCACCTGCTATCCGACGCAGATGGCGCCGTCGGCCGCGCGCGTACGCCTCCAGCGCGACGGCCGTACCAGGGTGGAGATTGCCGGCCACGAGATCGGCACCGGCGCTTACACGATCATCGCCCAAACCGCGTCCGAGCGGCTCGGCGTGCCCTTGGAGAAGGTCGCCGTCTTCATCGGCGATAGCGATCTGCCGCCGTCGCCGGTGGCCGGCGGCTCGAACTCGACCGCCAGCACCTGCTCGGCGGTGATGATGGTGTGCGACCAGATCCGTCAGCGGCTGTTCAAGGCGGTGATGCCGAATGCGAGCCTGACCGACAGAGCCAAGGAAACCATCGGCATGGGACAGACGCCGACGACGCAAGCCGCAAGGAGCGATCGTCCGCTCGATCTGGACAAGGCATTCGACGCGCTCGGTGTCGGTGTCGTCGAGGAATATGGCGAGTGGAAGCCGGAAGGCGCGCCGCTGGATTCCTTCAAGGCCATGCACAGCGGGCACGCGCGGCTCGTCGGCGGCCATCAGATGAAGGACAAGATTGCCTACGCCTTCGGTGCGGAGTTCGTCGAGGTCCGTGTCAACCGCTTCACGCACGAGATCCGCTGCCCCCGTCTGGTCGGCGCCTTCGCGGCCGGCCGCATCATGAATCCGCGCACGGCTCGCAGCCAGCTGATGGGCGGCCTGATCTGGGGCATGTCCTCGGCGCTGCTGGAGGCGACCGAGATCGACGAGCGCTATGCGCGCTATGTCAACGACAATCTCGCCGATTATCTCGTGCCGGTGAATGCGGACACACCAAGCGTCGAGGTGATCCTGCTCTCCGAGCAGGACGATCACATCAATCCCGCGGGCGCAAAGGGCCTCGGCGAGCTCGCCAATGTCGGCACCAACGCCGCGATCTGCAACGCGATCTATCACGCGACCGGCCAGCGCATCCGCAAGCTGCCGGTGCGGCTGGAAAATATCGAGGTCTAAAGGGGTGGAAACCCCGCGCGCCTTGCGCTAGACACCTTCCGCCTCACACGGAAGGTGTCTTATGCAGCGTTTTCAGCGCGCGCTTCTCGCCATCATGTCGGCACTCGCGATCACTGTGATCGGCGGCGTGTCGACATTCGTTTCCACCACGGCCTCGGCCCAGACCGCAGGAAAGACCATGACCACAGCTTCAGGTTTGCAAGTCACCGACAGCGTCGTTGGCACCGGCGCTTCGCCAAAACCCGGCCAGATCTGCGTGATGCATTACACCGGCTGGCTCTATGAAAACGGCCAGAAGGGCAAGAAATTCGACTCGTCCGTCGACCGCAACGAGCCGTTCGAATTCCCGATCGGCAAGGGCCGCGTCATCGCCGGCTGGGATGAGGGCGTTGCCACCATGAAGGTCGGCGGCAAGCGCACGCTGATCATCCCGCCGCAGCTCGGCTACGGCGCCCGCGGCGCCGGCGGCGTGATCCCGCCGAACGCGACGCTGATGTTCGACGTGGAATTGCTCGCGGTGAAATAACCGACGTCTCCACGTCGTCATGCCCGGGCTCGTCCCGGGCATCCACGATCTTCGTGCCGCGTGATCAAGACGTGGATGGCCGGGTCAAGCCCGGCCATGACGGATAGAGACGAGCACAAACAAAAAGACCGGCCTTGCGGCCGGTCTTTTCGCTTTCAACGCTGGTCGCGCTATTCCGCCGCGCGACGTGCCGCCGCAGCGGCGCGATCCATCGCGTCCTTTGCCGCGTCCTTGGCATCGCCCATGGCTTTCTGGCCCTTGCCCTTCACTTCCTGGACCGCGCCTTCGCCCTGCAGGCGATCGGAACCGGTGGCTTCCCCGATGCCCT
The DNA here is from genome assembly GCF_029714425.1 of Bradyrhizobium sp. CB2312. Classification (NCBI taxonomy): domain Bacteria; kingdom Pseudomonadati; phylum Pseudomonadota; class Alphaproteobacteria; order Hyphomicrobiales; family Nitrobacteraceae; genus Bradyrhizobium; species Bradyrhizobium sp. CB2312. Next base: position 7,729,846 of record NZ_CP121668.1, on the reverse strand, counting down.
GCTTGGCCTTGCCGATCGTCTCGTTGGCAGTGCCCTTGATCTTGTCCGTGGTGCTACCCATGAAACTCTCCTTCCGATTTGCTCGTGAGGGCAACGTCCCGCAGCTACGAGAGTTCCAATTTTGGTATGGCTTGCTGATGCGGCTTTAGGTAGTTTGCCGCGCACGGAACCAACAGAGAGCACGTCCCATGACCGGCCATGATCATTCGCATTCCCACCATGACCACGATCACGACGATCGCTGGAAACATGACGGCGTGCGCGTCATTCCCGGTAACCAGCTCGACACCAACGTGCCGTCAACGGTCGGCATGGACCGCGCCGCCGCGATCAATTTCGCGCGCGTCGGCGCGCAGAAATTGTGGGCGGGCACCGTCAGCATCAAGCCCGATGCAAAGACCGGCGCGCATCACCACGGCCATCTCGAAAGCGTCATCTATGTGGTGAAGGGCAAGGCGCGGATGCGCTGGGGCGAGACGCTGCAATTCACCGCCGAGGCCGGCCCCGGCGATTTCATTTTCGTGCCGCCCTACGTGCCGCACCAGGAGATCAACGCCAGCCCGGACGAAGTTCTGGAATGCGTGCTGGTGCGCAGCGACGGCGAGGCGGTCGCGATCAACCTCGACATCGAGCCGGTCGAGAAGCCCGAGACCGTGCTGTGGATCGACCCGGTGCACCGGGATCCCAACGAGAAGAAGTAAGGACCGGCCGCCTGGGGCGGTGCGGTCGCCTCCAACGCGGCGGCAAAAAAATTCCGGAAGCGATGTCGGATGGCCGTCGGGCCGTCCGTCCTTGAGCAGAACCCCGCCCAAGGAGCTTCCGATGCCCAAGATGATTTTCATCAGTCTGCCGGTGACCGACCTCAAGCGCGCTACGGCCTTTTACGAGGCCGTCGGCGCGACCAGGAACCCGCAATTCAGCGACGACACCGCGAGCTGCATGGTCTTTTCCGAGACCATCTACGCGATGCTGACGACCCACGACAAATTCCGCCAGTTCACGCCGAAGCCGATCGCGGATGCGAAGATCTCGAACCAGGCGCTGTTCTGCCTGTCCGCCGACAGCCGGAATGAGGTCGACGAGATCGTCGCCAGGGCCGCGGCTGCAGGCGGGGTGGCCGATCCCAGCCCGAAGGACGAGTACAGCTTCATGCACGGCCGCAGCTTCGAGGATCCGGATGGCCATATGTGGGGGGTGAACTGGATCGACATGACAGCCTTCGCCGCACAGTCCGAGATGGCGAGCGCCTGATCGAAGCCTGCGAACTCAGAGAATTTCGAGAGGAGCATTCACGATGTCCAAGCTCGTGCCCTGCATGTGGTTCAACGGTGACGCCGAGGAAGCCGCGACGTTCTACACCTCGCTCGTGCCGAATTCGGAGATCACGCACGTTCAGCATAACGTTTCGGACGGCCCGTCCGGCAAGACGGGCTCGGTGCTGGTCGTCGAGTTCACGGTGGCCGGACAGCCGCTGGTCGCGCTCAACGGCGGCATGACGATGGAATACACCCACGCGATCTCGCTGATGATCCATTGCGACGACCAGGCTCAGGTCGACAGCGTCTGGAATGCGTTCCTGGCGCATGGCGGCAGGGAAGAGCAGTGCGGCTGGCTAAGGGACCGCTGGGGCGTGGCCTGGCAGGTGGTGCCGAAGGTGATGTTCGAATTCCTGTCGAGCTCCGACAAGGCCGCGGCCGCGCGCGCGATGCAGGCCATGATGAAGATGGTGAAGCTGGACGTGGAGGCTTTGCGCCGCGCGTTCGAGGGCAAGTCGGCGGCGTGACGTCAGCACAGGTGCCGTGGGGTGGGCAAAAGGCGCGCTTGCGCCGTGCCCACCATCCGTCTCCGTTGAGAGGAGTGGTGGGTACGCTTCGCTTTGCCCACCCTACGAAACCGTGCCCTCGTCGCGGCGCCTCAGTAATTGATCCGCAGCCCCACGCCGCCATGGATGGTGTTGCCGACCGGCTGCGGACCCAGCGTGCCGTTCGCGAACAGGTCCACGATCCAGCCCTTCTGCACCCGGAAGCCGAGCCGGCCGCCATATTCGAACCAGCCCTGGTTGCCCATCGTCGGCACCACCGTGCCGTTGCCGGTGACAGTGGCGACGATGCCGCTATGGCCGGCGAACGACTGCACCCAGCCGCCGTTGATGTTGGTCTCGATGTTGCTGCCGAACAGATGCGTCCACTGGCCGCCGATCTTGACGAGGCTGGTGCGGTCGGTGCCGCTCGCGATGGTGGTGTCGAACGGATTGAACGCGACTGCGCCGTCGCTATAGCCGGAGACTCGCTGCCAGAGCTGCCACACCTCGATGGAGGCAGCGACCTCGTCGCGCGGTGACACCCGGCTTATCCATCCGGCGCGGCCATAGACGGCATAGTTCGCCGCATTGGTCGAGCTCGTCACGCTGACGGGGCCGAGGCTGGTGTCGTAGCTGCGGGTGTAGCGCGCCTTCTCCCACGGCGTCAGGATGGTGCCGACGTCGAAGAACGGGCGCGACGAGCCCCAGTCGGTGAAGTCATAGCGCAGCGCGAAGGCGCCGATCGGCGCGCTGGTGATCTTGTAACCGCCCTCGTTGTATTGCGTGTAGGCGATGCCGGCGAGAAGCGACAGGTTGTTGGTGAGCTCCTTGCGGCCGTGGATGCCGGCGGAGAACGAGCCGGCCGAGCCGAACGCGCTGATGCAATTGCTGCAATTGACCTGCTCGTTGACGCCGAGCAGCACCGTGCCCAGCACGCGGTTGGTGATCATCTGGTTGAAGCGCTGGCCTGCGAGCCCGCCGATCGAATTGCCGCTGGAATCCGCGCCGGTCGGACCCGGCAGTGGAGATGGGCCTGGCGAGGGCGATGGATAGGGGTTCGGTGAAGGCGAGGAAGAAGGTGTCGGCGTGGACGTAGGTGTTGGCGTCGGGGACGGCGAGTAGGTCGGCGACGGGTAGGGCCTCGGCTCGCCGCACTCCGATTCGCACTCAGCTGCCTGGGCAGCTGCCGGCCGTGCATTGAATGCGACAAGCGAGACCGCAGCAGCAGCGGTCATTGCAGCGGCGAGGATGAGGCGCCCGAAAAGTCTCGCCATCATCAGCGCCCGCACAGCATGCCGTCGTCATGGACGGCGGGCGTGATGGTCGGCGAGGCGTCGGCATACTGGTTGACCGCGCACAGCCCGCCATTGGCGGCGCAGGTCGCGGCGAAGGTCCATGGCGGCGTATTGGTCTTGGCGATGCTGACCTTGCCGCCGGTCGAGGTGATGATCGCGGTGTCGCCCGGCTGGGTGAGCTGCACGCATTGGAAGCTCAGCGTGCAGACGCTGGCGGCACCATGCTGAAGCACGACGACGGAGCGGCCACGTTGCGACAGGATGTCGAGCGTGGTGCCGCGCACGCCGATGGTCGCGAGCGGCGTCGTGATCTTGTAGGCGGTTTTCTCGGAATGGCCGGTGACGAAGCGGAACGCGCCTGTGGTCATGCGGATCGCGACATCGCGATAGCTGTGCTCGTCGTTGAAGACGGTGCGGTCGAGCTTGAGCGTGGCGCTAGGGCCGAGCGACAGATTGGTGCTGTCGGCCATGACGAAGCGCGCGGCGCTGTCGGCGCCGGTACGCACGGTCTCGTCGCGCAGCATGCTGTCGCCGACATTGATCGGCGTCGTGGTCGCGGCGACGCGCACCACCTCGTTCTGGATCACGACGGCTTCGCCGACGCGCGTCTGCGCCTGTGCGCCAGACGCCGCGCACAGAACGGCCGTCAGCAGTGTGGGAAAAAACGAGAAACGCAAATTCATTTCGCAACCGATCGATGTGTCCCTGATCGTACCGGGTCGCGCGCGCTTCTGATGTGGCGAAATTATCACAAGCGGCACGGGACCTGCGCTATGCTTAGTGACAGTTGCGACGGAATGCGTTCAATGAAAACGGTCATCCAGATTTTTCTCCCCGGTGAAGCAGATTTGCCACGCAAGACATCCTCACAACAGCCGATCGAAGTGTCAGCGGTTCCGAAGCTGTCGCAGAGTGCAGTGATTGCTGTCGCGATTTTCCTGGTCGCGCATCTGGCGCTGCTGATTGGCCTGGCGACGCCGGAAAAATTCGTCTTCGACGAGGTGCATTACGTGCCGGCCGCGCGGCAGATGCTGGCGCCCGCGATGTCACAGCCGCTGCTCAATCCGATGCACCCGCCGCTGGCCAAGGAGCTGATCGCGGCCTCGATCGCGGCGTTCGGCGACAACGCGTTCGGCTGGCGCTATCTCGCGACATTGTTCGGCGCGCTCGCGATCGTCGCGATCTATCTGTGCGGGCTTGCGCTGTTCTCGGCGCAAGCGCCTGCGATCGCCGCCGCCCTGATCGCGACGTTCAACCAGATGCTGTACGTGCAGGCCCGCATCGCGATGCTCGACATCTTCGCGTTAGGGTTCGGTCTGCTCGCGATCGCCGCCTTCATGCATGGGTTTCGACGAGAGCGCCCGCATGCGCTGTTCGCGCTCGCGGGCGCTCTGTTCGGCTTTGCTGCAGCCTGCAAATGGAGCGGCCTGTTTCCGCTCGGGGTCTGCATCGTGATCGTCGCGGTGATCCGCCTGATGCAGGGCTGGCGCGCGCTGTTCGCCGACGCCAAGCCGGGGGACTGGTACCGGCCCGACCTCTGGCCCGACTTTCGCGTGCCTCACGTCGCGCTCTGCTTCGCGGCCTTGCCGGCGATCACGTATCTGGCAGCGTTCGTTCCGCTTTACGGCTTCTCGCCATCGGATTTGCTCGAGGCGCAGCGCCGAATTTTTGCCGACAACACCACGACCGCCATCGCCGGTCACACCTATATGAGCGCGTGGCCGTCCTGGCCGCTGCTGGCGCGTCCGGTGTGGTTCCTGTTCGACAAGACTTCGGAGAATAGCGTTTCCGCGATCGTCTTCCTCGGCAATCCCCTGGTGCTGTGGCCGGCGCTGCTCGCACTCGCAATGGTGCTGCGCGACTTCATCGTCGCGCGCCGCTGGGATGCGTTCCTGATCGCGGCGTTCTATTTTGGCTGCTGGCTCGCCTGGGCGCTGCTGCCCCGCACGCTCGGCTTCATCTACTACTATATGCCGGCCGCAACCATTGCGTCGCTCGCGCTGGTCCATGTGCTGCGAAGAGAGGGGCTGCCGCGCTGGCTGCTATGGGCCTATGTCGGCATCGCCGCCATCGGCTTTGCCGTGATGCTGCCGATCTCGGCCGCATTCATCGGCACGACGATGCAGAATTTCAACCGCCTGATGCTGTTCCAGAGCTGGATCTGACAGCAGAAAGCCGCCTGCCGTGGATGCGGCAGGCGGCTCATCGGTCGCCGCGGCTATTTCGACGCGGTCTTGGTGTCCATGTTCACGACCTGGACGCGGCGGTTGATCGGGTCGGCGCCGTTGGCGGTGTCCTTCAGCTTGGTCTTGCCGTAGCCGACGGTGACGAGATCGGTGCCGTTGAGGCCGTAGTTCTGCACCAGGTACTTCTTGATGGTGTCGGCGCGACGTTCGGAGAGACCCAGATTGTACTCTTCGCCGCCGATCGCGTCGGTATGGCCGGCGACCACGAAGGTCGATCCCTTTAGCGCCGGGTCGGAGAGGGCCTTGCCGAGCGCCTGCACCGACGACACGGAGGTCTTGGCGATGTCGGCCGAGTTGTAGTCGAACTGGATCTCCAGATCGATCTTCGGCTTGGTCGCAGCTAACTCGGCGATCTGCTCGCGCTCGCCCATCGAGAGCGACCGGGTCGAGCGGTTGCGCACCGTGTTCAGGAATGTCGCTTCCTTGGCCTGCGCGGTCGGATCGGCTTGCGGCCCGACGGACAGGCCGCGGGTCGCCGGCTTCGGCTTCAACGCATTCACGATCTGGTCGGCGGAGAAGGTGTTGTCGCCGGCGAAAGCCAGGCCGGCCGTCATCGACAGCGCGGCCGTCAGGGTAATCGCCTTCAGTGCAAAAAACTTATCGAAACGGGTCATTGTCGTATCCTCGGTGTGACGCCTGATAGCGATTTGATGCTGAGAGCCTAGGACAGGTTCAAAGACCCCGATGTGATCCTGGTCACGGTGGCCAGAGGGGCTTTTGGGGTTACCCTGGCCCATTTCCCGGCGGTTTGGGGCGCAACCGCCAACCGCCCTGCTTGACGTCCGCTCCGGAGCACAGGCGTGAGCTCGCGAACGGCGGTGGTCGCGCTCACCAGGGCGCCGGTTCAAGTGGCTGCGGCCCAGGTATGATTGAACTCACATTGCGGAAGGCAGGCCTGCCGGCTGCGGCCGGCTGCCGGTTCCTGGTGGCCACGGGCTTTGCGGAAGCCTGCGGACATCGATGGTCGCAAAGCCGTCGCGGCATGGCCCGCCCGCGGACAAGAAATCGGCCAGATGCGCGCCTAGCACCCCTTCGAGAGCCACTCACATACGAAGGGAGCCGAGTTTCATCCTGTGCCGAGGCCAACTGACTATCAGCGTGACTCCCAATTCTATCGCAGTGGCCCGCCGGATCGGACCGTCTCCCTGAATTCCATGCCCATCTATATCGGCGCGGCGATGATCGCGGTGGCGATCCTGCTGTCGACGCTGATCACGGGGCTGACCTCCCGCTATGTCGGCCTCGAGGCACCGACCGACGAGAACATGTGGCTGGTCGACCGTCTCACCGGCAGCGTCTATCGTTGCCAGGCGGAAGGGCGCGGCAAGGCGTCTTGTGAGCCCGATGCCGCCACAGGCAGCATCGGCGGTCGGTCCGGGACGCGGAAGGAGGGCCGTTGAGCCCTCTGCCATCGCACCGCAGCAAGAAAATTGTCTTCTCCACGAAACGTCTGCGCGAGAGAATACGTAATTGCGAAGGCCGGCATGACGCCGGTTTCGTTTTGCTCGAGGAGACTTTTTGATGAAGACCTTGCTCACGGCCACAGCCTTTGTCGCGTTTGCTCTTTCGCTGTCCCCCGCCTCCGCCGCGATGATGGCGTGCACCACGGACAACATGATGAAGACCGCCGCCATGATGGGCAGCACCCCCGACACGCCGGCGAAGATGGCGGCGAACAAGGAAATGGCCATGGCCAACACGGACATGAGCAATGGCAAGATGAAGAGCGCCTGCATGCACTACATGAAGTCGCAGAAGGCGATGTCGATGAAGTAAGGCGCGCCTCGGTTGGCCGCGCTGTCAGCAGATGGCAGCGCGGCTTTTCCTTGTCCGCTGCCTTCTTTCTCTTGGCGCGAATCCCGCTACATTGCTCCCTGCAATGTCACGCGCGCCGAAACCCCTCCCGCTCACCACGACACAGGCCCGGCAGATCTGGCTGCATGCCCAGCGGCTGGACGAGCGCGCGCCGTTCGGCGACGGCGCACAGGCGGTGGCGGATGCGGTCACTCATCTCGGCTATGTCCAGATCGACACCATCAACGTCATCGAGCGCAGCCACCACCACATCCTGTTCAGCCGCATTCCGTCCTATCGCCGCGCCGATCTGCGCCAGGCCCAGAGCGTCGACAGGAGCGTGTTCGAATACTGGACCCACGCGCTCTCCTACGTGCCGTCCGCCGACTTCCGCTTTTTCCTGCCGGCGATGCGCGAGCACAAGCGCGAGGGCCACAAATGGTACGCCTCGGTGAAGCCGGCCGACACGCGCAAGGTGATGCGGCTGCTGCGCGCCGGCCCGCTCACGATCCGCGACATCGAGGACGACGTGCTCACCGAGAAGGAGCATTTGTGGCAGAGCCGAAAACCTTCGAAGCGGGCGCTCCAGCTTGCTTTCTACACCGGTGTCGCGACCATCAGCGCACGCCTGGGCATGCTCAAGACCTATGATATGATGACGCGGCATTTCGGCTGGGACAAGCTGCCGAAGCCGGCCTCCGCGAAGGAGATCACGGCGTATCTACTCGACCGCGCGCTGCGCTCGCAGGGCGTCGTCAGCCTCGATTCGATCTGCCATCTCGACGCGCCGCGCAAGAAGGCGGTCGCCAGCCTGATCGCCGCGCGCGTCCGCCGCGGCGATCTCGTCCCCGTTGCGATCGACGGCGCCGGCAAGCAGGAGCATTGGGTGCAGCCCTCGGTGCTGGAGGACGGTGGCGAGGGGCTATCGCCCGATCTCGTCCACATCCTCTCGCCGTTCGATCCCCTGATCATCCAGCGCAAGCGCACCAATCTGATCTTCGGCTACAACCATCTGTTCGAAGCCTATGTGCCGAAGGCCAAGCGCAAGCTCGGCTATTTCGCCCTGCCCGTGCTGGTCGGCGACGAGATCGTCGCCGCGCTCGATCTGAAGGCCGACCGGCAGGCCAAGAAGCTCCTGATGCAGAAATGGACCTGGGTCGGGCAGGGCAAGAAGACGGTGGGGCGCAAGGAGCTCAAGCGGAAGATCGAGGACGAGCTCGATCGCTTCGAGCGGTTTCAGCTGGAGGAGTGAGACCAGGCGTCGGTCTCGTAGGGTGGGCAAAGGCGCGTTAGCGCCGTGCCCACCATCTGCTTGTGGTAGGCACGCTTCGCTTTGCCCACCCTACGAGACCGCGCGTCGTGGCGAGCCGATCGATCCAGACGCCGACCGCAATCCCAATTGCATAAGCCACCAGATTCCACAGCGAGAAGATGCGGCCGAGCAGCAGCGCTCCGGCGGTGGTGATCCGGAATCCGTCGAGCCAAGGCGTATGCACCAGCCGGGAGAACTCGATGACGACCGCGATCACCACCGCAATCGCCGCGATCTGCGCCCGCGACAGCCGCGGCAGCAAAACCCCGACGAGCAGAAACACCATCGTCGCCCAGAGCAGCGACCCGCCGTACTTCACGACGAAGGCGGGCAGGCCGAGCGGAAAGCCGTACCAGCGCAGGGACAGGCCGCAGGCGATCACAACCAGCGCGAGGGCGGCCCGGGTCAGCGATGTCCGTCGCAGCGCAGCAGAATGATTTGGCTGCGCCCCGTGCATTGCTTGCTCCATTGACTCTTTCGCGGCGATGCTCAAAACCGCGAACAGAGCGTTTTCGAGCGAAGTGGATACCGGTTCGCGTCAAGAAAACGCGTCAAAACGTGAATCTAAAGCCGTTTCGATTCGAAACGGCTTTAGCCCATAAAAGCAACAACCCCGGGGGGAAGCCATGAGCCAGACCACGACCTATGCCGGTTCCACCGGCACTGCCAAGAGCGAAGTCGAGACCTCGACGATCCGCGCCATCTCCTGGCGCCTGATTCCGTTCCTGGTGCTGGCCTACTTCTTCTCCTATCTCGACCGCGTCAATCTCGGCTTCGCCGCGCTGACCATGAACGCCGAGCTGAAGTTCACGCCGCTGATCTTCTCCTGGGGTGCCGGCATCTTCTTCATCGGTTATTTCATCTTCGAGGTGCCGAGCAATCTGGCGCTGGAGAAGTTCGGCGCCAGCCGCTGGATCGCCCGCATCATGGTGACCTGGGGCATCATCTCGGCGCTGATGGCGACGGTCAGCGGCGTCACCAGCTTCTACGTCCTGCGTTTCCTGCTCGGCGTTGCCGAAGCCGGCTTCTTCCCCGGCATCATCCTCTATCTGACCTACTGGTATCCCGCCGAATACCGCGCGCGCTTCCTCGCCGCCTTCGCCATCGCCGTCCCGATCTCGACCGTGATCGGCGCACCGATCTCAGGCCTGCTGCTCGGCCTCGACGGCATGATGGGCCTGAAGGGCTGGCAGTGGCTGTTCATTCTCGAAGGCATTCCTTCCGTGCTGCTGGGCATCGTCACCTGGTTCTATCTCACCGACAGGCCGGAGAAGGCGGACTGGCTCTCGGCCGAGCAGAAGGCCTGGCTCAAGGCGAAGCTCGACGCCGAGATCGCGGCCAAGCAGGCCGTAAAACATCTGACGCTCGGCGAGGCGCTGTCCTCGCCCAAGGTGATCACGCTGAGCCTGATCTATTTCGGCTTCGTCGGCGCGCTCTACGGCATGCAGTTCTGGCTGCCGCAGATCGTCAAGGCGTTCGGTCTCACCAACGCGCAGACCGGCTTCGTGACCGCGATCCCCTATCTGTTCGGCACGATCGCGATGATCCTGTGGGCGCGGCACTCGGACGCCACGCGCGAGCGCGTGATGCATGTCGGCGCGCCCATGATCCTGATCGCCATCGCGCTCGGGGTCTCCTCCTATCTCACCGACCCCACGCTGACCATGGTGGCGCTGACCTTCGCCGCGATCGGCGTGTTCTGCGTCTTCGGCGTGTTCTGGACCCTGCCGACCGCCTGGCTTTCCGGCACGGCCGCGGCCGGCGCCATCGCCCTGATCAACTCGATCGGTAACCTCGCAGGCTTTGGTGGCCCCTATCTGATCGGCTGGGTCAAGGAAGCGACGGGGCAGACCTCGACCGGCCTCTTGGTGCTCGCCGTGCTCCCGCTGATTGCCGGCATTCTGGTCTTCGTCGGGGGCCACGAGAGCAAGCACGAGTTCGCCGGGCAGGGGCGGTGAGGACATAACTTCGTAGGGTAGGCAAAGGCGCGCTCTGCGCCGTGCCCACCATCTCTTGTGGCCGGCGCGGTGGGCACGCTTCGCTTTGCCCACCCTACGATAGCACCTCCGCGGCGGGGCTTATCCCAATCCTTACCACCTCTTAACGATCACGCTTTCCTGATGACTGACGATTATTGACTTTTATCAGTGATTAGTCGACATTCCTCTCATTCGAGATAGGGGAGTGTCCTCCGATGTTTGTCCGGTCGGTTTTGTCCAGCTATTCCAGGCTTTTGGCGGGTGTGTCGCTGGCCCTGATGGCCGCCTCGCTGGCCGGGTGCAATGACACCGTCGCCGAGAACGCCGAGCCGTCCCGGCCGGTCCTGGTCGCGACCGCCCATTATGACGCCGAGACGCCGGAGCGGAGCTTCGTCGGCACCATCAGGCCCCGGATCGAGAGCGACCTCGGCTTCCGCGTCGCCGGTAAAGTTGCAAAACGCCTGGTCGAGGTCGGACAGACCGTCGAGATCGGCCAGCCGCTCGCCACCCTCGACGAGGTCGATCTGAAGCTCCAGGCCGAGCAGGCCGTCGCCGAGCAGACCGCTGCGACCGGCGTGCTGGCCCAGGCCGCCGCCGCCGAGCAGCGCGCCAAGGATCTGAAGGCCAAGGGCTGGACCACGGATGCGCAGCTCGATTCGAGCCGTGCATCTGCCGACGAGGCCCGCGCGCGGCTCGACCGCGCCGTCCGCTCGGTCGAGCTGACCAAGAATTCCCTTTCCTACGCGACGCTCAACGCCGACGCCCGTGGCGTCGTCACCGCAACGCTGATCGAGCCCGGCCAGGTGGTTGCCGCAGGCCAGGCCTCGATCCGTGTCGCCCGCTTTGCCGAGAAGGAAGCGGTCGTCGCGATCCCTGAGACGCTGGTCGGACGTGCCAAATCGGGCGCCGCCAGCGTCACTCTTTGGTCCGAGCCGAACAAGAAATACACGGCGAAGCTGCGCGAGATCGCGCCGGCGGCGGATCCCGCCACGCGCACCTATCTCGCAAAGTTCTCGCTGCCCGAGGCCGACGACAAGGTCGCGCTCGGCATGACCGCGACGCTGACGCTGTCGGACGCCGCCACCGAGCGCGTCGCGCGTCTGCCGCTGTCGGCGCTGTTCAACGAAGGCGGCAAGCCCTCGTTCTACGTCGTCGACGACAACGGCGCGGTCACGCTGCAGCCGGTCACGGTGAAGTCTTATGAGAGCAACGACGTCGTCATCACTGGCGGTGTGCCGGAAGGCGCCAAGATCGTCGCGCTCGGTGTGCAGAAGCTCGATCCGAGCCAGAAGGTGCGGGTCGTCTCGTCCCTGTCCTTCTAACTACTGTCATTCCGGGGCACGCGCAGCGTGAACCCGGAATGACACGAGAAGCGAATTACGTCGTGCAAGGCGAGTTTCGGCGCAAGCGCAAATGCCGGGGCTGAAGCGGCGAAGCGATCCAGAACCTGCCCAGCCCCCTGGATTGCTTCGCTGCCTCGCGACGACGGTTTGAACAGAGCGGCTGTCGTTTGTGCAACTGGATCGTCTTTCGGAGAGAGCGATGAAGCGCTTCAATCTTTCGGCCTGGGCCGTCAGTCATCCGACGCTGGTCCTCTTCCTGATGCTCGTGCTCGGCGTCGCCGGCTACTTCTCCTATCAGAAGCTCGGCCGCGCCGAGGATCCGTTCTTCACGGTCAAGGTGGTCAACGTCTCCGTGCTCTGGCCGGGCGCGACCGCGCAGGAGATGCAGACCCAGGTCGCCGATCCCATCGAGAAGAAGATCCAGGAGCTGCCCTATTTCGAGAAGGTGCAGACCTATTCCAAGCCGGGCTTCACCGCGCTCCAGGTCACCTTCCGTGACTCCACGCCGCCGAAGGACGTCCCCTATCTCTTCTATCTGCTGCGCAAGAAACTGGTCGACGTGCAGGGTCAGCTGCCGTCCGGCATTCTCGGGCCGGTCGTCAATGACGAGTTCTCCGACGTCGATTCCATCCTCTACATGTTGACCGGCGACGGCGCCGACTATGCCCAGCTCAAGAAGGTCTCCGAAGGTTTCCGCCAGCGCCTGCTGAAGGTGCCTGGTGTGACCAAGGTCGACGTCTACGGGAACCAGGACGAGCGTATCTTCGTCGAGTTCAGCCACGCCAAGCTCGCCACCCTCGGCATCACGCCGCAGGCGCTGTTCGATTCGCTCGCCAAGCAGAACAACGTGACCCCAGCCGGCACGGTCGAGACCTCGTCCCAGCGCGTACCGCTGCGCGTCACCGGCGCGCTCGACGGCGCGAAGGCTGTGGCGGAGACCCCGGTCGAGAGCAACGGCCGCGTGTTCCGTCTCGGCGACATCGCCACCGTCACCCATGGCTATGTCGATCCGCCGAGCTTCGTCGTCCGCCAGGAAGGCAAGGCCGCGATCGGCATCGGTGTCGTCACCGCCAAGGGCGCCAACATCCTCGAGCTCGGCAAGGAGGTCGAGAAGGCGACCGCCGAGTTCATGAAGGCCGTGCCGCAGGGCGTCGACGTCAAGCTCATTGCCGACCAGCCCAAGGTGGTCGAGCACGCCGTCGGCGAGTTCGTGCACTCCTTCATGGAGGCGCTCGTCATCGTGCTGTTCGTCTCGTTCCTGGCACTCGGCTGGCGCACCGGCATCGTGGTCGCGCTGTCGGTGCCCTTGGTGCTCGGCATCGTCTTCGTCGTCATGAACACGATGTCGCTCGACCTGCACCGCATCACGCTCGGCGCGCTGATCATCGCGCTCGGCCTGCTCGTCGACGACGCCATCATCGCGGTCGAGATGATGGTGGTGAAGATGGAGCAGGGTTGGGACCGCATGCGCGCGGCGTCCTTTGCCTGGGAATCCACCGCGTTTCCGATGCTCACGGGAACGCTGGTCACGGCCGCTGGCTTCCTCCCCATCGGCTTTGCCAATTCGGCCGTCGGCGAATATGCCGGCAGCATCTTCTGGATCGTGGCGATCGCGCTGGTCGCCTCCTGGTTCGTGGCGGTGATCTTCACGCCCTATATCGGCGTCAAGCTGCTGCCGGAGATGAAGGCGCACCACAATCACGACCCGCACGCGGTCTACGAGACCCGCATGTATCGCGGCCTGCGCGCCATCGTGCAATGGTGCGTCAATCACCGCATCACCGTGGTCGTCGCGACCGTCGGCGTCTTCGTCGCCTCGATCGTCGGTTTCGGCCATGTCCAGCAGCAGTTCTTCCCGCTGTCGGAGCGGCCCGAGCTGTTCCTGCAGCTGCGCCTGCCCGAGGGCACCGCCTTCAACGTCACCGAGAAGGCCGTGAAGCAGGCCGAGACGCTGCTGAAGGACGACAAGGACATCGAGACCTATACCGCCTATGTCGGCCAGGGCTCGCCGCGCTTCTGGCTCGGCCTCAATCCGCAGCTTCCGAACGAGGCCTTTGCCGAGATCGTCATCGTCGCCAAGGGCGTCGAGGCACGCGAGCGCGTCAAGGCCAAGATCGAGAACGCTGTCGCCGACGGCATGCTGACCGAGGCACGTGTGCGCGTCGATCGCTTCAATTTCGGCCCGCCGGTCGGCTTCCCCGTCCAGTTCCGCGTGATCGGCCCGGACGCCAACAAGGTGCGCGAGATCGCCTACCAGGTCCGCGACGTCATGCGGCAGAACAAGAGCGTCAAGGACGTCCAGCTCGACTGGAACGAGCAATCGCCTTACCTGAAGCTCGTCGTCGACCAGGATCGCGCCCGTGCCATGGGCCTGACCCCGCAGGAGGTCTCGCAGGCGCTCGCGATGCTGATCTCGGGCTCGCAGGTCACGACCGTGCGCGACGGCATCGAGAAGGTCGGCGTGGTCGCCCGCGCGATCCCGTCCGAACGTCTCGATCTCGGCGGTGTCGGCGATCTCACCATCACCTCGCGCAATGGCGTCGCCGTGCCGCTGCAGCAGATCGCCAAGATCGAGTACTCCCACGAGGAGCCGATCATGTGGCGGCGCAACCGCGACATGGCAATCACCGTGCGCTCCGACGTCGTCGACGGCGTGCAGGCGCCCGACATCACCAACCAGATCACGCCGAAGCTGAAGGCGATCAAGGATCACCTCGAGCCGGCCTACCGCATCGAAGCGGGCGGCGCGTTCGAGGAATCCGCCAAGGGCAACGCCTCGATCTTCATCCTCTTCCCCGTGATGGTCATGGTGATGCTGACGCTGCTGATGATCCAGCTGCAGAGCTTCTCGCGCCTGATCTTGGTGTTCCTGACCGCGCCGCTCGGCATCGTCGGCGCCTCGCTCGGGCTCAACGTCGCCAACGCTCCGTTCGGCTTCGTGGCGCTGCTCGGCCTGATCGCGCTCGCCGGCATGATCATGCGCAATGCGGTCATCCTGGTGGATCAGATCGAGACCGACGTCAGCCACGGCCTGACCCGCCGCGAGGCGATCGTGGAGGCGACCGTCCGCCGCGCCCGTCCGGTGGTGCTGACGGCGCTCGCCGCCATCCTCGCCATGATCCCGCTGTCGCGCTCGGCCTTCTGGGGCCCGATGGCGATCACGATCATGGGAGGCCTGTTCGTCGCGACCTTCCTGACGCTTCTGTACCTGCCGGGCCTCTATGCCCTGTGGTTCAGGAAGAGCCTGGACGAGGCCGGTTCGGCCGAACAGCCTACCGCATCGCAGCATGGGAGCGATAACCATCCCGCTATTCCGCTTGCTGAAGCGGCTGAATAAGTGAGATGAAGTACTGACGAACGAGTCCTGACAAAATGACACTGGTTGCGGAACATATCGAAGGCGACACCCGGGATCGTATCCTCGAGGTGGCCGAGCGGCTGTTCCGCCAGATCGGCTATCAGAAGACCACGGTCGGGGACATCGCCAAGGAGCTCAGGATGAGCCCCGCCAACGTCTATCGCTTCTTCGAATCGAAGAAGGCGATCCACCAGTCGGTGGCGCGGGGCCTGATGGGCGAGGTCGAGCTCGAGGCGCAGCGGATCGTGACCCGTCCCGGTCCCGTGCTGCCGCGCTTCCGCGAGCTGCTCACCACCATCCACCGCATGAACACCGAGCGCTATGTCGGCGATAACAAGCTGCACGAGATGGTCGCGATCGCGATGGAGGAGGACTGGGACGTCTGCGTCGCCCATATGGAGTGCATTGCCGGTGTCATCGGCCAGATGATCGCGCAAGGGGTGGCGTCCGGCGAGTTCGAGGCGCCCGACCTGCCACTGGCCTCGCTGTGCGCCTGCACCGCGATGATGCGCTTCTTCCACCCCCAGATGATCGCCCAGTGCGCCACCAAGCCGGGCCCGACCATCGACCAGATGATCGATTTCGTCATCGCGGGTCTGTCCCCCCGCCACTGACGGGGCTGGAATTTACCCTATAAGTTGATCTGCCGCCCGGCAGAGGATGGCGGGCAAGGACGGATCAACAAATTCCGTCATTGCGAGCGCAGCGAAGCAATCCAGACTGTCTCCGCGGAGGGATTCTGGATTGCTTCGCTGCGCTCGCAATGACGATCAGGGGAAAGCCAGCGTGACCGACAAAGACCTGCACTTCTACGAGCCTTCCAAGGGCCACGGCCTCAAGCACGATCCCTTCAACGCCATCATCGCGCCGCGGCCCATCGGCTGGATCTCCTCGCGCGACACCAAGGGCCACGTTAATCTCGCGCCCTACAGCTTCTTCAACGCGTTCGCTTACGTGCCGCCGATCATCGGCTTCTCCTCCACCAACTGGAAGGACTCGGTCGAGAACATCCAGCAGACCGGCGAGTTCGTCTGGAATCTCGCCACGATGGATCTCGCCAAGCACATGAACGCGACCGCCGCGCATGTCGCCCCTGAGGTCGACGAGTTCGAGATCGCGGGCCTGACCGCCGTGCCCGGCAAGCTCGTCAACGTGCCGCGCGTCGGCGAGAGTCCGGTCGCCTTCGAGTGCAAGGTCTCCGACATCGTCCGCCTCAAGGGCGCCGACGGCAAGGAGGCCGACGCCTGGCTGACGCTCGGCGAGGTCGTCGCCGTCCATATCGACAAGGCCATGATCAAGGACGGCGTCTACCAGACCGCCGCGGCCCGCCCCATCGTCCGCGCCGGCCGCCGCGGCGACTATTTCGAGATCAAGCCGGAAAACATGTTCGAGATGGTCCGGCCGGATTAGGCCGGCCTCCGCTCTCTCCACCGTCATTCCGGGGCGCGCCGTAAGGCGCGAGCCCGGAATCCATACTCCCGATTGTGGTTATGGATTCCGGGCTCGACGCTTGCGCGTCGCCCCGGAATGACGGTGTGGAGGCATCTCACTTCCCCCTCCCGGAACTGCCTCCACGCCCCGGCCGTTATGGTCCCCGGGGGCGGCCGCCCGGCCGCGTCAATTCGCGTCTTTTTGCAGGCGAAGTGTTCACGCACCCCGGCCACTTTCCGCTAAAATGTCCGACACCCGCGCCGATCCATGAGGTCCGCCATGAGCTTCCGCCGCGACAAAATCACAAAGCCGATCTTCTCCTGGGCGCGCGGCGTGCTGCCGGCGATGTCCGACACCGAGCGCGAGGCGCTGGAGGCCGGTGACGTCTGGTGGGACGCCGATCTCTTCACCGGCAATCCCGACTGGACCAAGCTCCTGAAGGTGCCGCAGGCGCGGCTCACCGACGAGGAGAAGGCCTTCCTCAGCGGTCCCGTCGACGAGCTCTGCGCCATGCTCGACGAGTGGAAGATCTTCTGGGAATGGCGCGACCTGCCGCCGGACGTCTGGCATTTCGTCAAGCGCGAGAAATTCTTCGGCATGATCATTCCGAAGGAGTTTGGAGGGCTCGGCTTCTCGCCTTATGCGCATTCGGAAGTCGTTCGCAAGATCTCGACCCGCTCGATCGCGGCTGCCGTCACCGTGATGGTGCCGAACTCGCTCGGCCCCGGCGAGCTCCTGATGCGCTTCGGCACCAAAGAGCAGCAGGAGCGCTGGCTGCCGCGGCTTGCCGACGGCCGCGACATTCCCTGCTTCGGCCTCACCAGCCCTGAGGCCGGCTCAGATGCCGCCTCGATGATCGACACCGGCATCATCTGCAAGGGCAACTTCGAAGGTCGCGAGGTCACAGGCCTCCGCCTCAACTGGCACAAGCGCTACATCACGCTCGGCCCCGTGGCGACACTCCTCGGCCTCGCCTTCAAGGCCTACGATCCCGACCATCTGGTGGGCCAGCAGGAGGAGCTCGGCATCACCGTCGCGCTGATCCCGACCAATCTCCCCGGCGTCGAGATAGGCCATCGCCATCTGCCCTCGATGCAGGTGTTCCAGAACGGTCCGAACCGCGGCCGCGACGTCTTCATTCCGCTCGACTATGTCATCGGCGGCAAGGAGCGGCTCGGGCAGGGCTGGAAGATGCTGATGACGGCGCTCGCCGCCGGCCGCGGCATCTCGCTGCCGTCGCTCTCTGCTGCGGGCGCAGCCTATGCCGCGCGCACCACCGGCGCCTACGCACGCATCCGCGAGCAGTTCGGCATCTCCATCTCCAAGTTCGAGGGCGTCGAGGAGCCGCTCGCGCGCATCGTCGCCACCGCCTATCAGCTCGACGCGGCGCGCCGGCTGACCTGCGCGGCGCTGAACGCCGGCGTTCATCCCGCCGTCATCTCAGGCATCATGAAGCTTCACGCGACCGAGCGGATGCGCACCGCGGTCGATGACGCCATGGACATCCATGGCGGCAAGGCCGTGATCGACGGCCCGCAGAACTATATCGGCAACCTGCACCGTGCCGTGCCTGTGGGCATCACCGTCGAGGGCGCCAATATCCTTACCCGCAATCTCATCGTGTTCGGGCAGGGCGCGATCCGCGCGCATCCCTATCTGCTCGACGAGATGAACGCGCTCGCCGACACCGATCGCGAACGCGGGCTCACCGCGTTCGACACCGCGATCTGGAAACACGTCGGCCATAGTTTCCGGACACTGTTCCGTGCCTTTGGCCAGAGCTGGACCTTTGGCGCCTTCGCGATGGCGCCGGATGCGGGCGATGCCACGCCGTTCTATCGCCAGCTCTCGCGCTACTCCGCAGCGTTCGCGCTCTGTGCCGACATGGCGCTGCTGACGCTCGGCGGCGCGCTCAAGCGCAAGGAGATGCTGTCGGCGCGCTTCGGCGATATCCTCTCCGAGCTTTACCTGCTCTCGGCCGCGCTCAAGCGGTGGCAGGACGAGGGTCGGCAGAAGGAGGATTTTGCTGCACTGGAATGGTGCATGGCGACGGGCTTCAAGACGATCGAGAACCGGCTTGCCGAAATTCTCGCCAATCTGCCCAACCGTTTCGTTGCCGGCTTCCTCAAGCTCGTGGTCCAGCCGTTCGGTGCCCGCGTGCTCGGTCCGTCCGACCGCGTCGTGCACCAATGCGCTGGCATCGTGCTGGAGCCGTCGGCCGCGCGCGAGCGCCTCACGCCGGATCTTGCCCATGTCGACGACGACAGCGGCTTTGCCCGGCTGGAGCGCGCGTTCAAGCTGGTCGCGAGCACCGATGCGATCGCCAAGCGCATGCGCGCCGCGCATATCCGTGACTGGAAGGACGCCATCGCCAAAGGCGTGATCACGCAGGCCGAAGGCGAGCAGCTCGCGGCCGCTCACGAAGCCGTCACAAAAGTCATCGAGGTCGACGATTTCGCGCCGGAGGCGCTATCGCCGATTTACAAGAAATCCGGCGACGTGCATCAGTTCTTCCAGGAACTCGGTGAACAGAGGGCGGCGAGCTGATGGCACGACCGGTTTTCATCGTCGACGGCAGCCGGACGCCGTTTCTGAAAGCACGTTCCGGGCCGGGGCCGTTCACGCCGGTCGATCTCGCCGTGCAGTGCGGACGGCCGCTGCTGGCGCGCCAGCCGTTTTCGCCTGACGATTTCGACCAGGTCATCCTCGGCTGCGCCAACGTCATCGCCGACGAGATGAACCCGGCCCGCGTTGCCGCGCTCCGGCTCGGCATGGGCGAGGACATGGTCGCCTTCACGGTGCAGATCAATTGCGGCTCGGGCATGCAGTCGATCGACACCGCCTACCGCTACATCCGCGAGGGCCATGCCGACATGATTTTGGCGGGCGGCACTGAAGCCTTGAGCCACGCGCCGCTGGTCTGGCCCAATTCCGGCGTGCGCTGGTTCGCCGGCCTTGCCACTGCCAAGGGCGTGGCCGTCAAGCTCGCCGCCGCGTTCAAGCTGCGCCCGCGCTATCTCAAGCCGATCATCGGCCTCGAGCGCGGGCTGACCGACCCCATTACCGAGTTGAACATGGGCCAGACCGCCGAGGTCGTCGGCCATCTCTTCGGCATCACCCGCGCCCAGTCGGATGCCTATGCCGCCGAGAGCCATCGCCGGCTCGCCCACGCGCAGGCCGAAGGCTATTTGCAGGGCGAGGTCGAGACAGCGTTCTCCCGCGACGGCAAGTTCTTCGACCACGATGACGGCGTGCGCCCCGACTCCACCGCCGAGACGCTGGCAAAACTCCGGCCGGTGTTCGAGCGTCCCTGGGGACAGGTCACCGCCGGCAACTCGTCGCAGATCACCGATGGCGCGTCCTGGGTGATCCTGGCTTCCGACGCGGCGGTGGCAAAGCATGGACTGACGCCGAAGGCCGCGATCGTCGACAGCCATTGGGCCGCGCTCGACCCCAGCATCATGGGGCTCGGCCCGGTGATGTCGGCAACGCCGCTGCTTCAGCGCAACGACCTCACCATCAAGGACGTCGAGACCTGGGAGCTGAACGAGGCGTTTGCGACGCAGGTCCTTGGCTGTCTCGCCGCCTGGAACGACGACAAATTCTGCCGCGAGATCCTCGGCCTCGACGGCGCCGCCGGCGAGATCGATCGCGAGCGACTGAATGTCGATGGCGGCGCGATCTCGCTCGGCCATCCCGTCGGCACCTCCGGCAACCGCATCGTGCTGCATCTCGTCAATGCGATGAAGCGGCTCGGCACGCGGCGCGGAGTCGCCACCGAATGCATCGGCGGCGGGCTCGGCGGCGCCATGTTGATCGAGGCGGTGTGACCATGGATTCGAAGATCATGACCGCGCTCGGCGACCGTGTGCTGGAGCTCGGGCCGCAGCCCGCGGCTGACGGCCGCTACAAGCACTTCAAGCTGACGCGCGATGCCGATGGCGTCGCCTGGCTGCTGTTCGACCGTGCCGAGACAAGCGCCAACACGCTCTCGTCCGACGTGATGGAAGAGTTCGACGCCGTGCTCGCGGCGATCGAGACCGAGCGCCCGGCCGGCCTCGTCATCCGCTCGGCAAAACCGTCCGGCTTCATTGCCGGCGCCGACGTCAACGAATTCCGCGGCGCCAGCGATGCCGAGATGGTGGAGACACGCATCCGCGCCGCGCATGCCGTTGTGGATCATCTGGAAGCGCTCAAGCTGCCGACGGTCGCGGTCGTCCACGGCTTCTGCCTCGGCGGCGGGCTCGAGGTCGCGCTGGCCTGCCAATCGCGCATCGCCATCGACGGCGCGCGCTTCGGCTTCCCGGAGGTGATGCTGGGCCTGCATCCCGGCCTCGGCGGCACCGCGCGGTTTACCGCGCTGGTCAACCCGACCCAATCGATGGCCTTGATGCTCACGGGTCGCACCATCGATGCGCGCCGCGCCAAGTCGCTCGGCCTCGTTGACACCGTGACGCAGGAGCGCCACGTCCGCGGCGCCGTGAAGGACGCGCTGTTCGGCCGCCTGAAGCGTGCGCGTCCGGGCCTGCTGACACGCGCGGCCAATTTCGGCCCCGTGCGCGGGCTGCTTGCAAAACGCATGCGCTCGGAGGCGGCGAAGGCCGCGTCCCGCGAGCATTACCCCGCGCCCTACGCGCTGATCGATCTCTGGGAGACCCATGGCGGCAGCAAGTCCGCGATGCTGAAGGCCGAGCAGGCGTCCTTTGCCAAACTGATGGTGACGCCGACCGCGCAGAATCTGATCCGTGTCTTCTTCCTGCGCGAGCAGATGAAGAAAGCGGCCGGCCCCGGCAACACCATCAAGCACGTCCACGTCATCGGCGCCGGCGCCATGGGCGGCGATATCGCGGCCTGGTGTGCGGGGCAGGGGCTGCGCGTCTCGCTGGCCGACATGAAGGCGGAGCCGATCGCGGGGGCGGTGAAGCGCGCCGCCGAGCTTTACGGCAAGATCATCCGAAAAGCCACCGAGGTGCGCGACGCGCTCGACCGCCTGATCCCTGACATGGACGGCGAGGGCGTCCGCAACGCCGATCTCATCATCGAGGCGGTGCCGGAAAAGCTCGAGCTCAAGCAGAAGGTCTATGCGGGCCTCGAGCCCAGGATGAAGCCGGGCGCGATCCTGGCGACCAACACGTCCAGCATTCCGCTTCAGGATCTGCGAACGACGCTGGCCCGGCCGGAGCGGCTGGTCGGCCTGCATTTCTTCAATCCAGTGTCGCGCCTGCAACTGGTCGAAGTGGTCAGCCATGACGGTAACGACGCGCAAGTGCTGAAGGAGGCGCTCGCCTTTGTCGGCGCGATCGACCGCCTGCCGCTGCCGGTGAAGAGCTCGCCCGGCTTCCTCGTCAACCGGGCACTGACGCCCTACATGCTGGAAGCGATGGTGATGCTGGACGAGAAGATCGACCAACGCCTGATCGATGCCGCCGCTGAACAATTCGGCATGCCGATGGGACCGATCGAGCTCGCCGACCAGGTCGGCCTCGACATCTGTCTCGATGTCGGCGACATGCTGCGCACCAAGTTCGGCGACCTCTTGCCGCCAACGCCGGCCTGGCTGCGCGAGAAGGTCGCAAAGGGCGAGCTCGGCCGCAAGACCGGCAAGGGCTTTTACACCTGGAAGAACGGCAAGGCCGAGAAGGCACCGCTGCCCGAGACCGGCCCGCGCGTCACCGACCAGATGATCGACCGCCTGGTGCTGCCGATGTCCAACGTCTGCGTCGCGGCGCTTCGCGAAGGCATCGTCGATGACCCTGATACGGTCGACGGCGCCATGATCTTCGGCACCGGCTATGCGCCATTCCGCGGTGGTCCGCTGAACTATGCGCGCACGCGCGGCGTGGAAAATATTGTATCCACGCTGCGCGCGCTGGCCGAACGATTCGGCGGACGCTTCGCGCCCGATCCGGGCTGGGATAGTTTCAAGTGAGAGCGATATGAGCGAAAAGTCCGATACCGCGCCGCGCGGCGATCTCTGCATCCGCACGCTAGCGATGCCCGCCGACACCAATGCGAACGGCGACATCTTCGGCGGCTGGCTGCTCAGCCAGATGGATGTCGGCGGCGGCGTGTTTGCTTCAAAAGTCGCGAAGTCGCGCACCGTGACGGTCGCGATCGAAGCGATGAATTTTCGCAAAGCCGTCTATGTCGGTGATCTCGTCTCGGTCTATGCCAATCTCGTGCGCGTCGGGCGCACGTCGATGACCGTGCATCTCGAAGCGTGGGCGCTGCGTCGCGGCGAGGAGCATCCGTTCCTCGTCACCGACGGCAACTTCACCTATGTCTCGATCGACGAGCATGGCCGACCTCAGGAGGTGCGCTCCACCGATACGTCGATCGCGACGTAAGCGCGCGCGGCGGATGACCGCGCGGCGTCGCGTCAGCAACCGTCAAGGCTTCGCCAAGAACAAGTCATAAAACGGATGAGGTCCCGGCGTACCCAATTGCGTGTCGATTCGGGGTGGAAACGGCCTCAAACGCCCAGGAACCTTTGGGCCTGGATGCCGTTGTCTGCGCGCACTGAGGACTACACGGACCATGCCGGACAGCTACATCATCGAAGTGAATTCGCAGACTGCGGGTATCGTGGTCCGCGGCCAGGGAGGCTACTGCTTCTTCGCCTCCTCCCACCAATTCAACCGCCTCGAAGGCCAACTCTTTCGCAACGCACGCGAAGCCGAGCGCGCGGCGCGCAAGCTGGTTAACGGCGATGTGAAGGAGGCTGCGTAAGCGTCGCACCAGTCATTCCGGGGCGCGCGAAGCGTGGTCGGAATTTTTTGCAGCCCTTGGTGCTGCTGCCTTTTTCCTTCTCCCCTTGTGGGAGAAGGTGGCGCGAAGCGCCGGATGAGGGGTATCTCTCCGCAAGATCGTTCGTGAAGAGAGATACCCCTCACCCGTCTCGCCGCCTTCGCGGCGAGCCACCCTCTCCCACAAGGGGAGAGGGCAAGACCATCATCACAACTTCGTTGCAGCCCGCGACAAGAGCTTCCACTCGTCGCCCTGCTTCTGCCAGTTCATCAGGATGTGAAGGTTGGTCGACACTTTTTTCCCATCGGCCGCCATCTCCTGCTCGCCCAGCCAGTGAAAGCGGACGATCGCGGCGGGGCCAACCACCTTGATGGTGGGGTCCTTGTATTCGATCGACAGGAATTTCGATTTGCCGTCGGTGGCGTTGGCGATGAAGGTCGCCTTGTCCTCGACCTTGCCGTTGGAATGGCTGTAGCTGAGATCATCCCAGCACAGCGCGCCAAGCGCCTTCGGGTCGGCCGCGATCTGGGCGAGGCGGAAGGCCTCGACCTTCTTCGCCACGGCTTCCTCGTCCGCCGATGCGGCGAGCGCCGGTGATGTGAGCGCAAGCGCGGAGACGGCGAGAGTCGAGAGAGCCAGATCGCGTCGGTTGATCGTCATCGTTTCCTCCTTTTTGATCTTGCATGGAGTGTTGCAGCCGCGCGCGACTTTGTCGAGTGCCGCATTGTCGTCATGTGGATGCGTCATTGCGCGATCGAGGTCGTATTGATACGTCTCACGCATCGATGCGTCGCGCATTTTGGAAAGTACGGAAATGATCGAGGCCAGACAGGGTACGATGGGCAAGGCGTTGCTGTTCGACATCGACGGCACGCTCGCCGACACCGACCCGTTGCACTTGAAGGCCTTCAACCAGGTGCTCGGTCCGCATGGCCATGTCTTCGACCACGCGCGCTTCTCCAGGGAGCTGCAAGGCTTCGCCAATGTCGCAATTGGCGAGCGCTTTCTGCCCCACGAAGCGCCGGAGCGGCGCGCCTTGATCCTCGATGAGAAGGAGGAGGTCTTCCGCAGGCTGGTGGCCGGGCAGATCGCGCCGCTGCCGGGCCTGATGGCGCTCCTCGACCGTGCGGATGGCGCTGGCATTCCCATGGTCGCCGTGACCAACGCGCCGCGTCTCAACGCCGAGCTGCTGCTGTCAGGCCTCGGCATCACGCACCGCTTCAAGGCGCTCGTGATCGGCGCCGAGCTGCCGCATGGCAAGCCGCATCCGCTGCCCTATCAGGAAGGTCTGCGTTTCGTCGGGGCGAGGCCGGAGGCTTCGATCGCATTCGAGGACTCCCGCACCGGCGTGCAATCCGCCACAGCGGCCGGCATTCCGACCATCGGCATCCGCACCAGCCTCAGCCATGCTGACCTGGTTGCATCAGGCGCGGTCGCCTCCGCCAGTGCCTTCGACGATCCGCAGCTGCTTGCGCGTCTTGCCGCCGCGATGGCGTGGTGAGGGCCATCCGTTAACCGTGATCGGCGCGCGCATTGACCGAAGCCGCGAACCGCCGCACCATGCATCCTCCTGATTTGAGGCCGTTGCCGTGACCGGACTGACCCACCGCCAAGCCGAGATCCTCAACATCGCGCGCGCTTCCGGCCGTGTCATGGTCGAAGAGCTCGCGCGCAAGTTCGAGGTCTCGGCGCAGACCATCCGCAAGGATCTCAACGATCTCTGCGAACGGAGATCGCTGACCCGCATCCACGGCGGCGCCATCATCGCCTCCGGCGTGGAAAACCTCGCCTATGAGGCGCGCCGCTTCGTCGCCGCCGATGAGAAGAAGGCCATCGGCGCCGCGGCCGCATCGCTGATCCCGAACGGCTGCTCGCTGTTCATCAATATCGGCACCACCACGGAGGAGGTCGCGAGCGCGCTGACCTCGCACGAGGACCTGCTCGTCATCACCAACAATCTCAACGTCGCCATGCTGCTCTACCGCCATCCCCGCATCGAGGTGGTGGTGGCCGGCGGTACGGTGCGGCGCGCCGACGGCGCCGTGGTTGGCTCGACCGCGACGCAGCTGATCGGCCAGTTCAAGGTCGACTACGCCATCATCGGCGCATCCGCGATCGACGAGGAGGGCGCGCTGCTCGACTTCGATTATCGCGAGGTGCAGGTGGCGCAGGCCATCATCGCCAACGCCCGCAGCGTCATGCTGGTCGCCGATTCGACAAAGCTGCGTCGCAGCGCGCCGGTGCGCATCGCCCACATCACCCAGATCCAGACCTTTGTCACCGACCAGGAGCTCCCCGAGCGCCTCGCCACCATCTGCCACAGCAAGGGCATCGAGGTGGTGGAAGCGATGCCGAAGGGGGCGGATATCGACGACACCCAGGCCGATGCGCAGGACGCGGCGCCCGAAGCCGCGCCGGTGGTGCGGTTGAGATAGCGTATTAGGCGTCCCACGGATTGAGCAGCGGGACGCCCAAGGCCGCGAAATCCTTCACGTTGCGCGTGACGAGCGTGAGGCTGTTCGCAAGCGCGGTCGCCGCAAAGAAGCCGTCCATGACAGACAGCGCAACTCCTGTTCTGCGGCTCTCCGCCATCAGGTCGCCCCAGCGATCCGCCACGGCGTGATCGATCGGCAGGACTCGCTCGGCAAACCGCGCCGGCAGGTCGTGGGCAAGCCAGGCGGCTAACGCTGTGCGCCGGCGGCCGTCCTTCAGCAATGCGATGCCGCGGCGAAGCTCAGCGATTGATGCGACGCTGATGAACGCACGGTCCTCGTCGATCGTATCGAGCCACGCCAGGACTTTCAGCGAAGGCGCAGGCCGCCGAACCTCCGACAGCACGTTGGTGTCGAGCAGCAGGTTCACGGCATTTCGTCGCGTGGCGTGTCGTGCACGCGATCGAGTTCAAGGTCGGCGCCACGCAGCGGCGAGGCCAGCAGGAATTCGGCCAGAGTGCCCTTGCGTGCTGTCTTGCGCGCCCATTCCTGGGCGGAAACGACTACGGCATTCGGCTTGCCGTGACGGGTGATGACCTGCGGGCCCGTTTGGGCGCGGTCTACCAGTTCGGACAGCCGTGCCTTGGCATTCGCAAGGGTCCAGGTGTCATTGATCGGAGGCGTGTCGGGCGCAGTGTTATGGTCAGCCATGCGAGTTGAAAACCATTATGACTAATGTGACTATATTTCTGGAGGCCTCCTATATCAAGTGAGCTGCAGCTCCTTCAATTGTCGTCCGTGCTGCTTATTTGCGCGTCCATCTGCCCACTAAAAAAGTTCCTCTTTCACTTCCTTTCGCCTCTCTTTCATCTTGCTTTCGTTTTTCGGTGTGATCTAATCAAAAACGAAAGTAGCCGCTCGAAGGAACGAGCGTCGCCGGGGGATGCGTCTGTTGGAGCGTATTTTCGACCTCGCCATCATTGGAGGCGGTGTTAACGGCTGCGGCATCGCGCGCGACGCGGTGGGCCGCGGCAACACGGTTTTCCTATGCGAAATGAACGATCTGGCGAGTGGGACGTCGTCCTGGTCGACCAAGCTGGTGCATGGCGGCCTGCGCTATCTCGAATATTACGAGTTTCGGCTGGTCCGCGAGGCGCTGATCGAGCGCGAAATCCTCTGGGGCATCGCGCCTCACATCATCCGCCCCTTGCGTTTCGTTTTGCCGCATCACGCCGGCCTGCGTCCGGCTTGGCTGCTGCGCCTCGGCCTCTTCCTCTATGACCACATCGGCGGCCGCCACCTGCTGCCGGCGACCCGCTCGGTCGATCTCAGGCGTGACGAGGTCGGCAAGCCGCTGATCCCGAACCGCTACAGCCGCGCATTCGAATATTCCGACTGCTTCGTCGATGACGCCCGCCTCGTCGTGCTCAACGCGCGCGATGCCGCCGACAAGGGGGCCGAGATCCGCACCCGCACCCGCGCCACCGAGATCCACCAGTCCGACGGCATCTGGACCGTCAGCATGGTCAACACGCTGACCGGCGTGCGCTCGTCGATTCGGGCGAAGGCCCTGGTCAATGCTGGCGGTCCCTGGGTCGAGGACGTTCTCGGCCGCGGCGCCGGCGTCAATGCCAAAGCCAAGGTGCGCCTGGTGCAGGGTTCGCATATCGTGGTCAAGAAGCTCTACGATCACGACCGCGCCTACATGTTCCAGAACGCCGACGGCCGCATCATCTTCGTGATTCCCTATCAGGACGATTTTACGCTGATAGGCACGACGGACCGGGACTATGACGGCGACCCCGCCAAGGTGAAGGCGACGCCGGAGGAGATTCAGTATCTCTGCGCGGCGGCGAGCGAGTATCTGGCGAAACCCGTCAAGCCCGAGGACGTGGTCTGGACCTATTCCGGTGTGCGGCCGCTCTATGACGACGGCGCCAACGAGGCCAAGGCCGCGACGCGCGATTACGTGTTCGAGCTCGACACCCCCGGCGGTGTGCCGCTGCTGTCGATCTATGGCGGCAAGATCACCACCTATCGCCGCCTCGCCGAAGAGGCGCTGGAGCGGCTCGCGCCCTATCTTCGCAGTGCGAAAGCGCGCGAGGGCTGGACCGGCAAATGGCCGCTGCCCGGTGGCGACATGGATGTGTCCGATGTCGACGGCCTGGTCGCCGAGCTTCAGCGCGGCTATCCCTTCCTCAGCCATGAGCACGCACGCCGCCTTGCGCGCGCCTACGGCACCAGGGCAATCAAGTTGCTCGGCGATGCCAAATCGGCCGCCGATCTCGGCCAGGCCTTCGGTGCGACACTGACCGAGCGCGAGGTGCGCTATCTCATGGCCAATGAATGGGCGGTCACCGCCGAGGACATCGTCTGGCGCCGTTCCAAGCTCGGCCTGCGACTAAGTGCCGACGAGATCGCCGCGCTTGACGACTGGATCAGGACCCACGCTGTGCAGCAAAGTCCACTGCTGGAAGCAGGAGGACGCTCATGAGCGTGACACTCGATCACGTGACCAGGACCGTCGACGGCATCGCGCACATCCGCGACGTCTCGCTGACGCTCGAGAGCGGCACGCTCAACGTGCTGCTCGGGCCGACACTGTCGGGCAAAACCTCGATCATGCGGCTGCTCGCCGGCCTCGACAAGCCGACGACGGGCAAGGTGCTGGTTGGCGGCAAGGACGTCACCGGCGCCGACGTGCGCCAACGTTCCGTCGCGATGGTCTATCAGCAGTTCATCAACTACCCCTCGCTGACGGTCTACGAGAACATCGCCTCGCCCTTGCGCGTGCAGGGCAAGCCGCGCGATGAGATCGAGAAGCGCGTGGCGGAGGCGGCAAAGCTGCTGCGGCTCGAGCCGTTCCTCAAGCGCACGCCGCTCCAGCTCTCCGGCGGCCAGCAGCAGCGCACCGCGATCGCGCGGGCTCTGGTCAAGGGCGCCGATCTCGTGCTGCTCGACGAGCCGCTCGCCAATCTCGACTACAAGCTGCGCGAGGAGCTGCGCGCCGAGCTGCCGCGCATCTTCGAGGCCTCGGGCGCGATCTTCGTCTATGCCACCACCGAGCCGACCGAGGCGCTGCTGCTCGGCGGCAACACGGTGTGCATGTGGGAAGGCCAGGCGCTGCAGATGGGCGAGACCGCCAATGTCTACCGCCGGCCGCAGACCTTGCGCGTCGCGCAGGTCTTCTCCGATCCGCCGCTCAATCTCGTCGCCATCGAGAAGAGGAACGGCTCCGTGCAATATGCCGGCGGCACGGCCTCGCCGGCCTCGGGCCTCTATTCCTCGCTGGCCGACGGCGCCTATCGCGTCGGCTTCCGCGCGCATCAGCTCGGGCTTGCCAATGGCGAGGCCGACCGCCATGCCTTCCATGCCACTGTCACGGTGACCGAGATCACCGGTTCGGAGAGTTTCGTGCATCTGACCCGCGACGGATCGAACTGGGTGGCGGTGCTGCACGGCGTGCATGAGTTCGAGCCCGGCCAGACCATCGATGCGGTGCTTGATCCGAATGATGTCTTTGTGTTCGATGCCGCCGACCGTCTGGTCGCGGCGCCGAGCTCGTGAGGGAGATGCGCCATGGCTCGCATTGACCTCGTCGATCTCGCCCATTCCTACGGCGGCAATGATGCGCCGCAGGAAAGCTTTGCGCTGAAGCCGGTCACCATGACCTGGCGGCAGGGCGGCGCCTATGCGCTGCTCGGCCCGAGCGGCTGCGGCAAGACCACGCTGCTCAACGTCATCTCCGGCATCATCACGCCCTCGCGCGGGAAAATCCTGTTCGACGGCAAGGACATCACGCCGCTGTCGACGCAGAAGCGCAACATCGCCCAGGTGTTCCAGTTTCCGGTGATCTACGACACCATGACCGTCGGGGAGAACCTGGCGTTTCCGCTGAAGAACCGCGGCGTGCCCAAGGCCGAGATCGACAAGCGCGTCGCCGAGATCGGCCGCCTGCTCGACCTCGAGCCCTATCTGAACCGGAAGGCCACGCGCCTCACCGCCGATGCCAAGCAGAAGATCTCGCTCGGCCGCGGCCTGGTCCGTTCCGATGTCGCTGCCGTGCTGTTCGACGAGCCGCTGACGGTGATCGACCCCGAGCTGAAATGGCAGCTTCGTTCCAAGCTGAAGGCGCTGCATCGCGAGCTCGACCTCACGATGATCTACGTTACCCACGACCAGACCGAGGCGCTGACCTTCGCCGACACCGTCGTCGTCATGCATGACGGCCGCGTGGTGCAGAGCGGCACGCCGGCCGAGCTGTTCGACAAGCCGGCGCACACCTTCGTCGGTTACTTCATCGGCTCGCCCGGCATGAACATCCTGCCGGCGGAGGTGAGGGGGCGCGAGGCCAGGGTCGACGGCCATGTCATCGCGCTCAACCGCGCTTACGACAATCTTCCGGCAGGCGCCAAGATCGAGATCGGCGTTCGGCCTGAATTCGTCGAGGCCGTGGCGCCCGCGCCCGGGCTGCTCGGTGCGAAGATCGAACGCATCGACGATCTCGGCCGCATCCGCTTTGCGCGCGTGCGTGTTGGCGACGCCAAGCTCGCGGCGCGCGCGCCGGCGGGCTTCACGTCATCCGACGGCACGGCCGGGCTGAAGTTCGATCCGTCGCATGTCCACGTCTATGCCGACAGCCTTCTGGTGGAGGGAGCCGCCTGATGGACAAGACCGTCAACCAAAAAGCCTGGTTCCTGGTGCTGCCGGTGTTCCTGGTGGTCGCGTTCTCGGCGGTGCTGCCGCTGATGACGGTGGTGAACTATTCGATGCAGGATACCTTCGGCAACAACCAGTTCTTCTGGAACGGTGTCGGCTGGTTCAAGGAGCTGCTCGATCCTTCGACCGATCTCGGCGGCCGCTTTCTCGCTTCCCTCGGGCGAAACCTGTTCTTCTCGATGGTGATCCTCGCGATCGAGGTGCCGCTCGGCATCGTCGTCGCGCTGTCGATGCCGCGCCAGGGCTGGACCGTCGCGGCCTGCCTCATCATTCTCGCGCTGCCTCTGCTGATTCCGTGGAACGTGGTCGGCACGATCTGGCAGATCTTTGGCCGGCCCGACATCGGACTGATGGGCTATTCGCTCAATGCGATGGGCATCGACTACAACTACGTGTCCAACGCCGTCGACGCCTGGATCACTGTCATCGTGATGGACGTGTGGCACTGGACCAGCCTCGTTGCGCTGCTCTGCTATGCCGGTCTGAAGTCGATCCCGGATGCCTATTACCAGGCGGCGCAGATCGATGGCGCCTCGCGCTGGGCCGTGTTCAGGGCGATCCAGCTGCCGAAGATGAACCGCGTGCTGCTGATCGCTGTGCTGCTGCGCTTCATGGACAGCTTCATGATCTACACCGAGCCCTTCGTCGTCACCGGCGGCGGGCCCGGCAACTCCACCACCTTCGTGTCGATCGAGCTGGTCAAGATCGCGCTCGGCCAGTTCGACCTCGGCAAGGCCGCCGCGCTCTCGCTGGTCTACAATCTGATCATCCTGATCGTGTGCTGGATCTTCTACACCGTCATGACCAATGCCGGCGTCGAACGAAAGGTCCAGGCGGAGAGTGAACCGGCGCTGGAGCCCAAGCCTTCGGCCGCGCTCAAGCCCGTGCCTGCGCTCAAGCCAAAGGAAGGAGTGGCCTGATGCATTCGATCCCCGGCCGCCGCCTCATCATGGGGCTGTTCCTGGTCTTCCTGCTGCTGCCGATCTACTGGCTCATCAACATGAGCTTCAAGACCAACAGCGAGATCGTCTCGACGATGACGCTGTGGCCGCACACGCCGACCTTGCAGCACTACAAGCGCATCTTCACCGATGAGAGCTGGTATTCCGGCTACATCAATTCGCTGGAATACGTCGTCCTCAACACCATCATCTCGATCTCGGTGGCGCTGCCGGCGGCCTACGCCTTCTCGCGCTACCGCTTCCTCGGCGACAAGCATCTGTTCTTCTGGCTGCTGTCCAATCGCATGGCGCCGGCGGCGGTCTATGCGCTGCCGTTCTTCAACCTCTATTCGGCGATCGGCCTGTTCGATACGCCCTGGGCGGTGGCGCTCGCGCACTGCATCTTCAACGTTCCGCTCGCGGTGTGGATTCTCGAAGGCTTCGTCTCCGGCGTGCCGCGCGAGATCGACGAGACCGCCTTCCTCGACGGCTATTCCTTCCCGCGCTTCTTCATCAAGATCCTGGTGCCGCTGATCGCGAGCGGCATCGGCGTCGCCGCCTTCTTCTGCTTCATGTTCTCCTGGGTCGAGCTGCTGCTCGCGCGCACGCTGACCTCGGTGCACGCAAAGCCGATCGCCGCGATCATGACGCGCACCGTGTCGGCCGCCGGCATGGACTGGGGCTTGCTTGCGGCTGCCG
Organism: Bradyrhizobium sp. CB2312; assembly: GCF_029714425.1. Taxonomy (NCBI): domain Bacteria; kingdom Pseudomonadati; phylum Pseudomonadota; class Alphaproteobacteria; order Hyphomicrobiales; family Nitrobacteraceae; genus Bradyrhizobium; species Bradyrhizobium sp. CB2312. Next base: position 7,697,749 of record NZ_CP121668.1, on the reverse strand, counting down.
GCGTGCTCACCATCATTCCGGGCGCGCTCGTGATCTGGTTTGTCCGCAATTACATCGCGAGCGGTTTCGCGCTCGGCCGCGTCTGAGGAGGCATCAATGGAATCCATCGCATGGATGGCCTGGACGCTGCCGACGGCGATCTTCTTCGCCGCACTCGCCTGCACGCTCGCGGTCATGACTTGCCTTGCCGCGGTCTATCCCGAAGCCGAGCGCGTCGGCGTGCTGCGCATCCCGACCACGCGCGGCGATCGCCTGTTCATCTCGCTGATATCGGCGGCCGTCATCCACCTCTTGTGGATCGGCCTCGTCGGCACCGACGCGATCGCGACGCTGCCGATCGGCGAGGATGGCTTTGAGATTTCGAGCCTCTGGCTCGCAAGTGGAATTTCGCTGGCCACGGCCGTGCTCATTTTCCGCACGGTCTGACGCTCGCGAAGGGACGGCCAGATCCGGGGGCAACCGGGTCTGTATAAAAGTTTGTCGCTGCAACGGAGGAACAACATGCGACAGTTTAGGAGAAGGAAAGGTCCATTGACCAAGAGCAGCTTTCTGACCATGTCCAGCGCCGCCGCGATCGTCGCGGTGTCGTTCGCCGTCTCGGCGCCGGTGCGCGCCGCCGACGATGCCGCGATCCAGAAGTGGATCGCGGAATTCCAGCCCTCGACGCTGTCGAAGGAAGACCAGAAGAAGGAGCTGGAGTGGTTCGCGAAGGCGGCCGAACCGTTCAAGGGCATGGAGATCAACGTCGTCTCCGAGACCATCACCACCCACGAATACGAATCGCAGACGCTCGCCAAGGCGTTCTCCGAGCTCACCGGCATCAAGCTCAAGCACGACATCATTCAAGAAGGTGACGTTGTCGAGAAGCTGCAGACCCAGATGCAGTCGGGCAAGAACGTCTATGACGGCTGGATCAACGACTCCGACTTGATCGGCACGCATTTCCGCTACGGCCAGACCATCGCGCTGTCGGACTACATGACCGGCGAGGGCAAGGACGTCACCGACCCGATGCTCGACGTCAACGACTTCATCGGCAAGTCGTTCGGGACCGCGCCGGACGGCAAGCTCTATCAGCTGCCCGACCAGCAGTTCGCCAACCTCTATTGGTTCCGCTACGACTGGTTCACCAACCCCGACTACAAGGCGAAGTTCAAGGCCAAGTACGGCTACGAGCTCGGCGTTCCCGTGAACTGGTCGGCCTATGAGGACATCGCCGAGTTCTTCACGAACGACATCAAGGAGATCAACGGCGTCAAGGTCTACGGCCATATGGACTATGGCAAGAAGGATCCCTCGCTCGGCTGGCGTTTCACCGACGCCTGGCTGTCGATGGCCGGTAACGGTGACAAGGGCATCCCGAACGGCCTGCCGGTCGACGAATGGGGCATCCGCATGGAAGGCTGCCGTCCGGTCGGCTCGTCGGTCGAGCGCGGCGGCGACACCAACGGTCCGGCTGCGGTCTACTCGATCACCAAGTACCTCGAGTGGATGAAGAAGTATGCCCCGCCGCAGGCGCAGGGCATGACCTTCTCCGAGTCGGGTCCGGTGCCGGCGCAGGGCAACATCGCCCAGCAGATGTTCTGGTACACCGCCTTCACCGCCGACATGGTGAAGCCCGGCATCGCCGTGATGAACGCGGACGGTACGCCGAAATGGCGTATGGCTCCGTCGCCGCACGGCTCGTACTGGAAGGAAGGCATGAAGCTCGGCTACCAGGACGCCGGCTCGCTCACGCTGTTGAAGTCGACTCCGGCTGACCGCCGCAAGGCGGCCTGGCTCTACCTGCAGTTCATCGTCTCGAAGACGGTGTCGCTGAAGAAGAGCCATGTCGGTCTCACCTTCATCCGTGAATCCGACATCTGGGACAAGTCGTTCACCGAGCGTGCGCCGAAGCTCGGCGGCCTGATCGAGTTCTACCGTTCGCCCGCACGCGTGCAGTGGACCCCGACCGGCAACAACGTGCCTGACTATCCGAAGCTCGCGCAGCTCTGGTGGCAGAATATCGGCGATGCGTCGTCCGGTACGAAGACGCCGCAGCAGGCCATGGATGCACTCGCGGCGGCCCAGGACTCCGTGATGGAGCGCCTGGAGAAGTCCGGCGTGCAGGGCGCCTGCGGCCCGAAGCTGCACAAGAAGGAGTCGGCCGAGTACTGGTTCGCCAAGGCCCAGAAGGACGGCACGATTGCTCCGCAGCGCAAGCTCGCCAACGAGAAGCCGAAGGGCGAGACCGTCGACTACGACACGCTGATCAAGTCGTGGCCGGCGCAGCCCCCGAAGCGCGCGGAAGCGAAGTGACGTCGTAGACGTCATGGCCGGGCTTGACCCGGCCATCCATCAAACACGAAAGGCCGGGAGCAATCCCGGCCTTTTTCTTTTGGCGCGCTCCGCTGCGCACGCAATGACGAGTTTATGGCGCGCGCGATCCGCACGCTCGCTGTCATTCCCGCGAAGGCGGGGAATCCCGTCCGCCGCGGCCTCTCGATTCAATCACCGACGTCACGGAGTACTGGATGCCTCGCCTTCGCGGGGCATGACAGCGGTGGTGCTAAGGCACGTCTCCGCCTGCAGGCAACCGATCGCGCGCCCCCCCCGCTTGACTCCCTGTCACGCCGAATTCATAGTTAGCATAATGCGATTGAAGTAATCGTATGTCGATTACTTCTGGGCACCGGGCCAACGTCGGCCCGTTCCGGGAGGCTGTGATGGCATTGATCGAGGCGTTCAGACAGTTGCTGGGCGACACGGCCGTGCTAACTCGCGAGGAGGACCTCGCGGGCCTGACCGAGGATTGGCGCGGCCGGTTTCAAGCACCGGCGCTCTGTGCCGTGCTGCCCTCGACCACCGAGCAGGTCGCGGCCATCGTTCGTCTCTGCGTCGCGCACCAAACGCCGGTGCTGCCGCAGGGCGGCAACACCAGCCTCTGTGGCGGCGCGACGCCGTCGGGGCAGGGCAAGCCGCCGGTCATCGTCGCGCTGACGCGCATGCGCCGGATCCGCTCGCTCGATCCCGTCAACAACACCATGGTGGTCGATGCCGGCTGCGTGCTGGCGACCATCCAGGAGAGCGCGGCTGCCGCCGGCCGGCTCTATCCTGTCAGCCTCGGCGCCGAAGGCTCGTGCCAGATCGGCGGTAACATCGGCACCAATGCTGGCGGCACCGGCGTGCTTCGCTACGGCAACACGCGCGACAACGTGCTCGGGCTCGAGGTCGTGCTGCCGGACGGATCGATCTGGGATGGCCTTTACGCGCTGCGCAAGAACAACACCGGCTACGACCTCAAGCATCTCTTCATCGGCTCGGAGGGGACGCTCGGCATCATCACCGGCGCGGTACTGAAACTGCATCCGCTGCCGACGGCGGAGGCCGTCGCCTGGCTCGCGGTCGACAGTCCGCAAGCGGCGCTCAATGTGCTCGGCCTGTTTCAGGCCGCCTGCAATTCACGGCTCTCCGCCTTCGAGCTGATGAACGCGAAGCAGATCGAGCTGGTGCTGGAGCAAGTGCCGGGCCGGCGCTGCCCGGTCGCAGAGATCAACACCTGGCACGTTCTGGTCGAGCTCTCCGACACCGGCGATGCAGCCGCGCTCGCGGCGACGATGCAGGCGGTGCTCGAACAGGCGTTAGAGGCCGGGCTGGTCAGCGACGGCGTCGTCGCCACCAGCGAGGCGCAGCGCAAGGCGATGTGGCTGGTGCGTCACAGCGTGTCGGAAGCCAACAAGAAGGCCGGAGTCGGCCTGACGTCGGACACCGCGGTGCCGGTCTCGACCGTGCCTGATTTCATCGACCAGGCGATGGCGGCCGTGCGCGCGATCGTGCCGGATCTGCCGTTCATCATCGTCGGCCATATGGGCGACGGCAACATTCATTTCATTCCCTTCTTCAGCTTTGCCGAATGGGACGCGCTGCCGGAGCGCGACGAGACTGCACAGCGGATCCGCCGCGCCATGAACGACGTCGCAAGCTCGCTGCGCGGCACCTTCAGCGCCGAGCACGGCGTCGGGCGCACGCTGACCGGCGAGATGACCCGCTACAAGCCGCCGGTCGAGCTCGCCTTGATGCGGGCGGTGAAACAGGCGTTCGACCCGTCTGGTCTGTTCAATCCCGGCCGCGTTCTGCCGCCGCCATCGGCGGCTGAGGCGGCCGCCGCTTCACCGACCAATACAACATCGTAGAGAGGGGACTGACATGACCAACGCACCGAAGATCATCACCTCCCGCCGCCGCCTGCTGCTGGGCGCAGGGGCTGGCGCCGTCGCGCTCGCCGCGCCCTCCGTCTGGTCGCCGTCCCGCGCCGCAGGCAAGCGCATCGTCGTGCGCGACGACGGCGGCATCTACACCAAGGCCTACGGTGCCGTGTACTACCGGCCCTTCACCGAGGCGACGGGCATCGAGGTCGTCGGCGTGCAGGCCAATGCCGAGCCGGTCGCCCAGATCAAGACCATGGTCGACACCAAGAACTACACCTGGGACATGGCCAAGATCTCCTGGCCCGCGATCCAGATCCTGACCACCGGCGCCAAGCAATATCTGGAGAAGCACGGCCTCGAAGCCGAGCCCGTCATCAAGTCGATCCCGGCCGAATACGCATCGCCCTACGGCGTTGCCACCAACGTCTACACCACCGTGCTGGCCTATCGCACCGACGCCTTCAAGGGCCGCAAGGCGCCGCAATCCTGGGCCGATTTCTGGAACGTGGCGGATTTCCCCGGACGCCGTTCGGTGCGCAAGCATCCCTTCGACACGATCGAGGAAGCGCTGATGGGCGCGGGCGCGCCGACCGCGCAGGTCTATCCCTGCAATCTCGACAAGGCCTTTGCCTCGCTCGACAAGATCAAGTCGCAGGTCGCCGTGTGGTGGACCAGCGGCGCGCAGGTCGAGCAGATGCTGACCTCTGGTGAGATCGACCTCCTTCCGACCTGGGTGTCGCGCGCGCAGTCCGCGCAGGCGGCCGGTGCGCCCGTCGAGATCGTCTGGAACCAGGGCATCTGGGGTGCCGACAATTGGTCGATCCTCGCCGGCACGCCGAACGCCGATGCCTGTCGCGAGTTCATCAAGTTCGCCTCCGATCCGAAGCGGCAAGCGGCGCTCGTCGAATATTTCCCGGCCGGCCTGACGCAGCCGGAGGCCTTCAACTACGTCAAGCCCGAGGTCGCGAAGAACTGCCCGACCTATCCTGACAACATCAAGGCTGGTCTGAAGATCGACGCGAAGTTCTGGTACGACAACCAGGCCGCCGTCATCGAGCGCTTCAACAGCTGGATCCTGGCTTGACCGGCAGGGGAGGTGTCAAGGGATCGGAGCGGCCCATGGTCTCGTCGAGCCTGCGCATTCACGAGTTGTGCAAGCGCTACGGTGACTTCGTCGCGCTGGCGCCGACCAACCTCGACGTCGCGAGGGGCGAATTCCTCACGCTGCTCGGTCCGTCCGGCTCGGGCAAGACGACGCTGCTCAGCCTGATCGCGGGCCTCGCCCATCCCGACGAGGGACGGATCCTGATCGACGACGCCGACGTCACGCATAGCCCGGCCTATGAGCGCGATATCGGCGTCGTCTTCCAGAACTACGCGCTGTTTCCTCACATGACGATCGAGGACAACATCGCCTTTCCCCTGAAGATGCGCAAGGTCACTGACGCCGAAGCGCGCCGGCGCACCGCTGAGGCGCTGGAGACGGTGCGCTTGCCGCACGTGGCAAAGCGCTATCCACGCGAGCTGTCCGGTGGTCAGCAGCAGCGCATCGCCCTGGCGCGCTGCATCGTCTATCGCCCCGCGATCATTCTGATGGACGAGCCGCTCGGTGCGCTGGACAAGAAGCTGCGCGACCAGATGCAGCTCGAGATCAAGCGCATCCATCGCGAGCTCGGCACCACGATCGTCTACGTCACCCACGACCAGGAAGAGGCGATGACCATGTCGGATCGCATCTGCCTGATGAATGCGGGTGCGATCGAGCAGCTCGGCACGCCGCAGGATCTCTACTTCCGGCCGCGCTCGCTGTTCGTTGCCGACTTCCTCGGCGAGTCCAATCTGCTCAGCGCCACCGTGCGCGGCGTCGACGGCGACGGGCTCGACATCGTCCTCGCCGAGCAGGCGGCGTCGTCGCGCGCGGTCGGCAATGGCAGCAGTTTCGCCGCGGGCGAGCCGATCAAGGTCATGGTCCGTCCGCAGAATCTCGTGGTCGGCGGGGCAGGCGGCGGCCAGCTCAGCGGCCGGCTCGTGGACGTGATGATCAGCGGCAGCCTGACGCGGCTCTACATCGCCCCGGAGACGGCGGGCCTGCCGCAGCTCGTCGCAGCGCATCCGACCCGCAGCGGGTCGGCGCCCTATGAGATCGGACAGCGTCTGTCGCTCGGATGGAATGCGGTTGACGCCGTCGCCATCCGCGACGGGAAGGGGATCTGAGCTTGGCCGCCCTGCGCACGATATCGCGGAGGCTGGCCTGGACGCGGGCTGCGATGGGTGCGCCGCTCATCCTGCTGCTCGTGCTGTTCCTGGTCTATCCCGTCGGCCAGTTGCTGCTGCTGAGCGTCTACGGCGACAATGGCTTCACGCTTGCCCAATATCGCCAGCTCTTTGCCTCCTCGGTTTATCTCGACGTCCTGCTGATCACCCTGAAGATCTCGCTGGTCACCACGCTCGTCTGCATCGCGACGGGCTATCCGATCGCCTATCTGATCTCGGTCGCCGGCAAGGACCGCAAGACAACGCTTCTGTTCTGGGTGCTGCTGTCGTTCTGGACCAGCTTCCTAGTCCGCGCCTTCGCCTGGATCGTGCTGCTCGGGCGCAACGGCGTCATCAACAAGACGCTGATCTCGCTCGGCATCATCTCCAGTCCCGCGAGCCTGCTCTACAATTTCGGCAGCGTCCTCGTCGGCATGGTGAACGCGCTGCTGCCGCTCGCCGTTCTGACCATGCTCTCCGTGATGGAGAACATCGATCGCACCTTGCCGCGCGCGGCGGCAACCCTCGGGGCACGGCCGGGCATGGCGTTCTGGAAGATCTATTTTCCGCTGTCGCTGCCGGGCGTCGCCGCGGCAGGGATCATGGTGTTCGTCACCGCGATCGGCTTCTTCATCGTGCCGGCGCTGCTCGGCGGGCGCCGCGAGACCATGATCACGCAGCTCATCATCGACCAGGTCCAGCAGACCATGAATTGGGGCTTTGCCGGCGCGATCTCGGTGCTGCTGCTGCTCGTGGTCCTCATCGTCTTTGCGGCCTATGACCGGCTGCTCGGCCTGTCGACCATGACCGGCGCATCCGCGCCGCGCAATGCGGCGCCGTCGCGCTTGTTCGCCCCGGCGCAGAGGGCGGGAGATGCGCTCCTGACGCTGCTCGGTGCGATCTCGGACGGAATCCTCCGCCTGCTGCCGTCACGCCGTCGCGACCGCAATCCAGATCAAGCCGGCCTCGGCTTGCGGGCCTTCGTCTGGACCATGCTGTTCGTCATCAGCGCGCCGATCATTCTGATGATCCCGCTGTCGTTCGGCACCGGCGGCCTCAACTGGCCACCGCAGGGCTTCACCCTGCATTGGTACGAGACGGTGCTGAATTCGCCGGTCTGGACCCAGGCGCTGTTGCGCTCGTTGCTGGTCGGAATCGCCACTGGGCTGCTTGCCATGTTGATCGGCACGCCTGCCGCGTTCCTGCTGGTGCGCAGCGACATTCCCGGCAAGGCGGCGTGGCTCGCCTTCATCCTGTCGCCGATCGTCGTGCCGCGCATGATCATCGCGGTCGGCCTGTTCTACGTCTTCGCGCGCATGGGCCTCGTCGGCAGCGCCTTCGGCCTCATTCTCGGCCATACCGTCGTCGCGGTGCCCTATGTGGTCATGACCATGATGGCCGTGCTGCGCAATTACGACACGCGGCTCGACCATGCCGCGCAGAGTCTCGGCGCGCGCCCGCTTGCAACGTTGCGCTACGTCACCTTCCCGATCCTCGGGGCCGGCATGGTGTCGTCGTTCCTGTTCGCCTTCGCGACCTCGTTCGACGAGCTCACCATCGCGCTGTTTGCCACCGGCGGCCTGAACGCGACGTTGCCGAAGCAGTTCTGGGACGAGGTGACGCTTCAGGTCTCGCCCGCGATCGCCGCCGTCTCGACCTGCCTGTTCGTTTTCATGGGGCTTCTCATCTTCGTCGCCGAACGCCTGCGTCGGCGTGCTGCCGCGAGATAGCCGTCCCGCATCCCAACCCAGAGGTTCACATCATGCTCACTGCCAATCGCCTCCGCGGCCTGTTCCCGGCCATTCCGACCCCGGTCAAGGCCGACGACACCATCGATGCCGGCGCGGTCTCGGCCATGTTCGCCTGGCTCAACAAGCAGGGCATCGACGGCGTGGTGCCGCTCGGCGGCACCGGCGAATACGGCGCGCTCGCCCGCGCCGAGCGCATCAAGATGGCTGGCCTCTCGGTGAAGGCGATGGCGGGCAAGGGTCCGGTCATCGCCGGTGTGCTCGACACCGGCTTCCACGATGCCTTGCAGGCCGGCCGTGAATTCGCAGCCGAAGGCGTGGACGGGCTCCTCGTTCTTACGCCATATTATACCAACCCGACTCAGGCCGGCGTTCGCGACTATTTTCTGCGTTATGCCGATGCTTCGCCGGTGCCGGTCCTGATCTACGAGATTCCCTATCGCACCCGGATCGCGATCGAGCCCAAGATCCTGCATGAGCTGTCCAGGCATCCCAACATCATCGGCATGAAGGCCTGCAACCTCGACATGTACCATTTCCTCCAGGTCGTGGCCGGAGTCGACGAGAGCTTTGCGGTGCTGAGCGGCGAGGACAGCCTGTTCCCGCTGCACTTGGCGGCGGGCGCCAAGGGCGGCATCATCGTCACCGCGTGCTTGTTGCCGCGCGCCTGGCGCCAGATCTTCGAAACGGCGACGGCGGGCAAGACGGCGGAGGCGTTGAGCCTGCATCGCGGCCTGATTCCGCTGATGAACATGGCATTTGCCGAGACCAATCCGGGGCCGATGAAGGCGGTGATGGACATGGTCGGTGTCGAGGCGCCGCGCATGCTGGCGCCGCTGGTGCAGCCGGCGCCGGCACTGGTCGCGTCCCTCCGCGCCGAGCTCGGCCGGCAGCTGGCGATCTCGGAGGGCGTCGCATGAGAGGATGGCAGCATGGCGCGTAGCAGCCGCGCGGGCGGCGGCCGGCCTGCGAAGGCAAAGGCCGCCAAAGCCAGCACGAAGTCCGCGGCGAAGGCGACGGACAAGGCAGACGAGCAGCGCTCGTCCCTGTTCGTCGGCTCGACCGAGAAGGCGTTCCAGGTCCTGCATGCCTTCGACGGGCCGCAGCGCTACATGACACTGGCCGACATTGCGCGCGCCGCCGATCTTGACCGCAGCGCCACCCAGCGCCTGGTCTACACGCTCGAGACCCTCGGCTATCTCAAGCGGATCGAAGGCACGCGCAATTACGGCCTCACCTCGAAGGTGCTCCAGTTCTCGCACAGCTATCTCAAGGCCAACGATCTGATCGATCGCGCCTCGCCCTATCTGCTCGAGATCAGTCGCAATCTCGGCGAGACGACCAATCTGCACGAGCTGGACGGCCACGAGGTCGTGTTCGTGGCGCGCTTTCCGGGCGCGCATCTGATCAACATCGACATCGTGATCGGCAGCCGGCTGCCGACCTTCTTCACGGCGTCGGGTACCGCAATCCTGTCGGCGTTGCCCGAAGAGGAGCGCCTTGCACTGCTCGAACGCACGCCGCTCGAACCGCTGACACCTTTCACGGTGACCGATCCGAAGGCGCTGCTGGAGCGCGTGCGCGTCGCCGCTCAACGCGGCTACGCCGTCATCATGAACGAGACCGTGATGGGTGACATTTCGGTCGCCGCCCCCATCATCGACGAGCACGGCCGCGCCGTCGCCGCGATCAATATCTCGGTGCCGACGACGCGCTGGACCAAGGAGCGCGCCGAGGCCGAACTGGCGCAGCACGTCCACGTCGCCGCGACCTCGATCTCCAAATCGAAGTTCAACCGCTACGCGGCCTGAGGTGGTTCTGGGCAAGAGAAAAGGCCGGGAGCGATCCCGGCCTTTTTCTTTTCTTCGCCTCTCCCCGCCTGCGGGGAGAGGCCGTATCGCATCGCAGATGCGATACGGGTGAGGGGACTCTCCGCGAGTCCAACTGTCACCGTCCTTGCGGAGACTTCCCCTCACCCCAACCCTCTCCCCGCAAGCGGGGAGAGGGAGAGGAGGCAGCTCTACTTCGCTGCCGCCAGCGCCGGGTAATCCGTATACCCCTTCGCGCCGCCGCCGTAGAACGTGTTCTTGTCCCAGTCGTTCAGCGCCGCGCCCTGCTTCAACCGCTCGACCAGGTCGGGGTTGGAGATGAAGGGCTTGCCGAAGGCGATGAGGTCGGCCGCGTTCGCGTCCAGCACCTTGGTGGCGAGATCGAAATCGTAGCCGTTGTTGGCGACGTAGGCGCCGGAGAAGCGCTTGCGCAGGGATGCATAGTCGAACGGGGCGACGTCGCGCGGCCCGCCGGTGGCGCCCTCGACGACGTGGAGATAGACGAGCTTCAGCGCGCTGAGGCCGTCGACGATATGGTCGTACAGGGCCTGCGGGTTCGAGTCCGAGATGTCGTTGGCCGGCGTCACCGGCGAGATGCGGATGCCGGTGCGATCGGCGCCGGCTTCAGTCGCGACGGCCTTGGAGACTTCCAGCATCAACCGCGCGCGGTTCTCGATCGAACCACCGTAAGCATCGGTGCGCTTGTTGGCGCCGTCCTTGGCGAACTGCTCGAGCAGATAGCCGTTGGCGCCGTGGATCTCGACGCCGTCGAAGCCGGCCTCGATCGCATTCTTCGTGGCGCGCTTGAAGTCGTCGATGATGCCCGGAATCTCGGAAAGCTCGAGCGCGCGCGGCTCGGACACGTCGGCAAAGCCGCCGTTCACGAAGGTCTTGCCCTTGGCGCGGATCGCGCTCGGCGCCACGGGGGCTGCGCCATTCGCCTGAAGATCGACATGCGAGATGCGGCCGACATGCCAGAGCTGGATGAAGATCTTGCCGCCGCGCTCATGCACCTTGTCGGTGACTTTGCGCCATCCCGCGACCTGCTCCTTGGAGTAGATGCCGGGAGTGTCCTGGTAGCCCTGGCCCTGTTGCGAGACCTGGCTCGCCTCGGTGATCAGCAGGCCCGCGGAGGCGCGCTGGCTGTAATAATCGGCGGCGAGCGCGCCGGGTACGAACGTGCCGGGAACAGCGCGGTTGCGCGTCAGCGGCGCCATGACGAAACGGTTGGCCAGCGTGATCGGGCCGAGCTTGTAGGTCTCAAACAATTTGGTCGAACGACTCATGGGATTGCTTCCAGGCGGTGAGAGGTCAGCAACACTTGTGCATTGCGATAACCCGCGCAAGGGAGGAGCCATTCGGAAAGTGCAGGCGAGCTACGCGCGGGGCCTCGCGTAGCATAATTCATGTGCAATTTCGGCCACGACAGCAGAATCCCGCTGCCGCGGCCGTGCGATTGCGCAAATCAGGTCAAGCCCAATCAGTTCAAACCCATGAAATCGCGCTTGCCGATCTCGACACCGTTGTGACGCAGGATTCCGTGGGCGGTCGCGCAGTGGAAATAGAAGTTCGGCAGCGAGAACGCGCTCAGGAACTGCTGGCCCTTCAGGGTCGTGGTCTTATCGGGCCCGCTCGGGAAGGTGACGTCCTTGGCCTCGGCGCCCTCGAACTGCTCGGGCTTGAACGACTTCACATAGGCGATGGTTTTCGCCAGCCGCTGCTTCAGTTCTTCGAAGGTCTTTTCGGTGTCGGGATTGGAGGGCACCTCGCTGTGGGTCAGTCGCGCGCAGCCCTTGGTGGCGAAATCGCTGACGAGCTGGATTTGCTTCGACAGCGGCAGCATGTCCGGGAAGAGGCGGGAGCCGAGCAGCACGCTCGGATCGATCTTTTTGGCCGCGCAATGTGCCTCGGCCTTGGTGAGCAGGCCCATGAGGCTGTTCAGCATTTGCAGATAGGCGGGGACGACGGCGTCGTAGAAGGACATGTGATGCTCGCTTCGATGGTGGGAAATCTCAGGAGAAAACCTGAGTCACTCACATGGGAGTCTCATGGAATAATACAATTGTCGAAGTAGCTTGTGCGGTGCGAAAATTCTATTGGCCACAAACTCAGTGTCATCGCCCGCGAAGGCGGGCGATCCAGTACGCCGCGGCCACTGTGATTGAGCCGAGAGGCCGCGGCGTACTGGATGCCCCGCCTTCGCGGGGCATGACAGTGGTCGGCTTACCGCACCACTCCCGCCGGCTGCGCCTGTGCCGTGCCGCCGCGCATCCGCGCCAGCAGCTCGGCGGTCGGCCAGGAATCCGCCGGCAGGCCGTATTTGATCTGCATCGCCTTCACCGCGGCGCGGCTCTGCTGGCCCAGCACGCCGTCGACCTTGCCGACATTGAAGCCGGCCTGGACCAGAAGCTGCTGCAATTGCTTGAGCTCGTTGAACGGCAGCTGCGCGACTGGCTGGGCGGGTTTTCGCATCGGCGCGGCACCGGCGATGCGCGAGGCGAGATAGCCCGCGGTGGTCGAATAGATCAGCGAGTTGTTCCACTCGGTGTAGGCCGCGAAATTCGCATAGGCCATGAAGGCCGGGCCAAAGCGTCCCATCGGCAGCAGCACTGAGGCTGCGAGATTGTCGTTCGGCAGCGGCCGTCCGTCGGGATAGGTGACGCCAAGCTGCGCCCATTTCGAGCGCGGCTGCTGCACGGTGAGATCGGTCTGCTCCCACGGCAGATTCTGCGGCACCTTGATCTCCTCCAGCCACGGCTCGCCGCGCCGCCACTTCAGGCCGTTGGCGATGTAGTTCGCGGTCGAGCCGATCACGTCGGGGCCCGAGCGCAACAGATCGCGCCGTCCGTCGCCGTCATAGTCGACGGCGTAGTTGACGTAATGCACCGGCAGGAACTGCGTCTGCCCGAGCTCGCCGGCCCAGGAGCCGATCATCTCGTCGGGCGTAAGATCGCCGCGGTCGATGATCTTCAGCGCGGCGATGGTCTCGTTCACGAACATCTCCGAGCGGCGGCAGTCATAGGCCAGCGACACCAGCGATTTCAGCGTCGGCAGATTGCCCATGTTGGCGCCGAAGTCGCTCTCCAGGCCCCAGAACGCAGCGATCACCGCCGGCGGCACGCCGTATTCCTTCTCGGCACGCGCGAATGCCGCGGCGTATTGCTTGATGTGCTGCTGGCCGTTCTGCATGCGATAGGGCGCGGCCATGCGGCCGGCAAATTCGGTGAAGAGCTGGCCGAACACGCGCTGGCCGCGGTCGCGGTTGACGATGCCCTGGTCGTAGACGAGGTAGGGCGAGGCCTCCGCGATCGTCCGCTGCGACACGCCGGCGGCGACCGCCTGTTGCTTCACCTCTGCAAGGAAGCGATCGAAGCTCGCCCCGTTGTGGCACGAGGCCGCGCGCGGCGAGGGCGCGGCGGCCTTGGGCGCCGCAGGCCTTGCGGGCGGAGGTACGAACTGGGCGGAGGCGGTGGCGGAGCAAGCGAGGAGCGCGACGGCCGCGATCAGAAATCGGGTCTGGACCATAAGGGTTCCGGCAGGGAAGGACGGACGAGGATTCGCCCGAAGTCTAGGTGAAGTGACGGCCTCAGGCCATCCTTTCCATGCCACGCCGGGACGCGGAATGCGAGCTAGCCAAACAGTCGCATCAAGAGTGCCTTGCCGACCGGGAGCGCCCGCACGCCCCGGTAGGGGCGCACATATTCGCCGGCATAGAACGCCCGGATCGCGTGCACACGCGTATCCATGCCCTCCTCGAAGCGAACCGCAAAACCGTCCGCCGTCCGCCGCACCACGATGGCCGCGATCGAGCGGCCATAGATCTGGCACGCGATCGAGCTGCCGGGACGCGGTGGATCGGGATCGATCAGCCGGGCGCCGGTGATGGAAATGTCGGCAAGCCGCGCCAGATGCGACTTGCCGTCCTGGCGCAGCAGCACGGGTTCGTTGCGGTGAAAGCGTTCCGCCTTGCGCTTGCGCGGCTGCTCGATGCAGACGAAGCAGACCACGGTGAGGATGAATGCGTTGTAGAGACTCCAGGCCAGCGCCAGCCCGCCATAGGCGATGCTCTCGCCGCGCAGATGCAGGATGAAAGCGTAGGCGATGGCCGCGAGGGTGATGAGGAGCGCAGTGCCGTAAATTCGCAGCAGCGGCCATTCGACGAACCTGTTGTCGCGGTCGCCGCCTTTCGCGGTGACCTTGAATTTGTGCCCCTGCGGCTTCAGCAGGCCGGCCGCCACCGCCTTCAGCACCGCGGGCGCGGCGATCAGTTGCGAGACGTCGGTCATCATCGCGAGCGAACGTCCCTGCGACAGCCAGGCCATGCTGAGTCCGTGCCAGACGTAGAACGGCAGGAAGAAGCGGAGCAGCTCGGTGAGGTCGGCCTGTACCGCCTTGATGCCGAACAGCAGGAACAGCCAGGGCACGACGAGACCCGCGACCTTCGAGGTGTAAACCGCGGCCCAGCTCATGAAGGCGTCGACCAGCGAGAGGCGATCGATGAAGGAGAGTTTTGACATTCGTGAAAGCGGTCCGCTGCGGCCGCGGACGATCTGCATGAAGCCGAGACACCAGCGGGCGCGCTGGGTGATGTATTCCTTCAGCCCCTCCGGTGCGAGCCCGATCGTCAGCCGTTCGTTGAGATAGACCGTGGTGAGGCCGATTTCCTTCAGGCGCAGGGTGACGAGATAGTCCTCCGTGACGGAGTCGGTCGGGAAGCCGCCGATCTGCACCAGCCCGGCGTAGCGGATCAGAGAAGACGTGCCGCAGCAGAAGGCGACGCCCCAGGCGTCCTTGGCCGGCATCAGGATGTCGAAGAAGTAGCGCTGCTCGTCGGGCCAGACGTCGGTCGCGGCGAGATTGGTCTGGATCGGATCGGAATTGATGAAATGCTGCGGCGTCTGCACCACGCCGACCGAGGAGTCGTCCATCAGCGAGATGGTTCGGGCCAGGAAGTCCGGCCGCGGTACGAAATCCGCATCGAGGATGGCCACGAATTGCGGCGGCTCCGGCAGCGCGCCGACATGCTTGAGCGCATGGTTGATGTTGCCGGCCTTGGCGTGGCGGTTGTCGGGCCGCGTCAGGTAATGGCAGCCGAGCTCGCCGGCGAGCCGCCGCAGCCAGGGCCGCCTTCCGTCGTCGAGCACCCAGACGCGATAATGGCCGTACTCCATGCCGGTGGCGCCGATGATCGTGCGCTCGAGGATCGATCGCTCTTCGTTGTAGGTGCAGATGAACACGTCGATCAGCGGCGCGCGCGGATCGCTGGCGCGGCCGTCGATCCTGGCCGCCCTGGTGCGGTCGCGCGTGCGGCTGAGGAACAGCAGCGACAGCGCAACCGCAACCAGTGAGGCGGCCTCCAGCAGCATGAAGGGATAGCCGGTCATTGCATCTGCCGTCAGGCGTGGCGGAGGCAGGGTCGAAGTCACGCGCCAATGGAGATAACGAAGCAGCAGCGCCAGCGACACCACGGCCAGGAACGAGCGGGCCATCGTGCTGTCGCGCCTCAGCAGCGGCACGATCGCCATGAAGGCGCCGAGCGCGATCAGGCCGGGCGTCAGCGCCATCGTCACGATGCGCCTTCGCGGCCGGCAAACACGACACGGCCGGTGCGTCCCACCGTGCAGCCGTGGGCGGCGGCATCGGCAAGCGCAACGGTCACGCGGTAAGGCTCCTTGCTCAGCGCGTCCGGATTGATCGCGAGATTGGCGGGCGCGCCCGCGGCCCCGGTCAGATTGACCACCGTGCCCGAGATCGGCGCGCCGCCGTCGTTCGGCTCGAACGTGGCGTGGTCTCCGAGCTGCAGGCGGTTGTAGACGTTCTCGGTGACATTGGCGGTGATGACGGCGGTGCTGCAATCGAGCACCTTGAGCAGCGGCTGTCCGGCCTGCACGTCCTCGCCGGGCGAGGTCATCATCTCCCAGACGCGGCCTGCAACAGGCGTCGTGATGTTGGCCTCGGAGAGATCGGCGAAGCGGACCTCCTCGATGATGATCTCGTTGGCGAGCCAGGCAATCTCGGTGTCGGTGCGTGCGAGATCGGCCTCGAGGTCGCTGGCGCGCTGGCGCATCTCCTCCTCGCGCTGCACCGAGCTCGGGCGGTCGTTGTAGCTGTCGCCGAGGAACGAGCCGTTCTGTGCCGCGGCAAGCTCGACCTTGGCGGCATCCAGCCGCTTGCGCGCGCCGAGCTCGGTCTGCTGCGACACCGAGAGCTCGCGCGTCAGCCGGGCCAGCTCGACGGTCGAGACATTGCCGGATTTGGCCAGCGACGAGGCGCGCTCGACCGCGGCGCTGGCCTCGTCGCGCCGCGCCGCGGCCGCTTCGATCGAGGTCTGGATCTCGGCGATGCGGGCTTCGAGCTGGAGCACCCGTCCGTCGCGGAATTGCGCGGCCTGCCGTGCCAGATCCTTCTGTGCCGCCTGCGCGGAGGCGAGCTTGGCGGCAAGGCTCGGCCGCTCGTTCTCCAGGCGAGATTTCTGCCGCCGGAGATCGTCGAGGCGGGTGCGGTCGCCACGCGAATTCACGACGCGCAGGACCACGGTTCCGGCGTCCAGCCTGGCTTGATCGGTGATGCGCTGGGCGGCTGCGACGCGGCCACCGATCGGCGTGCGCAGGGTGACGAGGCGCGAATTCAGCACAGCCTCGACGCTCGAATATTCCCAGATCGCGCGCAGCGGCAGCCAGCCAAACACGGCGATGATCGCAAGTCCGATCGCGATCTTGCCGCCGCGTCGCAGATGCGGCCAGCGCCGCCCGGATTCGGGCGCGGTCTGCGCTTCGGGCCCATGGCCCACCTCGTCATTGGCGAACACCTGTTCTTGCAGCGCCTCCTGTAATCCTTTCGCGTCAGTCTTCGTGTCTTGAGGGGAGGGTGCGGGGTCGACGGAAGCGGCGCGCGAGCGGTCCATCATGACGGTCACCTTGCTGACGGGAGCCAACGGAACCGGTCAATGCGCGAGGCCGGCGCAGCGTGCCCGGTTACCGTGCATTAAGCCCACGCTGCACTTTCCAGGTCGCTAAGCTCCCGGGCGCGTTTTTGCGCGAATCCCGGTCAAGCTTTAGCGAGGCAGGAAAGGCTGACCGCGCATCCATGAATCTGCGGCCCGGCGACGCACGAACCTTGCGGTGGCCGACCGCATTCATACTTCGAAGATGCCGGCCGAAGGCCCGCCCGCGGCCGGTTTGGGAGACGGCCATGAACTATCTTCGTACCGCAATGCTGCTCGCAGGCCTCACCGCCCTGTTCGTGGGCGTGGGCTATCTGATCGGCGGTGCTTCGGGCGCCATGATTGCGCTCGTCATCGCGGCTGCGACCAATCTCTTCACCTACTGGAACTCCGACCGCATGGTGCTCTCGATGTACGGGGCCCATCAGGTCGACCGCACCAGCGCGCCGGAACTGGTCGGCCTCGTCGCCGAGCTTGCCGGCCGCGCCGGATTGCCGATGCCGCGTGTGTTCGTGATGGATCAGCCGCAGCCCAATGCGTTCGCGACCGGCCGCAATCCGGAAAATGCCGCCGTCGCCGTCACCGTCGGACTGATGAACCAGCTCAGCCGCGAGGAGCTCGCCGGCGTGATCGCGCACGAGCTTGCGCATATCAAGAACCACGACACGTTGCTGATGACGATCACTGCCACCATCGCCGGCGCGATCTCCATGCTGGCGCAGTTCGGCATGTTCTTCGGCGGCCACCGCGACAACAACAGCGGCCCCGGCATCGTCGGCTCGATCCTGATGATGATCCTGGCGCCGCTCGGCGCGATGCTGGTGCAGATGGCGATCAGCCGCACGCGCGAATACGCCGCCGACGATCTCGGCGCGCGCATCGCCGGGCAGCCGATGTGGCTAGCCTCGGCGCTGGTGAAGATCGAGGGGGCGGCGCATCAGGTCCCGAATTTCGAGGCCGAGCGCAATCCCGCGACCGCGCACATGTTCATCATCAATCCGCTGTCGGGCCACGGCGTGGACAATCTGTTCGCCACTCATCCCTCGACGCAGAACCGCATCGCGGCGCTCCAGCGGCTTGCGGCTCAGCTCGGCGCACATGCGGCGCCCTCGGTCGGCGCCAACGAGAATTATCCGCCGCAGGGACCCTGGGGCCAATCGTCCTCGCGCGGGCCTTCTCGTGGCCCTTCTCGTGGCCCCTGGGGCTGATGGAACCGGTCGGGAATTGCGCCTGGCTTTGTGACCTGGCGCACACAGGATGGCCCCGTCCGGTGTTAACACGCAGGCGAGAGATTTCCTTCGAAAGGGGATGCGTGGCCGGCCTGCCGCCGGTCACGGTCGAAGATGACCAGAACTGCCGTACCATTGCTGATCGTCCTTTGCGTGCTCATCGGGCTGTCCACGCACATGGTCGTCAATTGCGGCGACGAGGACGATTCCGACATCTGCTCGGCCGTGATCGGCTTCTCACCGCTGCGCGGCTCGCTGATCGCCTTTGCCTATGAGGGGCGCGGTCGGATTGCGCTGCGCCATGGCGACTTCCGCCGGGCGATTGCCGATTTCGACGAGGCGATCCACCTCAATCCCAACCGCGCCGCGCTCTATCGCGACCGCGCGCTGGCGCGCCGGCAGAACGGCGACCTCGCGCTCGCCATTGACGATTATGACGAGGCGATCGCGCATGATCCCAAGCTCGCCGCGCCCTATCACCAGCGCGCCCTGGCGCTCGCTGCGACCGGCGATCTCGACCGCGCTATCCTGAGCTACAACACGGCGATCCGCCTCGACCCGTCGGATGCGCAGGCCCGCCTCGACCGGGGCCTTGCCTTCCTCGCCCGCGGCCAGGCCGACGACGCCCGCGCCGATTTCGAGGCCGCGGTGGCGCTGCCCGCTGGCAAGGACGCCCGCACCCGCGAGGCCGCGCGCGCCAAGCTCGCCGAGCTCGCGAGCGCCGAGCCGGCCCAGGTGTCGGCGCCAAGAAGGTAGGAGTTACCTAAAGCGGCATTCGCCGCTGCACCCTCTCCCCTTGTGGGAGAGGGTGGCTTCGCTGCAAGCGAAGCCGGGTGAGGGGTCTCCATCCTCACGAACAGTCTTGCGAGCGGAAAGAACCCCTCATCCGGCGCTTCGCGCCACCTTCTCCCGCAAGGGGAGAAGGAAGAAAGCGCGCCTACTTCGCCTTCTTGGCTTTCGCCTTTTTTGCCTTGGCCTTCTTCGCCGGCTTGTCTTCCTTCGGCTTCTCCGCCTTCACCGCAACCGGTGTGCTGGCGGCGAGGCGCATCGACCTTGCGTAGCTGTCGGCGACGTTGTCGGCGGACATCTGCAGGCGCCTGGCGGCGGCGGTGGCCTGCTCCATGGTGGCCTTGGCCATCATCTTGAAGCGCTCGCCGGTCTCCTTGCCCTTGGCCTTGGCCGCGAGGCCGTTGTAGCGATCCCGCCGCTCCTTGGCGCGGGTCATCAGGCCCGTATGCAGCTGTCTGGCCAGTTGCCGGATCACGACATCCAGGTCGGCGTCCGCCATGTTGTTCTATCCTCTTGAAAAACAGGTATCGATGCGGGCGGGACTATGCAGATCAGGCCCCACCTTGGCAATTCCTACCCGGGCGTCATCCGCAGCTTCCGGTTAGCAAAACAAAAAGCCGCGCTGTTGGCGCGGCTTTTGGGCTGTCTTGGGCAGGCGCCTTATTTCAGCGAGGCGACCGGGCCGCTCGAGGCTGCCGGATCGGGGTCGAAGCCGAACACGCCGACCAGATATTTGTAATAGTCCGGCATCTTCTCCTTGAGCGCCTCGCGCGACTTCGGGTCGTGGAATTCGCTTTTTCCCGCCAGGAAGATGCTGCCGGTCACGGCGAAGAACTCCATGGGATTCTTCATCGCATAGGATTCCTTGGGCAGGAGGTCCTTGGTCTTGGCCAGCGCATAATAGAGGATCACGCCCTTGTTGGCGTAGCCGTCCGGCAGCAGCCGGGCGTGATAGGCGTGCAGCAGCTCGTGCAGCAGCACGGCCTCCTTCTCGTAGCGCATCAAGTCCGGCCGAAGCATTATGACGCCGAGGCCCGAATCGACCGCGAGGTCGACGGCATTGGGATTGGTCCACCGCTGCTTGTCATGGTCCCACACCGTCAGCGTGCGCGGTGCGCTGCGCTGGATGTCCGGGGTGACGCGGCCGTAGCAGGCGGTCGCGGCGCCTTCGTCGAGGCAAGCGAGCTCGCTCGCGACGATCGGGACGGTGCGGAAGAAGCGCAACACGCGCGGCGACAGGCCGGATGCTTCGACGACGTCGATCTGCTGCTTCACATTCTCGGTGAGCTTGTCGACATCCTTGCGCTCGGAATTCTCGGTGAGGTCGAACATGTAGCCGCGATAGCTCTGGAAGCCCGGCGGCAGCGGCGCAGCTGCGCCAGCGGCATCGAGCGAGCCGGCATGGGACGGATTGGTGAAAAGCGCGCCGACAATGGTTGCGGTCAGCAGCAACGCAATGCGCATGATGAACCCCCTGATGTCACTTCGCCCGGCAGGATAGGCCACCGTTGTTTGCGAAAAGTGAGTGGGGCAACACTAAGGCACCGATGTTGAGGCGTGCTTAACCGCTGGTTGCAGATCGCGGGGATGGGTTAGGGCCGGGTTAACCAAGGCCAACGCCGCGAGCGCTAGCCCATCGCCGTCATCCTCAGGATGACGGAATCGGCTATCGGGTGTAGGTTGAACAGCACCAAGATTCAGACAGCCGGAAGGGAGGATGCCATGTATGCCGCCATCCGTCAGGCCAAGGCGAAAAGCGGGAGCGCGGAAGAGCTGGCGCGCCGCATCAAGGACGGCGCCGTTCCGATCATCAGCGACGTCGACGGTTTCCGTGCCTATTACGTCGTCTATGCCGGCGACGACACGGTCACCGCGATCTCGATCTTCGACAAGTTCGAGCAGGCCGAGGAAGCGAACAAGCGCGCCATCGCCTGGATCGAGAAGGATCTGGCTCCGCTGCTGGCGGGTCATGCGAGTGCCGCCGCCGGGCCGGTGATCGTGCATACGCTGGCGTGAGGCGGGTCAGTCACGCCTCATTTTCCACTGTCATGCCCCGCGAAGGCGGGGCATCCAGTACTCCGCGGCGTCTCGGTTCAATCACAGCCGCTGCGGCGTACTGGATCGCCCGCCTTCGCGGGCGATGACAGCGGTGGGTGTAGCGGATGCCTTCCGCCAAACGCGAAGCAGTGCCCGCGCGATTCCTGCCCTCACAACTCCCGCGCATTCGAGAACGCGAAACTCGACACTCGTCTCGTCGTCTCGTCCAGGATCAGCGTGCGCGTGATCGGCGGCTCGGCGCGCTGGGCGCAGTTCTCGCGCTCGCAGAGGCGGCAATTGACGCCGATCGGTGTGCCCTCGGTCTTCTCGAGGTCCAGGCCGGCGGCGTAAGTGAGGCGCGCGGCGTGGCGGATCTCGCAGCCGAGGCCGATGGCAAAGCGCGGCTGCGGCAGCGGATGCGGCGCCACCGGCCGTCGCACCATCTGCGCGATCGAGAAATAGCGCGTGCCGTCGGGAAGCTCGATCACCTGCTTGAGCAGACGATCCGGCGTGTCGAAGGTCGAGTGCACGTTCCACAACGGACAGGTGCCCCCGAACTTCGAGAACGGGAACGTGCCCGACGAAAAACGCTTGGAGACGTTGCCGGCATTGTCGACGCGCAACAGGAAGAACGGAATGCCGCGCGCGTTCGGCCGCTGCAGCGTGGTGAGGCGATGGCAGACCTGCTCGAAACCGGAATTGAACCGCTGCGCCAGCACGTGGATGTCGTAGTTGAGCGCTTCGGCCGCAGCGAGGAAGGCCGGGTAGGGCATCATGACAGCGGCTGCAAAGTAATTGCCGAGGGTGATGCGGAACAGCCGTCGCGGCGCGTCGTCGAGCGGGCCGGCACGGCCGATGATGGTCTCGAGGGCTTGCGCGCATTCGCCAAGCCCGAGCTGGAAGGCGAGCTGGAACGCACGGCCGGGCGGGTCGACCAGCTCGGAGATGAGCAGCTGACGGCGATGGCGGTCGAAACGGCGCAGCGTCTCGCGCATCACGTCGACAGGCATGATGCGGGTCTGGATCGAGTGCTTTTCACGCAGGCGCGCGGTGAGCGCGGCATAGAGTCCTTCGGCCGGCACGTTCAATTCGTCGCGCAGGGTCTCCGCGGCCTGCTCCAGCTCCGGAAAATAATTGCGGTTGGCCTCGATCAGCTCGCGCACGCGCTCGACCGGATTGGCCTCGAAGCGCGTGCCGACGTCGCGGTCGGCCATCTGCGCGGCCGCCAGCGTCTCGCCCTGGCGCGCCTCGGTGTAGGCGGCATAGAGCCGCTGCAGCGCATGGGTGACGCCGGGGCAGAGCTCGGCGAGGTCGCGCAGCTCCTGCTTGGGCACGTCGATCTGGCGGAACAACGGATCGGAGAAGATCTCGTTGAGCTCGGCGAAGAAGCGGTCCTCGTCGGCGGTGGCGAGGTCGCGCAAATCGAGGTCATAGGTCTCGGCCAGCCGCAGCAGGATCTGCGCCGTCACCGGGCGCTGGTTGCGCTCGATCAGGTTGACGTAGCTCGGCGAGATCCCGAGCCCCTCGGCGATCTGGGTCTGCGACAGCCCCAATTGCTGCCGGATCCTCCGAAAACGTGGCCCGACGAACAGTTTCTTCCCGGATTCGGCGGGCATTTCTCAGATCTCCGTGCGTGAACGACAGTCTTGCTGACCTATATTTACAAAATTTACAAAATAACATCTATTACATGTTCCGATGTTACATGACATCACCATTCAAATACAAGGCCTCTATACGAACTTCTCTTTCTGGCGTTTAGCTCATGACACGCATTTCGCAATGCACTGTCAAAAATGTCGATGGCGAAGCCGAAGGCTCCGTCATCATCGAGAAGGATCAGGCACATGAATTACCAGCCCCGCGGCATTAGCGCCCTTGAGCGTCCGGCGTCCTATCAGAGCGAGATCGAGGCAGCCCAGGCGCTGCTTCAGACCAAGCCGACCTGGAACGGGGTGACGGCCGAGGCCGTCGCGCGCATGCGCCTGCAGAACCGCTTCAAGACCGGCCTCGACGTCGCCCGCTACACCGCGGCGCTGATGCGCGCCGACATGGCGGCCTATGACAAGGATCCGACCAAGTACACCCAGTCGCTGGGCTGCTGGCACGGCTTCATCGCCCAGCAGAAGCTGATCTCGGTCAAGAAGCATTTCGGCGGCAAGACCGATCGCACCTATCTGTACCTCTCCGGCTGGATGATCGCGGCGCTGCGCTCCGAGTTCGGCCCGCTGCCCGACCAGTCGATGCACGAGAAGACCTCGGTGCCGGCGCTGATCGAGGAGCTCTACACCTTCCTGCGTCAGGCGGATTCGCGCGAGCTCAACGACATCTTCCGCCTGCTCGACAAGGCGCGCAAGGAAGGCGACAAGACCCGCGAGAAGGAGCTGATCGAGAAGATCGACAACTTCCAGACCCACGTCGTGCCCGTCATCGCCGACATCGATGCCGGCTTTGGCAACGCTGAGGCGACCTATCTGCTCGCCAAGAAGATGATCGAGGCGGGCGCCTGCGCGCTCCAGATCGAGAACCAGGTTTCCGACGAGAAGCAGTGCGGCCACCAGGACGGCAAGGTCACCGTGCCGCATGACGTCTTCCTCGCCAAGATCCGCGCCTGCCGCCACGCCTTCCTCGAACTCGGCGTCGAAGACGGCATCGTCGTGACCCGCACCGACTCGCTCGGCGCCGGCCTGACGCAGCAGATCGCCGTCAGCCATAAGCCCGGTGACATCGGCGACCAGTACAACAGCTTCCTCGATTGCGAGGAAATCACCGCTGAGAACGCCCGCAACGGCGACGTCATCATCAACCGCAACGGCAAGATGATGCGTCCGAAGCGGCTGCCCTCCAACCTCTACCAGTTCCGGCCCGGCACCGGTGCCGACCGCTGCGTGCTCGATTGCATCACTTCGCTCCAGAACGGCGCCGACCTGCTCTGGATCGAGACCGAGAAGCCGCATATCGAGCAGATCGCCAGCATGGTCGACCGCATCCGCAAGGTCGTGCCGAACGCCAAGCTCGCCTACAACAACTCGCCGTCGTTCAACTGGACCCTCAACTTCCGTTGGCAGGTCTACGACGCGATGAAGGAAGCGGGCCAGGACGTCAGCAAGTACAATCGTGCCGAGCTGATGAAGGCGGAGTACGACGACACGCCGCTGGCGAAGGAAGCCGACGAGCGCATCCGCACCTTCCAGGCGGATTCGGCCAAGCGCGCCGGCATCTTCCACCACCTGATCACGCTGCCGACCTACCACACGGCCGCGCTCTCGACCGACAACCTCGCCCGCGAGTATTTCGGCGAGCAGGGCATGCTGGGCTACGTCAAGAACGTCCAGCGCGCCGAGATCCGTCAGGGCATCGCCTGCGTGAAGCACCAGAACATGGCCGGCTCCGACATCGGCGACGACCACAAGGAATACTTCGCGGGTGAAGCTGCCCTCAAGGCGGGCGGCGCTCACAACACGATGAACCAGTTCGGCTAACGCACCACGCGCTTCGAGAGGAGACTGACAATGACCACAGGCAGCAATTTCTGGGTGATCGGCGGCGAGTTCGGCTCGATGAACTTCCACAAGCTGGTGGAAGGTTCGGCCCAGGTCAAAGGCCCCTTCAAGACCCGCAAGGAAGCCGAGGACTGCTGGCGCGAGGTCTCGGAAGAGAGCCGCCACAAGGCCGGCGTCCGCTTCTCGATCGTGGAAGAGCCCTCGCGCGTTTCGGCCTAAAGCATGATCCGGAAAAGTGCGTAGCGGTTTTCCGAAAAGATCATGCGCAAACAACAAGCTAAAACGCGATGACGATTCATCCTGATCTCATCGCGCTTTAGGGGCCCGGCCGCCGAGCTGAATTAAGAAGACGTCCAAGGACGGATGGTCCCATCCAGGCTCTGCCTGGGTGGGATCGTCTGTTTTTGGCACAGGCGAGGTGCCTGTGGGCACCGTAAGTATCTGGAATTGTGGACCCTTTGCGGACGGTTTGGTTACTGATAGGTTAACGTCAGCAATCCAGGACGAGGCCGACAATGTCAGAGCCCGAGACCAGCGTGACCCATCCCAGCCAGCCGCGCCCGGTGCGGCTGCGCGATGCGCTGCTGCGCGCACGGATCGAGGCCGCCGACCGGACCGGGGTCGTCGTCGACCTCCGCGACGCCGAAGTGGCGCGGCTGGAGATCCTCAACGACGCGCTCGACCCGCTGTTCGCGCAGGTGCCTGACCAGATCGACCTGTTCGACCGCGGCATCAGCCAGGGCGAGACGCCGAGGCTCTGGATCGACGTGGTCGCGCACATCATGATGGGGCGCGACAAGCGGCAGTACCGCTTCGTCCAGGACACCCGCTTCGGCCGCATCGTGCTCGCCGAATCGCACGACACGGCTGTCATCGTGGACGCCGTGACCGACTACGTCGCCCGCCGCATGATCGAGCGCGAGCGCGCGATGGTGGTCCCGCCCGAGCCGGTGCCCGAGGCCGCGGAGAAGCCGCGGCGCCGCTCGCGCGTCTGGCCGTTCGTGCTCGGCTTCATCCTCGGCGCAGCCGCGCTGTTCGGCCTCGCCGTAGTGGCGGCCCTGCGGAGCTGGTGAATTTTCCTCCGCCGTCATTCCGGGGCGCGCGTAGCGCGAGCCCATTGATCCGCATGCGCTGCCGCCCGATGGATTCCGGGCTCATGCTTCGCATGCCCCGGAATGACGGAGTGCTAGATCAACCTTGCATGCTTGACCTGCTGGATCTGAAACCCAGCCCCGAGGCCCCGCACCGTCTGCTCGCAGCGCCAGCCGGCATTGTCCTTCTCGATCGTGAAGAGATTATACGCCGCCGCCGGATAGCGCCCGTGCGCGAGCGCGGAGGCCGAGGGCACGCCGAGCGCGGGAATGTTGCCGTTGGGCCCCTCGAACCACATCGTCGAATGAATGTGGTCGTGCCCGTGCAGGATCAGCTCGACGCCGTGGCGCCTCACGAGCGCGAGCAGCTCGGCGGAATCGGTCATCCGCTTCTGGCGTGCGACCGACTTCAGGGGATGATGCACCAGGAGCACGCGAAAGATGTCCTCGGCCGCGAGTTGTTCGAGCACCGCTGCGAGCGCGGCGAGCTGATCGCGGCCAAGCGTGCCGGTCGCCATCAACGGCAAAGTCGGCACCGCCGTCGACAGGCTGATCAGCGCGAGTGGTCCGCGCCGGCGCACGCTCGGAAAGCCGATGCGGCCGTCGTCGCCCGCAAGATAGGGCGCAAAGGTCTCGCCGAAGCGATGAAAGGTGGCGCGGACATAGGCGTCGTGATTGCCGGGAATCGTGGTGACGCGGTCGGGCGGCCCGACACCGTCGAGCCAGGCGCGCGCCGGCGCGAACTCCGCTTCCAGCGCGAGGTTGACGAGATCTCCCGTCACCGCGATATGGTCGGGGGCCTGCGCCTGCATGTCGGCGACGATGGCGTCGAGCACCTCGCGGCGCTGGTATTTGTGGCGGTTGCGCGTCCAGTTGACGTAACCGAGCACGCGCTTGCCCGCGAGTTCGACCAGCCGCGGCTTCGGCAATGGCGGCAGATGCGGGTCGGACAGATGGGCGAGCGTGAAGGGGGCCATGGCGCGCGATTGCCTCGCTATTCGTCCGCTGTAATGGCAAGGTCGCGGGCAGCGCGCAAGCCATGCCTGTGACAAGCAAAGCCTGACAAGCAAATCCTGAAGCGGAGCATCAAGGAAGCCTGATGGGAGAACCTCTCGACCGGATGCGACGGAAATTCGAGCCGCTGCTGCGGCACGTCTTCCACACCTATTTCCTGTTCGTCCGTGGCATGACTCTCGGCGTCCGCGCCGTGGTGCTGGACGCCGAGAACAGGGTGTTCCTGGTCAGGCACAGCTATGTCAGCGGCTGGTATCTACCCGGCGGCGGCGTCGACTACGGCGAGACCATGGAGCAGGCGATGCGGCGCGAACTCAAGGAGGAGGGGGACATCGACCTCACCGGAGAGGCCGTGCTGCACGGCATCTTCCTCAACAGCCACATCTCACGCCGCGACCATGTCGCGGTGTATGTCGTCAGGCAGTTCAGGCAGGAGCGTCTGCCCGAGCCCAATCGCGAGATCGCCGAATGCGGTTTCTTCGCGATCTCGGCACTGCCCGAGGGGACCACGCCCGGCACGCGGCTGCGGCTTGCCGAAGTGCTGGACGGCAGGCCGCCGATCACGACGTGGCGGTGAGATTTCAACGCAAAGCCGCGATGAGGCGGAAGGAACCTCCTTTTCTCGCGGGCCTGGTGTGCTAGGAAGAATGCCGCATGGGGCAAAGCAACTTCATCCCGAGACTTGAATCTCTTCGCGGTGTGGCTGCCGTTCTGGTCGCCGTCTACCATTGCGGCGGCATGTACCTGCAATACCCGGCCTCGGGGTCTTCGCGACTCTATTTCGCCTTCGCCAACGGTCTTGGCTGCGTCGTCGTTTTCTTCGTCATCAGCGGATTTGTTCTCGCCCGAAGCCTGGACAGGGCCGATTCCACTACCTTCGTTTCATTCGCGAGGAACAGAGCCTTTCGTCTCTTGCCGGCGTCCATAGCGGTCGTCGGTCTGCTCACGTTCCTTCATGAACGTTTTGGATTCTATGTTGGCTTTGAGGCTTCCTTTGCGCCACTCAACGTCTTGCTCAACATGCTTCTCATCAAGAGCGGCATCAATGGCGTGATGTGGTCACTGACGGTTGAGATTGCCGCGACTCCACTGATCTTCATGTCTGTCCGAGCATACAGGAAACACGGCAGGACGCCTCTTCTCGCCGTTGCCGCCGTTCTGTTTGGCCTGTCGTTCGTGGGCCAATATCGCGATCTCATTGGCGCGAATTTGGCGCCGCTTTATGCCTTTCTTGCAGGCATTCTCGTTCATTTCGAGGGACCGAAGATCGCCCGCTCCGTTTCTCTGAGGATGTCGGTTTGGATTCCCGTCCTCGGCATAGCGCTGTTCCTTCTGGCGGGCATTCTCAAGCAAGACGCCGGTTTGATGATCTTGATGGACTGCATCGGCGGAGCTTTGCTCGTGTTGGCGATTTCGCAATGGCCGCATCAACCCATGATGAAACCGCTCGATTGGCCACTGGTGCGTTTCTACGGTCGGATATCCTATAGCTTCTATTTGCTGCATATGCTCACGGTCGGGCCCATGATAGCTCTGGGCGCAGGATGGTTTGGGGGCCTGAACCCCTGGATAGCGGCGACGACCTTGTCAGTGCTGACTGTTCTCGCGGCAGCCGTGCCTGCACTGGCGTGCTACAGGCTGATCGAAATTCCCGGAATTAACCTCGGCCGGCGGCTGGGAAGTCTGAATGGCTTGCGCAACCGCGCGGTTGCGCAGTAACGGTCTGTCTTTCTGCATTCACGCGAGCGAAATTGGTTGAATTGATGGATATGGCCGAACCTGCTTCGAAAAGCGTAAGGCAAGTCGGGGGCATTCCGTCGGTGACCATGCCTGAGCTCGAACTGACAATTTTGATGCCTTGCCTCAAGGAGGCGGAAACGCTGGCAGTCTGCATTGCCAAGGCGCAGACGTTTCTTGGTCGGGCCCAGATCGCGGGCGAGGTTTTGATTGCGGATAATGGCAGCACGGATAATTCGCAGCATATCGCTGAGGCCGGCGGCGCTCGTGTGATCGACGTCCCCATGCGTGGCTACGGCGCAGCACTCCGCGCTGGTATCGCGGCAGCCCGTGGCCGCTACATCGTGATGGGAGACGCTGACGACAGTTACAATTTCGAACGCCTCGATGCATTCCTAAAACGCCTGCGGGCCGGTGACGATCTGGTGATGGGAAACAGGTTTCGCGGTGGCATCGAAGCCGGCGCTATGCCCTTCCTGCATCGCTATCTCGGAAACCCCGTCTTGAGCTGGTTGGGCCGTCTGTTCTTCCGCACGCCTCTGCGTGATTTTCATTGTGGCATCCGGGGCTTTTCCAGGGGTTCAATTGCGAAACTGGACCTGCGCACCACCGGAATGGAGTTTGCGAGCGAGATGGTTGTTCGTGCCACGCTCGTCGGACTGAAAATATCGGAAGTGCCGACCACGCTGTCGAAGGATGGCCGATCTCGTCCTCCACACCTGAGGACGTGGCGCGATGGCTGGCGTCACCTCAGGTTTCTGTTGCTGTATTCGCCGAGATGGCTGTTCTTCTACCCGGGTGCGTCGCTTGTTGCGGCAGGGACTGTGCTGAGCGGCCTGCTCTTCTTGGGCCCGATTCGAATTGCCGGAATCAGCTTCGAGATCCGGACCATGCTCGTCGCGTGCACCTGTCTGATCGTGGGTATTCAGGGCGTTTGCTTTGCGACGATTGCGCGTGGCTTCGCGGAGGATTTGAACCTTCTTCCTCCGTCTCCACGCTATGGCCGCATCATCGAGGCGTTTACGCTTGAACGCTTGGTTTTCGGGGGCGCGGCCATCTTTTTGGCCGGAATAGCCGGCCTGGTCACGGCGGTGGTGAGGTGGGGCGAAGTCCATTTTGGATCGCTCGATGTGTCTGGTCTGCTAGGGATGGTGGCCCTCTCCACGACGGCGATAACGGTCGGCGCGCAGCTCATTTTCACCGGCTTTCTGGCCGGCCTTATGTCAATCAAGCACTCCTCAGCCAACGTCGCGCTCGGCGGATTCGACGGAACGCAATGAAAATACTCAAACTCGTCCTCGGACTGGTCTGCCTGGCAATCCTCGTCAGCAATGTCAGCACGATGTCGCATTGGACCGAAGCCCGCGGCGTCTACGACGACATCTGCTATCTGCGCCAGGCGCATCTGTTTCAGCTACACGGTATCGGTGGGTTTGACACGGACTTAGCGCGCGATGAGGATCGCTTCCTCGCGCGGAAACTGATAGAGATCGGCTTCCCCGAGGGCCGGCTTGCGCCGTGTCATCCGCCGGCGAAGAGCGGCAAATATGTGCTGCAATATCCGCCCGGCACCGGATTCCTGCTCTCGCTATTTCAAGAGGGACATCAAGTGGTCCCACTCTATGTCGCTGCTGGCCTGATCGTGTGCGGTTTTGCCCTGCTCGGCATTTTCATGGCGCGGTCCCCGTCGGAAGTGCTGGGGGCGGGCGTGTTTGGCGCTCTCGCGATCTACATGATGATCAATCCGACCAAGGCCAGCTATTCCTTGGCTCCGACGATGGCGATCTGCGCCGCTTCGGGCTATCTGACTGCGCTGTGGCTGACCAGGGACAAGCATGAAATCTTGCTGGTCGCCCTGGTCGGTCTCCTGCTTGGTCTATCGGTGAATTTCAGGTTACCAAACCTGTTCCTGGTCGCGGGTTACGTCCTTTACCTGGGCTTCACGTTTCTCCGCTTGCGGACCGGCCCGACATTCCTGCGCGGGGTGGCTTTCAGCGCCGCTTATGTCGTCGGCCTGACGCCTACCTTGATTGCCAACGCGATCAATGCCGGTAGCCCGTTTACGACGACTTACGGGTCCGATGACGCTCTCGCCCCGGAATTCAACCTCGAGATCATGAGTCAGTATCTGCATGACCTGCAATTCGGGTTGATCCTGCTCGGGGTCGGATCGACTGCATGGCTGCTGCGAGTAGGTGAGGCCGGAGCGCGCCACGTCGCGCTCCTTGTCGTCGGCAATCTTCTGATCAACCTCGCCTTCTTCTTGAGCCATCCAATCTTCACGCCCTACTACGTGGTTCCGGTCACTTTGCTCTCGATGTGGAGCGTGTGCTTTGCAGGATTGATGCAATCGCCAAAGCATGCCGGGCAGGGCCGGCTCGTGCCGGCGACCGGCGCGTGAGCCCGCTGCAACTCTATTGGACCTTGACGCTTTCAGGTGCTATCTGCCCGGGTTGACATGACCGATCTCTCGCTCACCATCCTTCCCGAAGCCGCTGGCGATGCCCAGGCGATCGAGCGTCTGCACGAGCGCACCTTCGGCCCCGGCCGCTTCGTGCTCAGCGCCTACCGCATCCGCGAGCATGTCGACCATCTGCTCGACGTCTCCTTCACTGCGCGCATTGGCACGCTGCTGGTCGGCTCGGTCAGGCAATTGCCGATCCTGATCGGCGAGACCAACGCGCTGATGCTTGGGCCGCTCACCGTCGAGCCTCCGTTCCGCGACCGCGGCATCGGCCGTCAGTTGATGGAGCGTGCCCTGAAGGATGCGAGGGAGAAGGGCCACGCCATCGTGCTGCTGGTCGGCGACGAGGCCTATTACAGCCGCGTCGGCTTCAAGCAGGTCCCCAAGGGCCGCGTCATCATGCCGGGCCCGGTCGATGCCGCCCGCGTCCTGGTGTACGAGCTGGTTGAAGGTGCGTTCGAAGGCGTGTCGGGGACGGTCGTGCCGGACTGGAGCAAGGCGCGGGGTTAGCGGTGCGGGTCGATCTTTATCGTCGTCGCCCCAGCGGAGGCGGGAACGGAGAGATGTCGCGTTGCCAGATTGTGCCGTTGTCGAACTGGATCAGCATGTCGCCGATTGAATAGTCAGCGTTTCGACCTTCAGTTCGTGGACGCGATCGGAGATGGCAGCAACGAATGGCTTGCCAGCAATCCAAGCGAGCAAAGGACCGCTTAGATCTAGCTCTCCATCTCTAAAACTGTCCCGGCTGCGCCGGAGGGGCCGGCCAGTCCGACCTGAGATTGTTGGGAGCGGCGCGATCGAACAGATCCTGTCGCAACACAAACCCGCGTGCGGTCCAAGGGGCATCGAGGGCTGGCACCTTGGGTCTGGTCGTGCCGATCGGTTTCTGCGGTGAAACATGACCGGGAGCTGCCGTTCCCGCAGGTGCGGTGTCCGTCATTGCGAGAGCGGCAACAGCAAGAATGAGGACGTACGATGCATTTGAGAACATATGAATTCTCCTGCAATCAAATCACGTCCTGGGAAGAGGGCCACGGCATCGCGTGAAAGAGGTTGATTTAGATCAATATCGACGGGCGCAGAAAATGCTGCCAGCGCGCCTCGCGCCGTCATTCGCATGATGACCCCTCCCGAACCACGAGCTTCGCTCAATGGGAGCGCCTGATACGGGGCTGATCATATAACCCCGGGCGACCTGGCAGACTATCGCCATCCCTATGAACGGGAATACTCGGCAATCAGAGGTAGCAGACGAGCAACAGCTATCATACCGGCGGGGCTGACACGTGATCCGGGATTTTAAAGGTGACACCTCGTTGTTCTCATGTGGCGAGGTTCCGCCGCGCGGAGACATATCTCCGTTTGCGATCCGCCATTTTGTTCTGTTGATCCATATCAAGCCCCTTTTCTGCTTGCCGGAGAATGATGGAGTTTCATTTGAAGGGAGGAATTGCAATGAGCAGCATCCGATCCTTCCATCTCGTCGCATTTTCGCTGTCCATTGCATTGTCGGCGCCGGCATTCGCACAACAGGCCGGACAAGCTGAGCCGCCACCCGGCTCACCTGCCGCGACCATCACCATTCCCGGCAACCAGCTTCCGCCACCTCTGCAGAAATTCGGCGGCAAGGATCTCGGTGTGGTCGACCGCATCAAGTTCATCCAGGAATGCGTCGGGCAATAGGCGCGCGCTAGCGGAGGGAAGCCTGCCGGCTTCCCTCCGGCAAAATTCACTCGATGTCGCGGTGGGAGAAGCCCATGAAACCTCGTCCTTTATCGTGCCTTTCGGTCCTTGTGCTGATCGCCGGCTTGGCTCCCGGCGGAGCGGTAGGGCAGGCTGCCGGAGAGACAGTGCAAGGCATGCTCGCGACGCAAATCCGCTCTCAGGGATTTGTCTGCGACAAGGCGCTCGGCGCGACCAAGGATGCCAGACGTTCACGGCCCGATCATGGTGTCTGGGTGCTCAGATGCAGCAACGCGAGCTATCGGGTGAGTCGCGCGCCCGACATGGCCGCCAAGGTCGAGCCTCTTCGGTGACGTAGCGCTCCGGTCACGACAATGATCTTCACGTGTAAGCCAAACGGCGGCTGACCGACCGGAGCGGTGAGCGGACGTCGCACGAGGGTTGCGAAAGAAGCGCAAGGACGACAAGGTCCGCGAGATCAGGATGAATCATCATCGCGCTTCAGGTTGTTGTTTGCGCATGATCTATCCGGAAGACCGCTGCGCGATTTTCCGGATCATGCTTCAGAACTTGAAGTTCGCGAACGCTCGCACGCCGATGCCGGGCATCAGGACCTGGTCCTTGGTGTAGGACACCGAGTTGCGGATACTCTCGTTGAGGAGATTGTTGCCGGTGATGCCCGCCATCATCTCGCGCGCACCGAACCAGTTGGGGGCGAGCTTGGTCTTGTAGCTCACCTCGGCCCTCAGCAGGTTGTAGCCCGGCGTCGGCGTCTCCGCGACCGCGGCGACGTTGTCCTGCGCGAAGGCGTGCAACAGGTTGACGCGCATCAGCCAGTTGTCGTCGCGCCAGAACACGCCGCCGCCCATCCGCAAGGGCGGAATGCGTGGCACGTTTGTGCCGTCGGTGAAGGTGGCGCGGACCACGTCGAGCTGGTTCTCGATGCCCCAGATGCCGCCCTGGAACGCGCCGACATCGAGCTGCGACTGGAATTCGCCGCCGCGGAAATTGGCATTGCGTTGCGAATACACCGCCTGGTTCAGCTCGGCGCCGGGCGTGCCGCACGAGGCAAAGTCGTCGTCGCACATCACGCCGGTGAGGCGGCGAAAAATGAAATTGTCGAAATGCGTGTAGTAGACCGTCGCTTCGAAGCGGAGCGGCCCCGTCGCCTTGCGCACGCCGACCTCGACCGACTTCGCGGTCTCGATCTTCAGGTTCGGATTGCCGATGTCGAAGGTCGCCGTCGCGTCATGGGCGCCGCGCGAGAACAACTCGGCCGGCTTCGGCGCGCGCTCGACATATTGCGCGGTGATGCTGCCGACCATGCCGCCCGGCAGGTCCTGCAACAGGCCGATGCTGCCGCTCTTCGGCGTGTAGGAGGGATTGCGCGCGATCGGCACCTGCGGTGTGCCGTCGGGCAGGTAGTCGGCCGGGAAATTCGGCGTGGTGCCGTGCAGCTCGACGTGCTCGATGCGGCCGGCGATCTGGGCCCGCGTCGCGTCCGTGAACTTGAACTCGTTGAAGGCGTAAGCAGCAACGCGGGTGTTGTTGTTGGGGTCCCACAGGCCGTTGAACAGCGTGCCGGGATTGTCGGGGCTCGGTGCCGTCAGCTCCTGATGACCGACCTGGAAGCCCAGCGCCGTCGTCACTTCGGCGAAGCGCGCGTTGAACGGCATCAACTGCACCTCGGTGCGGATCTCCTGCTCCTTGTTGGTGAAGGTCTGCCGCACACCGTCGGTGTTGGGATCGGCGGGGTCGGCAAGGCCGATCTCGTTGTGTCGATAATCCGTGGCGCCAGCCCAGAAGCGGATGGTGTCGATCGCGGCGGCATCGGGCCGGTACTCGCCCTTGACGTTGATCTTGGTCTGGTGACCGTCGATCCGCGTGTTGTGGTCGGCGCCGTCGATACCGGGGATGTAGTAGAGCGAGTCGTTCTGCGTGATCGCCGCGCCGATATAGCCGCCCTGGAAGAAGTAGGAGCCGCCGATCGAGGCGCCGTCCGACCGCGTCGCCGAGTTGGGCTGGCGGCCGTTGGTAATGATGCGCGTCTGGTCGGCCAGGTAGGGATAGCTCGGAATGCCGTAGTCCGTGGTGGTGCGGCCGTAGGCATCGGCATGGAAGGCAAAATTGCCGCCGCCGGTGTCCAGCAGCACGCCGCTTTCGACGCCGCGATCGACCGAGCTGAAGGCGGTGCGGGTCTCGGCGGTGACGCAGGGCGAGGTCTCGGCGGTCGCGAGCGGCGCCTTGATCGGCAGGCCGTAGGTCTGGAACGAAGGAGCGCAGGAGGGCAGCGCATCCGGAATCCGGTTGTTGGTGGCGCTGACGACGCCGCCGATCGAGGTCGAGCCGTAGCGCAGCGCGGCCGGCCCGCGCACAACCTCGACCTGGTTGGTCGCGAGCGGATCGATCGGGACGAAGTGGTCCTCGCCGAGATCGGAGGCGCCGCCTCCATTGGTGCCGTTCTCGACGATGCCGACACGGTTGACGTCGAGACCCCTGATGATCGGCCGGCTGGAGGCCCCGGGCGCAAAGCTCGAGCCGGTGATACCCGGCTTGGAGAACAGCAAGTCGCCGAGCTGGCCGCCGCCCTCGCGGCGGATCTCCTCGCTCGGCACCACGGTGACGGTGGCGAACTGGTTGGTCACGATGGGCAGCACGCCCTGCTGGGGCGCGGCGGTTTGCGGCGCCGCCGACGCGGCCTCGGCCGTGCGTTCACGGCTTCGCACCCGCGCGGTTCGCGTGGCGCGGCCGGGGGTGCGGGACGGCACCACCGCTCTGCGCACGATGGGGCTCGGGGCCGTCACGGTGACGGACGGAAGCTCGGTGGCCACCGGCTTGTCCTGAGCCAGCGCCGGGGTGGCGGCGGCACCAAGCAGGAGCAGGCTCGCTCCGCCGAGGCGCTGCGCGCGTCGCAATTCAAATGACATGGTCCTGATTCCAGTCAGGCGCCGTCCGCGTGGTTGTGTGCTGATCGGAGGCGGCCTGCCGTCGCGGCGCGACGGAATTCGACTTCAACGGTTCCCGCAGCGATCGTCCGCGCTGGTGACGCGGCGAGCCCGGGCGTGATCAAGCGATGTTGGAAGTCAGGACGCGGGAGGGGCGCGCGGCTGGAACGCCGTGCGGGCCGATTCCAGATGGATGAATTCGGCGTCCAAGGTGCGGTAGAGCAGCTCGGTCGCCTGCGGCAGTTGCAACAGAGGCGGCGTCGCGAACACGACGGTGCCCGCCATCGCGACCACGGCGCAGATCGCGCAATTGTCCTCGCCCGGCGGCTCGCGGTCGGGGCTTCCAGGCGATTGCTTCTGGACAGCAGTGCGGTCGCTCGAAGCGAGAGCCTTGTCGCTGTCGGTCTGCTGGAGCGAGGTCGCCGCGAGCGGCGCGGCCTGCGCAAACCAATGGCTGTGGCCGAAGGTGAGCCCGAGCTGCACCAGCATCGCGAACAACGCGAGCCGGGCGCCGCGCCTGATATTCGACCGGAACCACTTCATCTGCAGACGGCACCCCGCATCGCGAGCCGACGATTTCGGGTGGTCGCGATGTTATAATGTAACATCGCAGGATCGGTGAGCGGATGTCAACGGTGAGCGGAGCCGCGCACGCAGGCCGCAGATCCGATGTGTCGTTCGGGCAACTCAAGTGGGATGAGATGAGCTCGAGTCGAGTTGGGCCAACAGCGTTGCTCTCTCCGTTCCCTCCCCCCGTGCGGGGGAGGGGCAGGGAGAGGGGTACCACACGGGGACTCTTTCCGTCGCGCACCCACACGGGATGCATCGCCAACAACCGTCACCATTTGCTGGGCCACCCCTCTCCCTAGCCCTCCCCCACAAGGGGGGAGGGAACGCACCGGCGTCGCGGCGCTAGGCGGGATCCAATCAAACGTTAGGAAATCACCGCCCCTCGCGCACCCAGGTCGCCGCAAACGCGCCGAGCAGCAGCAACAGGCCGATCAGGCCGGCGAAGATCGGCAGCACGCCGACGCCCTTCACGACGCTGGCGTCGCGCATCCGCACGCCCATCCAGCCGTCGCCGGCGAAGACGCTCGCCGAGCGCGACGGCACGATGCGCGGCAGCTCGACGCTGTTGCCGTCGACGACGCGCACGGCGTTGCCGCCGGTCGACTGCGTCAGTGGCTTCAACGTCTCGGTGGTCGAGGTGACTTCCGAAAACTCCTTCGGATTGGTCGGGCCGACATTGATCAGCGCCTTCAGCGTACCGTCGGTCGCCTGCCACAGGCCGAGCTCATTGGCCGGAAGGCTGGCGCGCCACTCGCCGGGATCGCCGGCGCTCAGCGTCAGGTCGCGTGACACGCCCGACGGCGAGGTCACGCTGACTGGCGGAACGCTGTCTGCCATGGTCTGGCGCACCACGATGAGATCCTTGCCCTGCACCTGGAGGCGCAGCGCCTCTTCGTCGAGATCGGGCTGCTTCATCAGCCAGTGCGACATCCGCCTGAGCAGATCGAGATGCGGGCCGCCGCCTTCATAGCCGCGCGCCCACAGCCAGATATGGTCGGAGAGCAGTAGCGCGACGCGGCCCTCGCCGAAGCGCGACAGGAACAACAGCGGCTTGCCGTCGACGCCCGTCATGACAGGCGGGTTGACGGCGTTGCGGGTGTCGACGGTGCGGAAGAAGCGGCTCCAATGTGGCGGCTCGCTGGCCGAGCCTTCCAGCCCGCGCGTGACGGGATGGCGTTTGCCGATGTCGGAGAGATGCGCATAGAACGGCTTTTCGGTCACGCCGACGGGCTCGGCCGGCAGTACCGAATCCAGCGGCGTGCGCCAGATGCTGGTGTTCGAGGCGTAGTCGGGGCCGGCCGAGACCAGCACCGCGCCGCCGCTGCGCACATAGCGCGCGATATTGTCGAAATAGGCGATCGGCAGCACGCCCTGGCGGGCGTAGCGGTCGAAGATGATCAGCTGGAATTCGTTGATCTTCTGCTGGAACAGCTCGCGGGTCGGAAACGCGATCAGCGACAATTCGTTGATCGGCGTGCCGTCCTGCTTCTCCGGCGGCCTTAGAATTGTGAAGTGCACGAGGTCGACGCTGGCGTCGGACTTGAGCAAATTGCGCCAGGTGCGCTCGCCGGAATGCGGCTCGCCCGAGACCAAGAGCACGCGCAGCTTGTCGCGCACGCCGTCGATGGCGACGACGGCGCGGTTGTTCACCGGCGTGAGCTCGCGCTCCAGCGGCGAGGCCTCGATCTCGACGATGTTCGGGCCGGCATGCTTGATGTCGACGTCGACGCTGGCGGTCTGGCCGCTCGAGAGCGTGCGCTCGTTGATGGTTTCGCCGTCGCGGCGAACCGTGACCTTGGCGCGCTCGCCGGAGACGCCCTGGTCGTCGAGGCGGTAGGTGATGGTCTGGCTCTGGCCGACGATGCCGAAGCGCGGCGCTGCCGTGATCGCGATGCGACGGTCGCGCTCGTCCTTCTGCCCCGTGATCAGCGCGTGCACGGGTGCCTGGAAGCCGAGCGCGGCGGCGCTAGCGGGAATGTCGTGGACGCGGCCGTCGGTGATCAGGAACGCACCGGCGACACGGTCGACCGGCACGTCCGACAGGGCCGAAGCGAGGGCGCCGAACAGCCGCGTGCCGTCGGTCTCGCCGTCCGCCTGTCCGGCGTCGACGACGCGGACCTCGAGTCCCTTGATCTTCTTCAGGCCGTCGACCAGCGCCTCCTGCGCCTGGGCTGCCTCGCGATTGCGGTTGCCGAAATTCTGGCTCGGGCTCTTGTCGACGACGATGGCCGCGACCGAGGTGAGGGGATCGCGGTCCTCGCGGGTGAAGGAAGGATTGGCGAGCGCCAGCAGGAACAGTGCCAGCGCCGCGACGCGCACGGCCGCGCCGCGCGCACGCGCCACCAGCAGCAGAAGCGCGATGACAACGATCGCAGCGAGCGCGATCCACAGCACGATCGTGGGAACAAGCGGCGTGAAGGCGATGCCGTAATTCATATCGATCCTATTGCCCCAATCGTTCGATCAGGGCCGGTGCGTGCACCTGGTCGGCCTTGTAGTTGCCGGTCAGCGTGTACATCACGATGTTGGCGCCGGCGCGGTAGGCGAATTCGCGCTGGCGGGGGTCGCCCCCGACCACGGGGAGCATGGCCTGGCCGTCGGGCCGCACCGCCCAGGCGCCGGCGAGATCGTTCGAGGTGATGATGATCGGCGAGACGCCGTCGCCGCCGCGCGCCGGCCGCTGCGCGCTCTCGTCATCCTCTTCGCGCGGCAGGGTCTCGACCCAGGTCTGGCCGGTGCTGAAGCGGCCGGGGAAGTCGCGCAGCAGGTAGAAGGTCTTGGTCAGCACGTGCTCGCGCGGCACCGGCTCGAGCTCGGGGACGTCGAGCGACGACAGGATCTCGCGCAGCGTCCGCATCGCCGGGGTCTGCGATGCGCCGCTGTCACCGGGCGCGGCCTCGATGGCGTCGCGGGTGTCGAACAGCACGGTGCCGCCCTGCTTCATGTAGGCATCGATCTTGTTGATGGCGTCCTGCGGCGGCTTGGGCGCGCCGGGCACGATCGGCCAGTAGATCAGCGGGAAGAAGGCGAGCTCGTCGCGCGCGGGATCGACGCCGACGGGATCGCCGGCCTCGAGCGCCGTGCGCTGCGCCAGGAAAAGCGTCAGTCCGGACATGCCGGCCTTGACGATGGAATCGACGTCGGCATTGCCGGTGACGACATAGGCGAGGCGGGTCTGCGAGGTCGCCTTCATCGCGAAATCGTCGGACGCGCTATCGGCGCGCGACGGCGTCGGCGAGAACGATGCGAGGCCTGCAAGCACGAGGCCAAGCACGATCGTTGCGGTCGCGGCGCGGCGACGCAGCAGTGCGGCGAGGCCGCCGCCGAGCACCGCGACGATGATGGCGTCGATCAGGAACAGCGCCAGCGCCGTCGACAGCAGCCAGCCGCGCAAGTCGCGCGGCTCGGCATTGGTGTAGGTGGCGTGCCGGGCGCGCAGGCTCGCGGTGTTCAGGGCGGCGATGCGGTCGGCGCTAGCAAGCGTGTTCACGGCGAGCGGTCCTTCTGCCGGACCATAGAAGCCGGGCGGATGATCGGGTGTGGCGCGGTCGCGATAGTCAGCCGGCAGCGGCTTCGCGGTCGCCGGCGGCGGGCCGAAGGCGCCAAAACCGTCAAGGATGTGAAGCGGCGCCACCGTCTCGGTGGTGGCCTCGCTGGCAACGCCGGCGCCGGGCTTGGTGGTGTAGCCGGACATGTCGACGACGCGCCTCAGCATTTCGACGAAGGTGCCCGACATCGGCAGATCCGACCAGCGCATGTCGGCGCTGACGTGAAACAGGCTGACGAGGCCCTTGCCGCGATGCTCGCCGGTGACGAGCGGCGTGCCATCTTCCAGCGAGGCCCAGCTCTTGGTGGCGAGCACGGCGTCAGGCTCGGCCAGCACCTGCCGGCTCACGGTGACGTCCTTCGGCACGACGACGCCGGCGAACGGGCCGTCGGCGGCGAAGGAGGCGAGATGCTGCGGCTTCTCCCAGGTCAGGCTGCCGCCGAGCGTGCGGCCGCCCTTGCGCAGCTTGACCGGCACGAGATCGTCCTCGGCCTGCGCCAAGCGGGGACCTGCGAACCGCACCAGCACGCCGCCTCCGTCGATCCAGGCATTGAGGCGCTCGCGCAGCTCAGGGGCGATGGTGCCGACATCGGCGAGGATGATCATCGGCAGCTTCTGGTCGAGGAACTGCGTGATGCCCTGCTGCGGCGAGCCCTTGTCGGCGAGACGCACGTCGGCGAACGGCGCCAGCGCGCGGGTGAGGTAGAAGGTCGGCGCCAGCAGTGGCTGCGCGGTCTCGCTGGTCGAGCCCGAGACGATGCCGATGGCGCGGCGGCGCCAGCGCTTGTCGAGCAGCTGCACCGCGCCGGCGGAGCGCTCGCCCGAAATCTCGAGCCGGGTGATGTCGTTGCGCAGCTCGACCGGCAGGTCGAACGCGGCGTCGGTCTCCTTGTCCTGCGGGCCGAACGAGAAGCGCGCTTCGCCGATCGGCGAGGCCTTCTGGTCCAGGGCGCGCACGGTGCCGACCGCAATGCCGCTGTCGGTGCGCAGCACCTTCACCGTCATCTTCGCCGCGGCGTTCTCGGCCGCGACCAGTGCCAGCGGGGCGGAGGTGCCACCTTCGAAGATGGTCAGGCTGCGATCGCCGATGGTCTTGCCGAGGCCCGTCACGAATTCCTCGCCGCGGCCGGTGTCAACGCCGTCCGACAGCCAGGCGATCTCGCAGTCGCCGGTCGCCTTCAGGAAACGGTCGATCGCGGTCAGGGTTTCGACGCGGTCGATCGAATAGGGCTTTGGCGCGAGCTGGCGCAGCGCGACGCGCGCCGCGCCCGCCGGCATCAGCGTGATGTCGCGGTTCGGCTCCGAGAGCGGCACCAGCGCAATGGCGCGGCGGTCGTTGTCGGCATTGGCGATCAGCTCGTCGGCGGCCCTGATCCGGATGTCCCAGTTCGAGGCCGCGCTCCAGCCGTCGTCGAACATGATCATCAGCGGCGCCTTGCTGCCGGCAAGTCCGGTCTGCGGATTCCAGATCGGGCCGGCGGCGGCGAAGATGACGAGCGCCGCAGCCAGGAGCCGCAGCGCGGTCAGCCACCACGGCGTCCGCGACGGCGTCTCTTCGCGCGGTGCGATGTCGAACAACAGGCGCGTCGGCGGAAACTCGATGCGGCGCGGCCGCGGCGGCATCACGCGCAGGAGCCACCACAGCACCGGCAGGCTGACGAGGCCGATCAGGAGCAGC
Source organism: Bradyrhizobium sp. CB2312 (assembly GCF_029714425.1). NCBI lineage: Bacteria > Pseudomonadati > Pseudomonadota > Alphaproteobacteria > Hyphomicrobiales > Nitrobacteraceae > Bradyrhizobium > Bradyrhizobium sp. CB2312. The sequence goes on along the minus strand of NZ_CP121668.1, from coordinate 7,656,502 downwards.
GGTTCGGTGAAGGCGAGCGGCAGTCCCATCATGCGGCCGGCCCCGCCTTGATGGTGGTGGTGCGGACGCCCGACTTGCTCACCTGCATGCCGGCATGCAGGAACAGCAACAGCTCGGCCGCGGAGCGGTCGGTCGCATGGGTCGTGAACAGCCAGTCGAGCTTGCTGGTCTCGGCGCGGATCTGGTCGCGGTGCATCGCGAGGCGCGCGGTGTAATCCTGCGCCCAGCTCTCGGCGCGGCCGGCGGTGATCACGCCGAAGCCTTCGGGCTCGACGAACTCGATGCGGCCGGAATAGGGGAACGACTCCTCGGCGGGATCGACGACCTGCACCATGGTGCCATGCGCGCCGGAGCCGGAGAGGCCTGCGAGCGTCGTCTTGATCTCGGAGATCGGCGACCAGAAATCCGACAGCACGATGATCTCGGCCAGCGCCGCCGGCACGAAGGACGGCGGCAGGCTGAGGCGGTCGGCATCGTCATGCAGCATCGCCTGCGCCATCTTGTCGATCACGCTGCGGCTCGCGGTCGGCGCCATCAAGCCGGGAATGCCGACGCGCTCGCCCCCCGACACCAGCAGCTCGGCCAGCGCGAAGGCGACGATCAGCGTGCGCTCGAGCTTGGATTCGCGCGCGGTCTTCGAGGCGAACGCCATCGAGGGCGAGCGGTCGGGCCAGATCCAGACCGTGTGCGAGGCTTCCCATTCGAGCTCGCGGACATAGAGATGGTCGTCACGCGCCGAACGCCGCCAGTCGACGTTCTGCGCCGGCTCGCCGGAGACGAAGCGGCGGTATTGCCAGAAATTCTCGCCGGAGCCGGCGCGGCGGCGGCCATGCAGGCCGTGGATGACGTTGGCGGCGATGCGGCGGGCTTCCAGCACCAGGCGCGGCAGCGAAGCGGCGAGCGTGCGGCTTTCGCCATCGGCACGTCGGATCGCGATGATCTCCTTTGCTGTGTGCCCCGTCTCTGCTGCCATCAACCGATCCGTGTCTTGAGTTGCCTGATCACGTCCGGAATCGTGCGTCCTTCGGCGCGCGCCTGGAACGTCAAGGCCATGCGGTGCTTCAGCACGGGCTCGGCGAGGTCGAGCACGTCGTCGACCGAAGGCGCGAGACGGCCGTCGATCAGCGCGCGGGCGCGCACGGCGAGCATCAGGGATTGGCTGGCGCGCGGGCCGGGGCCCCAGGCGATGAACTTGCCGGCTTCGCCACTCTCGGCGCCGGGACGGGCCGAGCGCACCAGCGACAGGATCGCCTCCACCACGGAATCGCCGACCGGCAGGCGGCGCACCAGCCGCTGCGCGGTGATCAGCGCATCCGCGCTCATCGAGCCCTTCGCCAGCGTCTCTTCCGCGCCTGTCGTCTCGAACAGGATGCGGCGCTCGGCGTCGCGATCGGGATAGTCGACGTCGATCTCCATCAGGAAGCGGTCGAGCTGAGCTTCCGGCAGCGGATAGGTGCCTTCCTGCTCCAGCGGGTTTTGCGTCGCGAGCACGTGGAAGGGTTTTGGCAGGTCGTGGCGCGCGCCGGCCACCGTGATGTGCTGCTCCTGCATCGCCTGCAGCAGCGCCGACTGCGTGCGGGGGCTCGCGCGGTTGATCTCGTCGGCCATCAGGAGCTGGGCGAACACGGGACCTGCGATGAAGCGGAAGGCGCGCCTGCCGGCGGTGCTCTCGTCCAGCACCTCGGCGCCGAGAATGTCCGACGGCATCAGGTCGGGCGTGAACTGGATGCGCTTGGCATCGAGACCGAGCGTGACGCCGAGCGTCTCGACCAGCTTGGTCTTGGCAAGGCCCGGCACGCCGATCAGGAGCGCATGGCCGCCGGAGAGGATCGTCACCAGGGTGTTCTCGACGACGCGATCCTGGCCGAAGATGACGGAGCCGATCGCCTCCTTCGCCGCGCGAATCTGGCTCGACACCTGCTCGGCCGAACGGACGATCCCGTCCTCGAGTTTCTCGACACTCTCCGCCATTCGCTCGCTCCTTCAGCCGGCCATTCGGCTTGCTTGCGTCGTCACATCAACACGTCGGCTGGATCATGGGCCCTATGCTAGACTTGCAGGAAGGCCATGTATTCGTTGAATTAACCTATCCCCACCTTATCGGCTTCGGGTTATGTACGGCATCACGAAGTGGCGACCTCCACACCGGACTAATCCGGGGTGGAACCGAGCGCCGGACTACAACGTAGACCTGCACCAATCGTGCCAAACGACATTCGTGCCAAGTGACAAAGTCAGGGCAAACCATGGCGAACCAAGGGCAGAGCGCCGATCGCGGTCTTGAGGGGCTGACTGCCGCCGCCAAAAGTGCTGCTAGTGCCGAAGGCGCCAAAAAGGGCCTGCCGCCGGTGCATCTGTGGAATCCGCCGTTTTGCGGCGATCTCGACATTCGAATCGCTTCCGATGGTACTTGGTTCTACATGGGGACGCCAATCGGCCGTCACGCGCTGGTCCGCCTGTTCTCGACCATCCTCAAGCGCGAGGGCGACAAGCATTTCCTGGTCACGCCGGTGGAGAAGGTCGGCATCCGTGTCGACGACGCGCCGTTCATGGCGGTCGAGATGCTGAAGAGCGGGGAGGACAACCATCGCGTGCTGAGCTTCCGCACCAATGTCGACGACTGGGTCACATGCGATGCCGCGCACCGGCTGCGCTTCGAGCAGGCCGAGGACGGCGGGCTGACGCCCTACTTGCATGTCCGCGCCGACCTCTGGGCCAAGGTGACCCGCGCGCTCTATTACGATCTGGTTGACATGGGCGAGGAGCGGATGGTCGATGGCCAGCCGATGTTCGGCGTCGAGTCGGCCGGCGAATTCTTCGCCATGGCCGACGCGGAGCAGGTGAGGGCCGCGCTTTGAACAAGCCTATCCCCAGAGGTGAGCCCGTCGCGATCGGCGCGGCGGATTTCTTCGCCCGCTCGCGGGCAAGGCTCGGCTTCGACGTGCCGCCCGGCCTCTACGATCCCAACATCATTCCCGCTTCGGGCGATCCCGGCACCGACAAGATGCTGGAGATCATCGCGCGCGAGCAGCCGGTGCGCCCCGCAGCGGTCCTGATCGCGGTGGTGGACCGTCCCGAGCCGACCATTTTGCTGACGCAGCGCTCGGCCCATCTCAACGACCATGCCGGCCAGATCGCCTTTCCCGGCGGCAAGATCGACGCGATCGATTCCTCGCCGCTCGATGCGGCGCTGCGCGAGGCCGAGGAGGAGGTCGGGCTGTCCAGGGACTTCGTCGAGCCGATCGGCTATCTCGATCTCTACGGCACCGCCTTCGGCTTCCGCATCCTGCCGACGGTCGCCAAAGTGCGGCCCGGCTTCGAGCTCACCATCAACCATTCCGAGGTTGATGACGCCTTCGAGGTGCCGCTATCCTTCCTGATGGACCCGGCGAACCACCAGGTGCACAGCAAGGAATTCCGCGGCATGGAGCGGTTCTATTACGCGATGCCGTTCGCGGAACGCTACATCTGGGGTGCGACGGCCGGAATGCTGCGTGTGCTGTATGAGCGGATCTATTCATCATGATCCGGACGGTTCTGACCGAGATCGGAATCTTCCTCATCCCCTTTGCCGTCTATGCGCTGTTCCTGGCCGCCACCCGCTCCGGCCTGTTCGTGCAATCGTCCTGGCCGGTCACGGTGGTCGCGCGCCTCGTCCTGGCGGCACTGGTGCTGGTGATCGCGGGCCTGGTCGGGCTCGCGCATTTCTCCGGCGCGGCGCCGGATTCGACCTACACGCCCGCCCATATCGAGAACGGCAAGCTCGTGCCGGGCGTGGAACGATAGGAGCGGGCCGATGAGCGCGGAGCCGTTACTTGCGCAAGCACCCTGGCTGACCTCCGGTGGCACCGCGCGCGTCCTGAAGCTGCTCAACGCCGACGGCGAGGAGGCGCGCGTGGTCGGCGGCGCCGTGCGCAACGCGCTGCTCGGCCTCGTGCCCGGCGACATCGACATCGCGACCACGGCGCTCCCGGACGAGGTGATCCGCCGCGCCAAGGCCGCCGGCATCAAGAGCGTGCCGACCGGCGTCGACCACGGCACCGTCACCCTTGTCATCGACGGGCACCCTTACGAGGTCACGACGCTGCGCGAGGACACAGAGACCTTCGGCCGCAAGGCCAAGGTCGCGTTCGGCCGCGACTGGGTGAAGGACGCCGAGCGGCGCGACTTCACGATGAACGGGCTGTCGGTCGATGCGAGCGGCGTCGTCTACGACCATGTCGGCGGCATCGCCGATATCAAAGCGCGGCGTGTGCGCTTCATCGGCGATCCCGACCAGCGCATCGCCGAGGATTTCTTGCGCATCCTGCGCTTCTTCCGCATCCACGCCGCCTTCGGCGCCGGCGAGCCCGACCGCGACGGCTATCTCGCCTGCATCCGCGGACGCGCAGGCCTTGCCAGCCTGTCGGCCGAGCGGGTGCGCATGGAGATGCTGAAGCTGCTGGTGGCATCTGGCGCATCCGCCGCCGCGCTGGCGATGACCGAGGGCGGCTTGTCCGAGGCGCTGATCGGCGGCGTCGCCTATACCGGCCCGCTGTCGGCGATGATCGCGCTCGAGCGCGAGCTCGCTCTTCCCGCCAGCAGCACGCGGCGCCTCGCCGCGCTGACGGTTGCCGTGACCGAGGATGCCAAGCGCGTCGCCACGCGCCTGCGGCTCTCCAATGCCGAAGCAAAGGCGCTGGATTCGATGGGGCATCGCTGGTGGCGCTTCGCCAACAAGGACGAGGCCAATGCGCGGCGGCTGCTCTACCGGCTCGGCGCGGAGCGCTATCTCGATCGCGTGCTCCTGGCCTGGGCGCGGGACGGCGGCGATACCGGCTCGTCGCGCTGGCGTGCGCTCGCCGAGCTGCCGCAGCGCTGGACCGCGCCGAAATTTCCGCTGAAGGCAGCCGATTTCATCGCGCGTGGTCTTGCCGAAGGGCCCGCGCTCGGACATGTGCTGACGCTCGCCGAGGACGCTTGGCTTGCGGCGGATTTTCCCCTGGAGGAAGCCGCGCTCGCTGCCATCGCCGATCAAGCTGCGGCGCGCGTCAGCCGCGACGGGACATCGTGACCATCGTCTCAGGCTTCGCGGACATCTCGATCCTTCGGCTATTGCTGGTCGGGTTGATGGCGTTGTTTGTCAGCTTGGCGAAACCGGCGCAGTGATACCCGACTGCAAACCCAATCATGGATCGCTGTGGTTCGTTCCCATTCGATATTGCGTCGGTGAGCAGCCGAAGTGATCGCGGAAGCGGCGATTGAAGTAAGTCACTTCATTGAAGCCGCAGGCAAAGGCGATGTCACTCACCTTCGTGTGGTCGTAGCGAACGTCCGACAGCATTGCCCGCGCCTTCTGCAAGCGCAATTCAAGTACGCGCTCGGAGAATGTGGCGCCGCTTTCGAGCAGCAAATCGCTCACATAGCGGCGCGACAGATTAAGAGCATCCGCGATGGTCGTGATCGACAGAGACGGCTCGGCGAAGCGCTTCTCAATGATTGCAATCAGTTCGCGCTGCCGCGCGGCGCGCAAGCCGCGTTCCGCCGCGATCTCCGCGACTTCCCCGCGCGCGCCGAGCGCCAACACGATCAAGTCTCCGAGCATGGCCTTGGCGCGCCGCGTCAACTCCGGGTCTTCGTGGACTTCATCGGCTTCGAGGAGAAAATTGATGGTGCGCTCGAGATGCCGTACCGCGGGATTCGCTGGGTCGAGCAACATTGCCGAACGATGATCGGCATGCGGAACAAGTTTCAGAATTTGCGCACGAGGTATGGATGCCAAATTCCACGCCGTGAGGCCGTTCGTAAAGCTCGAGACCGGTTGGGCGATGTTGTAGGCGACGACGCTTCCCGGCTTCAGCTCAAGCTCCTGGTTTCCCACAGTCCATAATTGCGGCTGGGGGCTGCGATAAAAACCGACAAAAATGTCGTCGCGATCATTGGTCACGTGCTTGCGCGTGCGCACGTAGTGTCCCGTCGTCGTGGCAAACCGGCCGACGCTCAATTCGCCAAAAAGGACATTCTTCGACGCGGTATAGAATGGCTTGTCCTCGGCGTGCTTCATGTCGGCCTTGCCGAGTTGTTCCATCCATATCTCGTGCCACAGGCGGAATCGGGCCTTGTCATTCAAGTGGGATGGAAGCTGGTCCGATGAAAATTCTACCTTTGGCATATCCGTCCATGATCCTCGCGCGCCGGTTCCATTGGTATCATGAGGCCGCGTGAAAGGCATCCATCCACCTGTCCACCGATGTGATGCAAAAGCGGACCGCCGTGCATCTCAGGTCAAGTTCAGTGCCGGATAGATCAAGACTTCGGCTACCGACCGTTGCGCCGAAATCACATTCGCCCGCGATCCTGGCTCCGTACCGTTTCGATCAAGCCCAGCACCTTCGCGGACAAGACGACCCAAGCGCGGCTCGGTAGTCTTTCCGAACGACGGACCTGTTGGGAATTTCTAAACATGAGAAGATTGATCGTGGCCGCTGTTGTCGCTTCAGGCATGATGCTGTCGTCGGCGTCGGCTGCCGACCTGCCGGTGAAGGCCAAGCCGGCCCCTCTCTATAGCTGGACCGGATGGTACAATGGCGTGAATGCCGGCTACGGTTGGCAAGACAAAAGCGCGGCTTACACCGGCGATGTTGCTGCAGATCCGCTGATCGGCGCAGGCACCGTGTTTACCGACACGCTGGCGATAGCTTCTTTGCAGGCGACCGAAGAAACGGCCGTGAACCATCCGGCCTATCGGCAATCTCTGCGCGGGTCTGGCTTCACGGGCGGTGGGCAGTTCGGCTACAACTGGCAGATTGATCGCAGTTGGGTCACTGGTTTCGAGGCCGATCTGCAATACGCAAATGTGAAAGGCCGCGCGCTTTTCGAGGAACCCTCGACCGGCGGCACTCCTCTCTCGGCCGCCTCTTCCCATCAACTTGACTGGTTCGGCACCCTGCGCGGCCGGATCGGCTACTTGTTGAGCGACCGCTTCCTCGCTTTCGGCACAGGCGGCCTCGCCTATGGTGGAACGAAGGGACAGGCTGCCATCTCGATCATTGGTCCGTTGGGCGGGACCGTCGACGCCGGATTCGTCACAAAGATTATCTGTCCCGGCTTCACGACCTGCTTCGCCGGCTCCTCGTCACAGACCTCGGTCGGCTGGACAGCCGGTGGCGGCCTTGAATATGCGGTGCTCCCGAACGTCACGATCAAGGCCGAATACCTGCACATCGACCTCGGCCACCAGAACGTGAAGCTGACAGTGCAGAGCCCGGCGACCGGCAATGGCTTCGTCAATGTCAAGTTCAGCAACGCTTACGACATCGTTCGTATGGGGATGAACTTCCGGTTTTGACGCACTCGGAGCGACCGATCGCTCTGCTCCATCCGGCGGCCGCCTGCTTGAGAAAATGTGAAGTCGGACATGTGTTGACACTCGCCGAGGACGCTTGGCTTGCGGCCGATTTTCCACTAGAGGAGGCCGTACTCGCTTCCATCGCCGATCAAGCTGCGGCACGCGTCAGCCGCGATGAGAAAAATTGACCATCGTCTCAGGCTTCGCCGACATCTCGATCCCACAGCTCTTGCTGGTCGCGTTGATGGCGTTGTTTGCTTCGATCATCGGTGGTCTCGCCGGCTACGGCACCGGCGCCCTAATGCCGCTGGTGCTGGTGCCGCTGGTCGGCGCCGAGCCGGTGGTGCCGATCATCGCGATCTCCGCGATCCTGACCAATGCGAGCCGCGCTGTTGCCTATGTCCGCCATGCCGATCGCCGCCGCGCGCTGATCGTGCTCGCCTGCGCCGCGCTGACGACCGCGCTCGGCGCCTACGGCTACACGCGCCTCACCAATGCCGGCGCTGCGATCGTGATCGGCGCCATGCTGATGCTGAGCGTGCCGCTGCGTCGCATGCTCCGTCGCCGCGAGGTCAGGATCGGCGACACCGGCCTTGCCGCCGGCTCGGTCGGCTACGGCGTGCTGGTCGGCGGCACCTCCGGCTCTGGCGTAATCCTGCTCTCGCTCCTGATGGCCGCCGGCCTCGAAGGCGCCGCCGTGATCGCGACCGACGCGATGATCTCGCTCGGCACCGGCCTCATCAAGATCGCCGTGTTCGGCCTTGCCGGCGCGGTGACGGCGCAGGTGCTCGCCTTCGCGCTGCTGATCGGCGGCATCGCGATCCCCGGCGCGTTCCTGGCAAAGGCCTTCGTCGAGCGGATGCCGGTGCACATCCACGCCGCGATCCTCGACGTCGCCGTGATCACCGGCGGGCTGGTGATGATCTCGGCGGCGGCGCGGCAGCTCGTCGCGTAGCCCCGGCCTGAATGGTAGACGTCGACCCGGGCACAAGCCGGAAGTCGCCCTCAGGCGTCTATGACCCGGCGTAGACGCTGGCAGGTCCAATCTGGCCGTCCACCGTCGGCAGCTGTCGCAGCCATTCGCCGGACCGGATGCCTCGCGGGTCGGTATCCCGGTGCGAGGCGACGTAGTCGATCTCGCCGCGCGTCATGCCAATATCCATCAGTTCTCCGTCGCTCAGGTCGGACAAGGCGGCGGTCAATTTTCGCCGTTGGCGGCCTTCCTGAAGGGCGTTCCAACATCTCCAGATGAAGCTGAAGACATGCCGGCTCGATACGGATGTCCGTTCCAGCCACGTGGTGCCGAGCTCTGCGGTCATCGCGATCTCTCCCAGGAGAGGGTTTTTCCACCTGCAGGAGAGTGCCGTAAGATCGGCAGGCACTCTTGACCGGCCGCTTACATTTTCCTTACCGCTAGCTTAATCTTGCGGGGTCCGGCGAAGCCCAGGCGTTCCCCGATCATGGGCGTTCTCATCCGACGGGATTCGCATCTTGCGCTATCTCTTTGAGGAGTACGTGTTCGACACCGACCGGCGCGAGCTGCATCGCGGGGAAGACGTCGTTGCCGTCACGCCGCAGGTTTTCGATCTGCTCGACTATCTGATCCGCAACAGGGAGCGCGTCGTCAGCAAGGACGACCTCATCAATCATATTTGGAATGGGCGCAGCGTTTCGGATGCAGCACTGACAACCCGGCTGAATGCCGCCCGAAGCGCAATCCGCGATTCCGGCGAGGAACAGCGCCTGATCAGGACGTTGCCGCGCAAGGGATTCCGTTTCGTCGGACAAGTGCGTGAGGCGCGAGAAGCCGACGGTCGAGACGCGGGCGATGCGTCCGCGGGCGCTCCCGCGCTCCCGGACAAGCCTTCTATCGCCGTATTGCCGTTCCTGAACATGAGTGACGATCCCGAGCAGGAGTATTTCGCGGACGGAATGGTCGAGGAGATCACCACGGCGCTCTCACGATTCAGATCGCTGTTCGTCATCGCACGCAATTCGAGCTTCACCTTCAAAGGGAAGGCTGTCGATATCAAAGAGGTCGGACGGAGGCTCGGCGTGCACTACGTCCTTGAGGGCTCCGTACGCAAAGCGCTCGGGAAAGTTCGCATCACGAGCCAATTGGTTGACGCTGTGACGGGCGCGCACATCTGGGCGGACAGTTTCGAGCGTGATCTGACGGACGTTTTCGCGCTCCAGGATGAGGTAACCGCCGCCGTCGTTTCGGCCATTCAGCCCAAATTGTTTCAAGCGAGGATTGTATTGGCAACGCGGCAGAGACCGGAAAATCTGACCGCCTATGATCTCTATCTCCGGGCCGTCCAGCACTTCCGCTCGATGACCCGCGAGGGGCTACTCGAAGCCATAACGCTTGCAGGTCATGCTTTGCAACTCGATCCTAGCTTCGGCCTTGCTGCGGCACTTGCGGCCGACTGCTACCTGATCAGAGTCGCTTGGGGCTTTGCTGCCGACCCTCTGTTCGAGCGCAAGGAAGCGGTTCGACTTGTTCGCTTGGCGCTGAGCGTTGATGACAACGACCCCAATACGTTGGCATGGGCTGCCGTGATCTCGTCATTCGTGGATGGCGTCAGTGAGAATGAAATCGAGATGGCGAATCGTGCGGTCGCGCTCAACCCCTATTCATTCCATACGCTGAGCTGCAAGGGCCATGTCTGTCGATTTGCGGGCCGGCCCGAGGAGGCGATCCGGAGCTTTGAACATGCCATGCGCATGAACCCGTTGGATCCGGCGCGACACGTCATTCTCGCGGGGATAGGAATGGCGTTGATCGAGCTTGGCCGCTTTGACGAGGCCATCGCGGCGGGCAATAAAGCCCGGCGTCAAAACCCGTCCTATTCGTCGGCCTACCGCTGTCTTGCGTCCGCTTTCGCTCATGTCGGACGCAAGACCGAAGCCCGTGACGCGGCCGCGCGTGTTCTCGAAACCGATCCCGCCTTCACGATATCGACGTGGATCGCGCGGGGCGGGCAGTCACATGCGAAGCTGTTGATTGAGGGCCTTCGGAAAGCGGGATTGCCCGAATGAATTTTGCTCGCGGGGGGTGATCGAAGCGCCCTTGCTGCGACAGCCACCAATTGGCCCAGAGCTGACGCGTCGCGGCTATTCCCCGCGGGACGGCGTGTGACATTGAGCGACCGCTTCACCCCCTCGTTCCAACAGCGGCGGGTTCGGATGATCCGTCACCGCTCGCGCATAGCCGGTGTAGCGAGCAGCATCGTCAGCCGATAATCGGGCCAGCCCGCGAGCGACAGCGACACCTGCTGATAGTGCAGCAGCCCCATGGTCGGATGATCGAACGCACGTTCGCCGCCTTCGCGCGCCAAAACGCCCTGGGTCTCCCAGCATTGTGCGAAGTCGGAGCTTGCAATTCTCAGTTCGTCGACGAGCCGGCGGATCTCCGGATCGTCGGAGTAGCCCGTCACTGCTGCGCGGAATTCTGCGACGACGCGATGCACGCGCGAGGTCCAGTCGAGGATGAGAGTCCGGGCCTCGGGCCTGAGGAAGATGTAGCGCAGCAGGTTCTTCTCGCCGTCGGCATCGAGCCAGCCCGCGAACAGGCGGGAGGCTTTCGCGTTCCAGCGCCGCGCGCCCCAGCTGCGATCGAGGATGTAGGCGGGACCATCGATCGCATCGACGCAGGCCAGCACGTCCTCGGGCGGATCATCCCTGCTGTCCGGCCGCTCGGGATCGCGCTTGCCGGCAACTTCGAACAGGTAGCTGCGTTCGGCGCGCGACAGGCGCAATCCGCGGGCGAGGCGCGCGAGTGTCGAGGCAGAGACCGACACGTCGCGCCCCTGCTCGATCCAGGTGTACCAGGTGGCGCTCAATCCGCAGAGCTGGGCGACCTCCTCGCGCCGCAGGCCCGGCGTCCGCCGTCGTGGTCCTGTGGCGAGACCGAATTCCGCCGGAGACTGGCGCTCCCGCAGCGCCCGCAGGAACGCGCTGAGCGAGAGCGCTGGAGCGATGGGGTCTTGTCGTTTCATGGTGGTCTTTATACCAGTATAACATGTGTTCTTAAACCGGTACCCAGGACGAGCTATTTTTGTCTCGACTTCTTCACTGCGCAAAGGATGACCGGGCATGGGCAAGCAATTCGCTGGGATCGAGCCGGAGCACAGGGCTTTCATCGAGCGACAAAAAATCTTCTTCGTCGCCAGCGCCCCGCCGAAAGGACGCATCAACGTCTCGCCCAAGGGCCTGTCCTCATTCCGGGTGCTTGGAGCGACCGACGTCGCCTACCTCGATTGCACCGGCAGCGGCAGCGAGACCCGCGCGCATCTGATGGCCTCGGATGACAAGCGGCTCACCATCATGTTTTGCGCCTTCGAGGGGCCTCCGATGATCCTGCGGCTCTATGGCCAGGGCCGATCGCTGATGCGCGGCACGCCGGAGTACGCCGATCTCGTTCCGAACTTCGAGGAAGTTGCCGGCGCCCGCCAGATCGTGCGTCTCTCGGTCGACCTCGTGCAGACCTCGTGCGGCATGGGCGTGCCACTGTTCGACTACAAGCAGGAGCGCGGCAGCCTCGTGCGCTATTGGACGGCGCAGGGCCTCGACAATTTGCGAAAATACTGGCGTCTGAAGAATATGAAGAGCATCGACGGCCTGCCGACGGATTTCGCACCTGACAGCATGGCCCCGCCAGGCTGACGGGCAAGGTTGCGTTTCATGCGGGGAGCGGGACGAAGAGACGAAGCAGGACGCTTGGACGTAGCTGGGCCCGGCACCTTAAGGGAGCGCGACGACGGTCGTGGCCAGCTCCTAGCCAGTGTTTCTGACCGCCTCAGCTAGAATGGCGTAAAGCTGCTGCTTGCTGAATTCCTTGGGCTCCCGCCGGTCGGCTGTGTTCCGCGACACCTTCTTTGCGACTCGATTGGTGCAGGCTGCCGATGACATCAGCTTCGGGGGCGGCCTTATCTTGGGCCTTGCTGTAGGCGGCTTGCGGCCGCGCTTCAGGCCATGACGGGTCAGCATGCCGCAGACCGCGTTACGACTGCACCCGAGACGGCGCGCAATCTCCGCCGCGCTGTGTCCTGCGGACCAGAGCCTCTTGAGAAGCGCTATGTCTTTCGCGTCCCAGCCCATGGGAGACATTATAAAGCCAACCGGCGAACATGCGCTAGTCTAGTCTTCGTCCGGCTCGCGCACGACCGCCGGTTCGTCAGAGTCATCTTCCTCTTCGTCGTCTTCGTCTTCGTCCTCGTCGTCTTCGTCGGGATCTCTTGGCGGCATCGCGGTGCCCATAAGCACGAGCGATGTCCAGCCGATCGCTGAGGTGCAAAGGGCTTCGGTGGTGTGTTGCTTCATGTTGTTGCTACTCCTCGAAAGGAACGCGCAGTCGCGCGTTCCTGGTTGACGACATGCAGATGCTCAGGGGCGGCGCGATCGCCGCAAACGCGACGGGGGTCCGGTTGGCCGCATCGGCAGCGGAGGCACCCGCCAGGCAACTGGTGACGTGGCTACCTTGTGCCCGAGGACCCGTCAGGCTCCATGTTCACCAAAACCTCGCCGGCGAAGATTTCGGGAACTCCAAGGTCGAGGTCAGGTAGACTTGCTTGAACAAACGCCAGTATCTTGGCGTTCGCTGCGTTGGCGCTTTCGCGGTCCTCAAGGATCATCACGGCGATACCCACGCCGTCGCCCGCATCCACCACATGGTAAGATCTGAATCCGGGCGATTGCCTCAGGATCTCGCCGACGCCGCTCTTGGCGCGGCGGGCAGCGTCCGCCACCGAACGGACCTTGGTGTACTTGCGAATGACCATGTACATGAGGTCACCACGCGTTACACGCCCCCACGCATCAAAGCATATCGGTCGCGGTCAGACTAGGGCCTACTTCCGAGATGGCTCACACCGCGCTGTTCGGCGGACCGCGCAGCGCGCGCCTCGTTCCGATGAGCCATCCTCGCCCCGCAAGCGGGGCGAGGTGCTTCAGGCTCAGGTGCCCTCGAATTTGAACGATACGTTGAGCTTGGCGCGATAGGCCTCAACTTTTCCCTTCTCATCCAGTTGCATATCGAGCTTGACGACCTCCGCGACGCGAAGGTCTCGGAGCGATTTTGCAGCTTGCTCGACCGCATTGGCGGCCGCCTTCTCCCACGAGTCGCTGCTGGTACCGACCAGTTCTATGACTTTGTAGACGCTATCGGGCATGTCGTCCTCCTGTCCGGTCTAACCCAGGAAATCTAGCATCAGGCTCTCGAGGCCGATACCGCGCCCGGAGCCTCGAAAGCGACAAGCTGCATCTGGCCGAGGGCTCCGAAATGAGCTGCCGGACCAGGGCCATCATGTCAGCTGATGGCGGGTAGACGGAAAAAACGTCCAGTTGGCTGTCGCTTTTCAATCTGACCCGGATCGCGGTACGATCCAGTTCAACCGCCGACAAAATATCGTCTCTCCACGAGAGTGCGCGTCGCGAGGCAGTGCATTTGGCCTGGCCAAGTTGCCAGCAAGCGGTCGGCACACTACGGTCGATGGTCCGACGTCTTTTCTGACGGCCAATCTTCCCAGGAGCCAACGACATGAATGTGGTCTCGATGCCCAGCGGGATCAATCGCCCTCCGGGGAAGATCGACATCCCGTCGGCCTGGCTCGGCGCCGCGATGGAGGCCAATCCTGATCGATGGTTGATATCGCTTGGCGCCAGCGAGATCGCGGAGCTCGAGAGCGCGGCTGAATCCTATCTTGGCCGGACCACGAAAATCGCCGACATCACCAAGGAGAGCTTTCCGCTTCCCCGCTTCGGTGCGCACCTGGAACAGCTCAAGACGAAGCTGCTGGCTGGCCTGGGTTTCGAAGTCATCCGCGGCTTGCCTGTGGCAAAATACAGCCAGGCGTTTGCCGCGACGATCTTTTGCGGGGTAGGCGCGCATCTCGGATCGGCGCGGTCGCAGAATGCAGCAGGTCACATTCTCGGTCACGTCCGTGACATCGGCGCCGATGCGAGGGACCCGAATACCCGCATCTATCAAACGTCGGAACGACAAACATTCCACACGGACTCGTCCGACGTTGTTGGCCTGTTATGCATTCGCGAGGCGATGGAGGGAGGAGACTCTCTCCTTGTCAGTACGTCGACCATCTACAACGAGATGTTCGACAGGCGTCCCGACCTCGCCGCCCTCTTGTTCGATCCCATCGCGACGGACCGGCGCGGCGAGGTGCCGGAGAACGAAAAGCCATATCTCGAAATCCCGGTGCTGAATTGGCATGCAGGGTTCCTGACCGGCTTCTATCAGCGCCAGTACATCGATAGTGCGCAGCGCTTTCCCGACGCGCCAAGACTGACGCCAGCTCACGTCGAGGCGCTCGATCTGTTCGATGCACTCGCAAATGACCCCGCGCTGCATTTTGGCATGCGGCTTCAGCCGGGTGACATGCAGTTTGTCTACAATCATGCCTTGTTGCACGATCGGACCGGGTTCCGCGATTGGCCCGATGCAAGCCAGAAGCGTCATCTGTTGCGCCTTTGGCTCAGCATGGAAGGCGACCGCCCGCTGCCCGATTGCTTCAAGCAGCGCTATGGTTCGATCGAGATCGGCAACCGTGGTGGCATTATCACCAAAGGCACCAGCCTGAACGTTCCATTGGATTGACGTTCGAGGCGTCCGGCGAAGTCCGTTATTGCGCTGCCATGTCTAGCCCAAATCCAGGAACGCTCAACCATGCTCACCGTCTATGGCGAAGGTCGTGGCTTCCGTGTCGTCTGGCTGCTCGAGGAACTGGGGTTGGCTTATCGGCTGCGCCCGGTCGACCTGCTGGCAGCCGAGATTGATCGCGATTTCCTTGCGATCAACCCCGCCGGCTTCATTCCCGCACTGCGGGACGGCGAGACGATCATGGTCGAATCGATCGCGATTCTCCAGTACCTGCTCGCCCGCCACGGCTCAGCTTCGCTTGCCGTCGCCCCGGACGATCCCGCCTTCGCTTCCTATCTGCAATTTCTCCACTTGGGCGAGGCCGGGCTCGCCGGGCCGATGAACGCCGTCCTTGTCGGTCGCCAACTGGCGCCCGAAGCCGAGCGAAATGCCCGGGTTACCTGCTGGGCATTCGAGACCTTCGAGAGCCGGCTGGGGTTGGTTATCCGCCGCCTCGCGGATTGCCCCTATCTCGCCGGTGACCGATTCACTGCTGCCGATATCTCGGTCAGCTACGCCCTCCTGCTCGGCCTGCGAACTGGCAACTACGTCCCCGGTTCGACCGAGCGGGACTATCTCGCCCGCACGACGGCACAGCCTGCCTACGCCCGAGCGATGGAAAGCTGCCAGGCCACCAAGGCCTGGGCGGCGAGATCGCCGGGATTGTAGTGCTCGCTTCAATCCGGCTGCGGCTCCGCGCTTGCCGCGTCTACGGCGTCGATCAATATTGAAGCGAGTTCTTAAGCGCGAGCGATCAAGACCAGAATCGATCCTCCCGCTGCTCATCGCCTTGATACTCGCGAAAGTCGGTCGCCTTTCCGTTCTTCATCCGCCAGACGTGGATCTCCGGAAACGAAGCGGACAGCCCGTTTCGTTCTGCCTTCACGGTAACCAAGGCCACAACGAGATCGTCTTCAGCTAGCACATTGTGCACATCGATGCTGAATGCGCCTCCCGAAAGCTCCATCGTGCGTCGAAAGAAGCCTCCAACCTGGTCATGGCCGATATAGTCGCCTGATAGCGGACTATGACCGGGAACGTGCCACGTGATGCCCGCTTCGAAAGCCGCGAATACCGAAGGAATGTTTCCTACCGCAAAGTCTTCGTAGGCCTTGCGGACGATCACCGAATTCGAATCGTCCATTGTTGTCTCCTAAAAGGGTTAGCACCCCTATGGGACTACTCGTGGTCACGGTGCCGTATGAAGCCAGAATTATAGCAGGCAATGGGTCGCCTCGAAATGTCTCCCCTTGGCCCCAAGGTGAACACCACGAGAGCCGTCGCGACGTCTGCTGTCTGAGGGAAGCCGGACGCCGCCCCACGGATAGGCTGACGCCCGCTTTTGACCCTGACCAGTCATTAGCGCCGCTTGCTGTTAATCTTCGGAACCCCTGGCCAGCACCGGCCTTATGCACGACGTAGTTCGTGGCCCCGAATGCACCCCGGCCCGTGCCATCGGCATGGCAAACCCCGCCTGGGGAGCACACCTAGTGCGTAGATAAGTTCTTACTTTTTGATTAAATTGTACGGAAGGCCTTTCCGCAGACGGTGCTCGCGAAACCCTTGCCGTCCCTGTGAGTTTCTGAGTTCAGCAAGAGGAGGCCCCGGACATGAAAAAAGCAGTCATGGCGTTCACGACCGCTGCAACTATCGGTGTCGCGGCCTTGGCTCCATCGCCAGCCCATGCGTGGCGAGGGGGTTGGGGAGGCTGGGGTCCCGGTCTCGCTGGCGGACTCATTGCTGGCGCGGTGATCGGTGGCATAGCGTCGAGCGCCTACGCGTACGGCCCCGGTTACGGTTACTATGGCGGGCCGGGGTACGGGTACTATGGCGGCGGATATGGCCCTGCTTATTACGGCGGGTACGCTCCGGCGTATCAAAGCTACGGCTATGCTCCCGCATATTACGGCGGCGGATATGGCGGCTATTATGGTCCCCGGTACCGGCGTGTTGTTCGTCCCGTATATCGTCCCGCATTCGGGTTGTATGGTTTTCCCGACTTCTGATGGCAAGAGCTTCAGCGCCACGCGCGAACTGCATTCGCAGGTCGCCAAGCTTGAGCGCGCGTTGTCAGCGCTGCAAGTGACGCTGGCCACCGAGCGCGCGAAGGCAATCGACTTACCAAATCCGTTGACCCGCGTGAATTGACCGGCATGTCGGCCTTTCAGGGTTTAAGCAGAAATCTTGCGCTCGATCATAGTATTGCGGCTCATGACCCGTCGCAGCCACCCTCTGGGACCCCCACGTCAAGCGCACGAGTTAACCATCGACTTCGATCCAATTTTAATAAGACAACAGGACTGCTTGTTATGTGGGCCGGACAAATCAACGTTGCAGATGTTGCCGTTTTCCGGACGTCGGCGGGACCGGGAAGCTGACTCATGGAGCGCGATCGCAATCGCTGCGGTCGTTCGATGGGAAGTAGCCTTCTCACCCGGAGCATCTCGCCATGATGATCGAACGTCGAGCAATGGAGCGCATACCGATCAACCGGGCCGCGCGGCTGTCATTTGATGGAATTCGTGGGACGCCCCCATGCGTGGTGCGCGATATAAACGCCCTGGGGGCCTGTATCTCCACGCCGTACTACATATTTGCGAATGAGTTTGTGCTGTCGTTCGAAGGCCATTCCGGAATTTTCATCTGCCGCATCGTGTGGAGAAAGGCGACGCTTTGCGGCGTTTGCTTTCTCCTGCGTCGTCGCCCGCCGAAATTGGCGAACGATTCTGGCGAACCCGCAAACGTGGTGCGACTTGTTCGCCAGATCGTGTGCCGTTAGGACGGGCCTGGCTTGGATCGGCGCCCCCTTCTTGCGTGCTGACATGCTCTGGCGCAAGCGCTTTGATCGCTTGAGTTCGGCGACCTGAAACGTGTTGCCGCCATGAGCTTGCTTGCAGATATCGGTCGCCTTTGTCCGGCGCAGGACGCTTTCTTACAACTGCAACCGGCAATCTCGGGGCTGAAATGCTTCAGTAGCACCGTCGAGCCAGGCTCGTTGCTTCATATCAACGGAAGCGGGCGCGTGCATGCGCACGCATGGTGGTCTCGAAGTGCGCGGAGGAAGGTGAGGCATGGAACGATCCAACGCAGAGTGCCAATGGCCTGAAGAAATCTCGGGCGACCGGTTCAGGATTCAGATTGCCTTCCGTGAGATCAGTGTCTTTTTTGCGCTTTTGAGTCTTTCCCTTCCTTCCAGTGCATGGGCGCAGACCGGGACCAGCGCAAAACCGGACAGCATCAAGGCGGATATGGCGAGAGTCGACGGCGACTTCATCAAGGCAAACACGAAGACATCCTGGGATTGGCCGACCGTCGGCCTCGACTACGCCGAAACGCGGTTCAGCAAGCTCAATCAGATCAACACCGACAACGTCGGGAATCTTGGGCTGGTCTGGAGCTACAATCTTGACTCATCGCGCGGGATCGAGGCCACGCCCCTGGTCGTCGACGGCATCATGTATCAGTCGGCGCCCTGGAACGTGGTCCACGCCATCGACGCGCGGACCGGGATAAAGATCTGGTCGTTCGATCCAGGCGTCGACCGGTCGAAGACCTATCGGGGCTGCTGCGACGCCGTCAGCCGTGGTCTCGCCCTCTACAAGGGCAAGGTCTTCGAGGCCGCCTATGACGGACGCCTGATCGCGCTCGATGCCGCCACCGGGGCCAAGCTCTGGGAAACGGACACGCTGATCGATCACGCGCATTCCTACACGATCACCGGCGCGCCGCGTGTCTTCAAGGGCAAGGTCGTGATCGGCCAGAGCGGCGCCGAGTATGGCGTGCGCGGCTATGTCACGGCGTATGACAGCGAGACGGGCAATCAACTCTGGCGCTGGTTCACCGTGCCCGGGGATCCGTCCAAGCCATTCGAGGATGCCTCGATGGAAGCCGCGGCGAAGACCTGGGATCCCGCCGGCAAATATTGGGTGAACGGGGGTGGTGGCGCGCCATGGGACTCGATCACGTTCGATCCCGATCTGAACATGGTCTATGTCGGCACCGGCAACGGCGGTCCCTGGAATCGCAAGCTTCGTAGTCCGTCGGGCGGCGACAATCTTTATCTCGCCTCCATCGTCGCACTCGACGCCGACACCGGCCGGTACATCTGGCACTATCAGGAGACGCCCGGCGACAATTGGGATTACACGTCGACCCAGCCGATGATTCTGGCGGACATCGAGATCGACGGCGTTCCGCGCAAGGTGATCCTGCACGCGCCGAAGAACGGCTTCTTCTTCGTCATCGATCGCACCAACGGCAAGTTCATCTCGGCGAAGAACTTCGTCGATGTGAATTGGGCGACGGGATACGACGCCAACGGACGGCCCGTTGAGCTGCCGGCTGCGCGCGACGCAGATCAATACGAGTCCATTCCGGGACCGGACGGCGCGCACAACTGGCAGCCGATGTCGTTCAATCCGCAGACCGGTCTCGTCTACCTTCCGGCGCAGCACATCCCGGTCAATCTGACGCCGGAAAAGTCGTTTGTTCAGAATGCCGCCACGCCAGGCAAGCTCGGCTCCATCATGGGCGGGAATATCGGCTTCGTCTTCAATCCGTCTCCGAAGTCGGCCCCGTTCGGGCGTCTGCTCGCCTGGGATCCCGTGCATCAAAAGGAAGTCTGGCGCGTCGAGCACGCCTCGCCGTGGAACGGCGGCACGCTGACCACCGCCGGCAACCTGGTTTTCCAGGGCACGGCGGATGGCCGCTTCGTCGCCTACGACGCGGCAAAAGGCACCAAGCTGTGGGAAATCCCGACCGGGACCGGCGCGATCGCGGCTGCCGCAACCTACATGGTCGATGACAGGCAATACATCTCGATCGCGGTCGGCTGGGGCGGCTCCTACGGCCTCACGCATCGTGCGACCGAGTACCAGAACCCGGGAACGATCTACACATACGCGCTCGGCGGCACCGCGAAGCTGCCGGCGTTCGTCAAATATCAGACCGAAGGTCTGTTGCAGGGCGTGAAGTACGACCCGAACGATATCAAGGAAGGCGCGGAGATCTATGTCACGGCGGCCTGTGTCGCCTGCCACGGTGTGCCCGGCGTCGGCCGCGGCGGCAACATCGTCAATCTCGGTTATGTCGGCACTGAGACGATCAACAATCTGAGGAATATCGTCTTCCACGGCCCGTTCCGCGAGCAGGGCATGCCTGATTTCAGCGGCAAGCTGAGGGAAGGGGACATCACGAAACTCCAGGCCTTCATCCAGGGAACTGTCGACTCCATCAGATTGAAGAGCAGGTGATGTGCCGACGGGCGCTGCAGGAAGACGTGCCGAAAGTCATGTCTGGTTACAATCGTGCCCCACGGAACTTGCCTCGTCGTTCGAAGTCCGGACAAAAACGGGTGTCGTCGCGCAATCGCATATGAACATTCCCGAGGTCGTCATGCCCGGGCTTGTCCCGGGCATCCACGTTCTTTGTGCGACTGGGCAAGGCGTGGATGGCCGGGACAAGCCCGGCCATGACGCCGTGGAAGCCTCAGTGCCCGTTGCGCCATATGGATAGCCCTGGCTTTCTAGGGCGGCCCCTTATCCAAGCCGTCGTGCGGTGAGTTGCGATCTTGGATCGCGGTTGATGATGACGGCGTGATGCGCAAGATAGCTCACGGCCACTGCGCGACCCGTCCATGACCTCAACTGTCCGCTTTGCGCCCACAAGCGGCCGTCGTCTCCTTACAGCTGTAACCATCTCGATCTGAAGAGAGATCGTTCAGTAGTGCACGCCTCTTCATTCTTGGCGGCAGCTACGCGGACACGCGCGGCCAAGTGATGGAGAAGGTTCGATGATGTCGTATGATTTCCTGCTGGCGTCGTGGGGGACTCTCGGGAATTTGAGTCCGATGCTGACCGCGGCGCGGCGGCTGCGCCAAAATGGTCATCATGTCCGGGTGATGGCGGATCCGGCGATGCGCCGTGAGGTCGAGGCCTCCGGCTTTGCATTCGTCACATGGCGTCGCGCTCCGACCGGAACGGCTGCGGATCCGGTCGATGTCTCGGACATACAGGACTTCTTACGCCGGGCCGTATTTGATCCGGCCGCGCTCTATGCTGCCGATATAAGGGATGAGATCAGCCGCGCGCCGACGGATGCAGTTCTCGTGCTTGACGTGCTCTTTGGTGGCGCGCTCGGGGCAGAGGCAGCCGATGTGCCTTTCGCTCTGCTGTCCCCTCACGTCAGCCTTCGGCCTTTGCCGGGAATGCCGCCCGCCACCAGCGGATTGACCCAGCCAAAGACGCCAGGAGAGCGCGCCGAGGTCGACGCCGCCAACGCCAGGCAGGCCGAAACGATCAATGCGTTTCTGCCTGCTCTCAACCGCGCGCGTGCTGATCTCGATCTTCCTCCGCTGGCGGATGTCTTCGATCTGTTCGATCGCGCTGACCGGCTTTTGCTTGCGACCAGCCAGGCGTTCGACTTTCAAGCTGACGCGCTGCCCGGCAATTTTCGCTATGTCGGACCGCTGCTCGATGTCCCGAACTGGTCCAGATCCCTGCAGACGGAGGCATGGCGGGCGCCATGGTCGGTTCGATCGGGTCGTCCTCGCGCGCTGATCGCATGCAGCACGGGCGCGCAGGGCCAGCGCGACACGTTTCAGCGCATTATCGACGCGATGGAGACAGTCGACATCGACGCCCTTGCAACGGCCGGTCCCAATCTGGACGTCGCCGATCTCAGGGCTCCGAAGAATGTGCATTTGACCCGGGGCGCTCCCCACGACCTGGTCATGAAGGATGTGTCCGTGGTGATTTCGCAAGGCGGTCACGGAACGACCACGCGTTCACTCATCAACGGATTGCCGCAACTCATTCTGCCAATGGGACGGGACCAGGCCGCCAACGCCGCGCGCATCGAGGCGAAGGGGGCAGGGCTTCAATTGCCGCCGACCGCCTCGGAAGCGGACATTGCCGCGGCGGTGAACCGGTTGATTGCAGAGCCGCGATTCAGGATGGCAGCCGGTCTCCTCGGCGAAGCCATGAAGGCCGATATCGATCGGTCCAGCCTCGTCGACGAGATGGAGGCGATCGCCGCCATTGGCCGTGCAGCGAGACAGCAACCGAGGAAGCCGCCGTTTCGCAAATCTGCCTGACAGTCCGGAAGTGCGCTGGCTTATGACCCCGTGGCAGACATTGATCAGACCCTCATCACGCACGTTTCGAAAAGCGATGGACGGGGTGCTGACGCTGCGCGGAACAGGCGTGCGCGCTTTCGTCGCGATGCAGGCCCGGGCGGAAGATCCTATGTTGGTAATGACATGATCCACGCCCTCGACATCGATCCGCGCATTGCGCGGCGTTGCCTGCGTGCCGGACGGCTCCAAGCAGGAGTCTAGCCGGGCGGCAATTGATGCCGTCCGGATACCCCTTCCTTCATAGACCAGATTTGGAGTGGCTTTCTCATGGGAAGCCAAACAAGGAAGCATGTCATGGGCATTCCCTCTATCCCCGAGGTCACTCTTTCGGCTTCCGAGCATCGCCGCTTGGAACGGCTCGCGTGCTTGGGCGCAGCTCAAGGCGACGTGGATGCACGTTTTCTGTTGAGTGAGATCCAGCGCGCGGAAATCGTCCCTGATCGCGCGGCTCGGTTGGACAGCATTGTCACCATGGGATCCTGGGTGACGTTCTGGGTCAACTGGGGTCTCCTTTGTGAGACGAAGCAGCTTGTGTATCCCGAAGACTATGCGTCCGAACGCACCCAAATTCCCGTGATGTCGCCGTTGGGTGCAGCATTGGTGGGGCTGAAGGTCGGAAGCGAAATCCCCTTCTTGGCCGCGGGGCGCACGAATGTGGTCAGGATCGAGAGCGTCAGTCGAACCGATCCGAATGACGTTGTCAGGGTTCTGTTTGGCGGTCCGATGCAGGGACAGAAGCGCTTTGATGACGATGATCCGGGCCCATCGGCTGCTTAGGAAAGGAGAGACAAGATGAGCAAGACCAACGGCAGGAGCAAGCCTGACATCGCATTGCCGCCCCTCACGGTGATCGAGGATGAGGCCAGGCGTCTGAATGCGCTGGCGAGCTCGAGCGCGACATTCTTCCCGCGTGTGGCCCATTTCCTTGCACAGGAGATGGAGCGTGCAAGAGTAGTGGTGGACCATTCCGAGCTTCGGGGGGTGGTCCGCATGGGCTCGCAGGTCCGGTTCTGCGATGACAGGACCGGTGAGGTCCGGGACGTGGTGTTGGTGTATCCGCACGAAGCAGACATCACCCTCAAACGGGTTTCGGTTCTTACGCCGGTCGGCGCTGCATTGATTGGCCTATCGGTTGGCCAAACGATCGAATTTCAGACGCCGGGCCACGACAAGCGGTCCTTGACGGTGCTTGGTGTGTCCAATTGAAGGAGGCCCGAGATGCGGGATGTTTCAACCAAACAGGCCGCATTAGCAGTCATCGGAGCCACGTTTGTTTTGGCCGCCATAGCCTATCTGGCGACCTTCTTCACGGCTTGACGGTCCAACCCCCGACGTAACCGGTTCGGTGATCGATCCCGCGGTCGCGCCGAACCGGCGGCCATCCAGCAATGTCCGCTATTGCACCGTTCTTGACAGCGAAGCGGACATCAGGAGCGTCGGAGCGGAAGACTCCGGCCTAACGAGGATGCGGTCCTAGGTGCGCCTACTCCTCATCTTCGTCCTCGTCGTCTTCTTCCTCGTCTTCGTCGTCCTCTTCCTCGTCGGGGTCTTCTTCCACCTGCACGAGCGTGGCCAGCGGCAGCGTCTCGCGGAACAGGTCGCCTTCCATGCCCATCCAGATGCAGAGCACGTCGTCTTCTTTCACTTCCGCGACGGTCAGCGGCTGGCCGCCGGATTTCAGCATCACGACATCGCCGGCTTTCAAGTCCATGGATTTTCCTTTCGAGTTGATCGACTCGGCGGGGAGGCTAGCAGGCGGTCATGACAGGGCGATCACCGACGGCCGGGTTCAGCCGGTGATGCGAACGCCTCCGGGCCGCCCAGAGATTCCGGTGCGATATCAACGCCTGGTGACGATGATCGGCGTTGTTTTGATCGGCGTGCAGGAATCGTTGAAGAGGCCCACCACGGACGTCACGATCGGGATACGGCAGGCAAAGCTGTCCGGACGATAGCTCTCCCGGATGCCGTCCATGTCGAAGGTCGCAAGGTTCATGAAGGCATTGAGCCGCTTGGCCTGAAGGTCGATCGCCAATTGGATATTGTCCCGATCGACCGACGGTGACCCCTCGCTCGCGGCGGCCTTCACCTCGGGTCGCGAGGCCCAGTGGCGCACCGGCGCCAACCTCTCGTGCAGATTGCGCAGACAGTAGTGCATCACCAGCACCTGGTGCTTGGCGCTATACCAGTGAATCGTGACGGACTCGCTCGAGCCGGCCTTCTCGCGGTTCTTGGGACAGATGTCGACGTAGGAATAAGCCGGGTCCCAATTATGCCGGGCATCGATCGTGCACGCATTCTCCGTAGACGCGCGCGGGGCGGCGGCCGTGCTGCCGTTCGCGGGCAAGAATTGCGGCAAGTTGTGGTCGCAATCGAAGTCATAAGCGCGAAGCAGGGTCTGGTCGAGCGGGTCGCTGGTCGGCTCGGTTTGTTCGGTCGGGTCGCGCCTGAAATTCGTCGCCCAATCGATGTACATCTGGGCGTTCCGCGCCATCAGCTCGCCGGTTTCGAACAGGGCGAGCTGGGTATCTTCGTAGACCTTCAGAATCTCCTGGGCGCTTTTGACGGCAAGAGCCTGCTCGTCGGCGTCGGCGCGATCGTCGAGCGCGGTCGCGTAGTCGGAGAACAGCTGCTGTTGCAGCGCCTGCACCTGGGAAAACTTCGTCGAGATCTCGTCGAACGTCTTCGCCGCAGCTTGCATGTTTTCCTTGGCCTGCGCGCTCACCTTGTCCTGATAGGAGCTCAGATACTGGAAGGATCCGACAAACAGGCTGCTCAGCACCGTGACGACCGAGAGACCTTTGACGAGGGTGAACCCGCGATCGAACTTGGCGAGCCAACCCAGCGGTCCCGCGGCGGGAGGTTGCGTCTGCGCTGCGTCCTTCTCCTGCTCCATGATCGCCTCCAACTCACTCCACGCCCAATGGCGCAAAAATACCGCAATTCCGGATTGCGAACTGTGAGGCAATTCACTTCAAGTGGGGCAGGGAAGCTGTCGGATGTCGGGAGGCGGTGGTTCGCTAGAGCAATCGCTTTGAAGATTTACGAGGTCGCATGCCCGGGCTTGTCCCGGGCATCCACGTTGTTTGTGCCACAGGCAAGACCGTGGATGGCCGGGACAAGCCCGGCCATGACGCGGTGGATGTTTTGGTGCGCCCAACGCTCTCCTCATATGCAATAGCCCCGCCAAGCTGGCATGTGCAGCTCACGCGGCCGGCCATCGCAGACAGCGCGACGGTGACATGATGCCCCTGTTTTGCCCGACGTGTCAACGACTGTTCGGAAAATCAGTAAGCCTTTGAATTTGCAGCGCCCGTCTACTGTGCATGGGGTTGTTTTCGATTTCTTTGGTCTCGTGCCCCGATCACCGCCGGTCCGGCACGAGCTCCGTCAGCGAGCGGATGATGCGGTCGGGCCTGACAGTCGAGCCTGCGGGCAGGCCGTCGCCATGCACGTCGATCCAGATCGCATAGATGCCGAGCCGCTGCGGCGTCACGACTTCCCATTCCAGATTGTCGCCGATCATCCAGGTGTCCTTCGCGCTGACGCCGAGCGCTTCCATCGCGTGCAGATAGGCGCGCTCCTCGGGCTTGCCGAAACCGTGCTCGCCCTCGATCTGGATGTGGTGGAAGCGGTGCGCGAGCTCGAAGCGCTCGACCTTGGCGCGCTGGGTATCGGCGGCACCGTTGGTCACCAGCGCGAGCTTGACGCCGAGCGCCTTCAATTGGTCGATCGCCTCATGCGCGCCGGGGAAGACGAACATCTCCTCCTCGCGATAGGCGGTGAAGCGGTCGGCGATGCGGATGGCGAGATCGTCGGGGAGGGTGCGGTGGCCGGCGGCGGCGAGCGCGGCGAAGCCGCCCTTGACGGTGATGTGTCGCGCCTCGCCAAGCTTGAGCCGCCATGAGGCGTCCGCATTGGCCCAGAAGCTTCGCGCGAAGGCCAGCACCGCGGTTGCGACCTCCCGCGGCGGCAGCGGCGCGAGCTCTGCGGCGAATTCATGGGCGATGGTGTTCCAGGCGATCTCGGGCCGGCCATAGGCCGACAGGATGGTGTCGTCCATGTCGATCAGCATCGCGCGCGGCAGCGGCCTCAATGGGCTCATGGCCATTTCACCTCCGGTGGCAGCGACGACAGGATGGAGTCCACATTGCCGCCGGTCTTGAGCCCGAAGATGGTGCCGCGGTCGTAGAGCAGGTTGAACTCGACATAGCGGCCGCGCCGGACCAGTTGTTCCTCGCGATCAACCGCCGTCCAGCTTGTCGCGAAATTGCGCCTGACGATCTCAGGGTAGATCTTCAGGAAGGTGCGGCCGACATCCTGGGTGAAGGCGAGGTCGGCGTCCCAGTCGCCGCTGTCATGCCAGTCGTAGAAGATGCCTCCGACGCCGCGCGCCTCTTTCCGGTGCGGCAGGTAGAAATACTCGTCGCACCACTTCTTGTACTTGTCGTAGTCGGCAACGCCGTTCGGCTGGTCGCACGCCTCTTTCATCGCGGCATGGAAGGCGAGCGTGTCGGCGTCGTCCTGCGTGCGCCGGCGATCCAGTACGGGCGTCAGATCGGCCCCGCCGCCGAACCAGGCCTTTGTGGTGACGACGAAGCGCGTGTTCATGTGCACGGCTGGCACATGCGGATTGCGCATGTGCGCGATCAGCGAGATGCCGGAGGCCCAGAATTTCGGGTCGTCCGCCGCGCCCGGGATCTGCGCGCGAAACTCGGGCGCGAATTCGCCGTGCACGGTCGAGCAATGCACGCCAACCTTCTCGAACAGGCGCCCATGCAACATCGACATCACGCCGCCGCCGCCGGCCGCGCCAGAGTGGTCGGTGCGCTGCCAGGGCGTGCGCGCGAAGCGGCCGGCTTCGCCCGGATAGAGGCTTTGCGGCGCCTCGTCCTCGAGGCGCTCGAAGCTTGCGCAGATGTCATCGCGCAAGGCTTCGAACCAGGCGCGGGCGCGGCTCTTGCGGTCTTCGATTGTCGATGCGTCCATATTCAATTCCCGAACAAACCTGCCGTAGGGTGGGCAAAGGCGCCCTTGCGCCGTGCCCACCATCTTTCACCGTCGTCTTGATTGGTGGGCACGCTCCGCTTTGCCCACCCTGCGAGACCGAGATCGTGACTATTCCTGCGGACCGTAATAGGTGCAGCTCTCGTTGCAACTGTCGCGGTGGATGCTGACGCGGGTCAGCTTGCCGATATGCGCCAGCCGCTCCCAGACGAAGCGCGAGAGGTTTTCCAGCGTCGGCGTGCCCAGCGCCTCGATCTTGTTGAGGTACTTGTGGTCGAGCGTCAGCCGGACGTCCTCGATGGCGCGCTGGACAAGGCCGAGATCGACCACCATGCCGGTCTTGGGATCGGGCGTGCCGCGCAGCGTCACCTCGGCGCGGAAGGAGTGGCCATGGATCTCCTCGCTCGCCGCGCCGAACGTCGTGCCCGATAGTGAATGCGCCGCCTCGAAGCGGAACGATTTCGTCAATTCCCACATCTGTCCGAAAACCAATCCTATCTGATGCCGAGCGACTTATGCGTCTGCACGCTCAGCCGCCATTGCGGATGGCGCAGGCAATAGTCGATCGCGCGCGCGGTGTTCTCCGTGACCTCCGGGCCGTCCATCGGCTGGAGCGAGAAGCGCTCGAAGGCAAGGCTCTCGAAGGTCTCGGGGGCGGCGAGGGCTTGCGGATAGACCAGCTTCAGCTCATGGCCGCGCGTCTGCACGAGCTCGCTGCCGCCCTTGGGGCTGACGCAGATCCAGTCGAGGCCGTCAGGCGCTGCAATCGTGCCGTTGGTCTCGACGCCGATCTCGAAGCCGCGCGCATGGAGCGCATCGATCAGGTCGGCATCGACCTGGAGCAGCGGCTCGCCGCCGGTCAGCACCACGTAGCGGTTGCCCGCGCTCGCGGTCCACTGCGCGGCGATGGTGTCGGCGAGGTCCGCGGCGGAAGCGTAACGGCCGCCGAGCGTGCCGTCGGTGCCGACGAAATCCGTGTCACAGAACTTGCACACGGCGTCCGTGCGGTCAGCCTCGCGGCCGCTCCAGAGGTTGCAGCCGGCAAAACGGCAGAACACCGACGCGCGCCCGGCATGGGCGCCTTCGCCTTGCAGGGTCAGGAAGATCTCCTTGACCGCGTAACTCACGCTTCTCTCCTCAATGGTCTCAAACTTGCGGGTTCCGGAGTTGCCGCAGCGCCTCGCCTGCGGCCATCGCCGCGGTCATGGCGACATTGAGCGACCGCAGGCCCGGATTGATCGGGATCACCAGCCGCGCGTCCGCGGCCTCGACCACCGCGTCGGTGACCCCGGCGCTCTCGCGTCCGAATAGCAGGATGTCCGCCGTCTGGTAACGGAAATCGCGGTAGTCGGTGGCACCCTTGGTGGTGAACAGCAGCAGGCGGTAGCCCTGTGCCGCGCGCCACTCCTCGAACGTCAGCCAGGAGCTGTGTCTGACGATGCTGACATGGTCAAGATAATCCATTCCCGCCCGGCGGAAATGCCGGTCGGAGACCGGGAACCCTGCCGGCTCGATGATGTGGGCGGCCAGCCCGAAGCAGGCGCAGAGCCTGAGAATCGTGCCGGTGTTCTGGGGGATGTCGGGTTGGAAAAGCGCTATCTGCATGGCTTGGCGTCGGGTTGGGCCGGGACCGAATTGTCTCAATAAAACATCGCTGGCGCGGGAATTCGTGCATTGCACGCTCCCGCGCCGTTAGCGGGCTTGCGCTCGCCCGGCAAGGGTGCCAATAGAACGATTCTGGACTGCTGTTTTCGCCCTTGTTTTGGTGGGGACAAGTGAAAGTTCTGCCGCCGCGGGGGGCCGCGGGCGCCGGCAGGCTGTTCTGGGGACCTTGGGGGCTCCCGGAGCGGTTCCGCCGGCAGCAAAAGAAGAAAGGGTTGGAATCGTGACGACAGCGTCTTCGGCGGACCATCCGACACGCCGTGATTTCTTATTCGTTGCAACGGGGGCAGCTGCAGCAGTAGGGGGCGCAGCCGCGCTCTGGCCCTTCATCTCCCAAATGAATCCCGATGCGTCGACCATCGCCGCCGGTGCGCCGATCGAGGTCGATCTCAGCCCGGTCGCCGAGGGGCAGGACATCAAGGTGTTCTGGCGCGGCAAGCCGATCTACATCAGCCACCGCACCAAGAAGCAGATCGAAGAGGCGCGCGCCGTCAACGTGGCGAGCCTGCCCGATCCGCAGACCGACGAGGCCCGCGTCAAGTCCGGCCATGAGCAGTGGCTGGTCGTGATCGGCATCTGCACCCATCTCGGCTGCATCCCGATCGCCCATGAGGGCAATTACGACGGGTTCTTCTGCCCCTGCCATGGTTCGCAGTACGACTCGTCCGGCCGCATCCGCCAGGGGCCCGCGCCCGCGAACCTGGCCGTGCCGCCGTACCAGTTCGTTTCCGACACCAAAATCCAGATCGGCTGAGCTTCGGACCTGCGTCCGAAGCTTCGCGCCGTCTCGTCGTTATATTTCCTCAGGATCGCATCATGAGCGGACCATCCGACTACCAGCCGAGCAATCCGGCCCTGCAATGGATCGAGCGGCGCCTGCCGATCCTCGGCCTCATGCACTCTTCCTTCGTCGTCTATCCCACCCCGCGCAATCTGAACTACTGGTGGACCTTCGGCGCCATCCTCTCCTTCATGCTCGGGATGCAAATCCTCACCGGCGTGATCCTGGCGATGCATTACACGCCGCACGCCGATCTCGCCTTCAAGTCGGTCGAGCTGATCGTCCGTGACGTCAATTACGGCTGGCTGCTGCGCAACATGCACGCCTGCGGCGCGTCGATGTTCTTCTTCGCGGTTTATGTCCACATGCTGCGCGGCCTCTATTACGGCTCCTACAAGGAGCCGCGCGAGGTGCTGTGGATCCTCGGCGTCATCATCTACCTCCTGATGATGGCGACGGGCTTCATGGGCTACGTGCTGCCGTGGGGCCAGATGAGCTTCTGGGGCGCCACCGTCATCACTAACCTGTTCTCCGCCATTCCCTATGTCGGCGAGAGCATCGTGACGCTGCTGTGGGGCGGCTATTCGGTCGGCAACCCGACGCTGAACCGCTTCTTCTCGCTGCACTATCTGTTGCCGTTCCTGATCGCGGGCGTCGTCGTGCTGCACGTCTGGGCGCTGCATGTCGCCGGACAGAACAATCCCGACGGCGTCGAGCCGAAGACGGAAAAGGACACGGTGCCGTTCACGCCGCACGCGACCATCAAGGACATGTTCGGCGTGTCCTGCTTCCTGCTGCTCTATGCCTGGTTCATCTTCTACATGCCGAACTATCTCGGCGACGCCGACAACTACATCCCGGCGAATCCGGGCGTGACGCCGCCGCACATCGTGCCGGAATGGTATTACCTGCCGTTCTACGCGATCCTGCGCTCGATCCCGAACAAGCTCGCGGGTGTCATCGCGATGTTCTCGGCGATCATCATCCTGTGCTTCCTGCCCTGGCTGGACAGCGCGAGGACGCGGTCGTCGAAGTACCGTCCGCTGGCCAAGCAGTTCTTCTGGATCTTCGTCGCGGTCTGCATCCTGCTCGGCTATCTCGGCGCGCAGCCGCCGGAAGGCATCTACGTGGTTGCCGGCCGGGTCCTGACGGTGTGCTATTTTGCCTACTTCCTGATCGTGCTGCCGCTGCTCTCGCGCATCGAGACGCCGCGGCCGGTGCCGAACTCGATCTCGGAGGCGATCCTCGCCAAGGGCAGCAAGGCGGTGGCCTCCGTCGCGGTCGCGTTGGTCGCCGCCGGTGCGCTGTTCCTCGGCAGCCTCGGTGATGCCCGGGCCAGCGAAGGCAGCGACAGGCCGCCCGGCAACAAATGGTCGTTCTCAGGTCCGTTCGGCAAGTTCGACCGCGGTGCGCTCCAGCGCGGCCTGAAGGTCTACAAGGAGGTCTGCGCCAACTGCCACGGCCTGTCCTTCATCGCCTTCCGCAATCTGGGCGAACCCGGTGGCCCCGGCTATTCCCTGGCCCAGGTGGCGGCCTTCGCTTCCGATTACAAGATCAAGGATGGTCCGAACGATGCGGGCGACATGTTCGAGCGCCCGGGCCGGGCAGCCGACTACTTCCCCTCGCCGTTCCCGAACGAGCAGGCCGCCCGTGCGGCCAATGGCGGCGCGGCGCCCCCCGACCTGTCGCTGATCACCAAGGCGCGCTCCTACGGCCGCGGCTTCCCCTGGTTCATCTTCGACTTCTTCACCCAATACCAGGAGCAGGGCCCGGACTACGTCGCGGCGGTGCTCCAGGGCTTCGAGGAGAAGGTGCCGGAGGGCGTGACGATCCCGGAGGGCTCCTACTACAACAGGTACTTCCCGGGCCACGCCATCAAGATGCCGAAGCCGCTCAGCGACGGCCAGGTGACCTATGACGACGGCTCGCCGACCACGGTCGCGCAATATTCCAAGGACGTCACCACGTTCCTGATGTGGACCGCGGAGCCGCATATGGAAGCGCGCAAGCGCCTCGGTTTCCAGGTGTTCGTGTTCCTGATCATCTTCGCGCTGCTGATGTACTTCACCAAGAAGAAGGTCTGGGCCGACTCCCACTGAGCGGCGCGCGACGAGAATGAAGAAGCCCCCGCAAGGGGGCTTTTTTGTTGTGCGGTCATTCCGGGGCGCGCGATAGCGCGAACCCGGAATCTCGAGATTCCGGGTTCGGTGCTGCGCACCGCCGGAATGACGAGAGTGTGGATTGCTTCACACGTCCTCACCCGCCACAATGACCGCCAACCGCTCCCCAGAAACTCACCGGAGGACACCATGGGAACCGCCATCACCTTCAAGCGCCCGGATGGCAAGGACGCCTCGGGCTATCTCGCCAATGCCGCGCGCGGCAATGCGCCGGGCGTGGTCGTGATCCAGGAATGGTGGGGCCTGTCGGACCAGATCAAGGGCCTGTGCGATCGCTTTGCGCTCGCCGGCTTCGATGCGCTGGCGCCCGATCTCTACAAGGGCAAGGTGGTGCCGTATCACGACACGGATTCCGCCAACAAGGAGATGAACTCGCTCGATTTCATGGACGCCACCACGCAGACCGTGCGCGGCGCCGCGCAGTACCTGTCGCGCAACGGCGCCAAGGTCGGCTTGACAGGCTTCT
Source organism: Bradyrhizobium sp. CB2312 (assembly GCF_029714425.1). Taxonomy (NCBI): domain Bacteria; kingdom Pseudomonadati; phylum Pseudomonadota; class Alphaproteobacteria; order Hyphomicrobiales; family Nitrobacteraceae; genus Bradyrhizobium; species Bradyrhizobium sp. CB2312. The sequence continues at coordinate 7,624,287 of NZ_CP121668.1, read as the reverse complement.
GTCTCGGCGGCGCCGTCACCATCATCGGCTCGGTGCATGTGCCCGAGCTCGCCGCCGGCGTCGTGTTCTACGGCATCCCGCCGGAGCAGGCCGCCAAGCCCGCCGACGTCAAGATCCCGCTGCAGGCGCATTTCGCCAACAAGGACGATTGGTGCACCCCGGAGCTGGTGGGCGGCTTCGAGAAAGCCATGAAGGCCGCCGGCAAGTCGCTCGAGCTGTTCCGCTATGACGCCGAACACGCCTTCGTCAACGAGCAGCGCCAGGCCGTTCACGACCGCGAAGCCGCCGAGCTCGCCTGGGGCAGGGCGACGGAGTTTTTCCGGAAGCATCTGGGGTAGCGGCGTGGAGGATAAATCGGAAGCCGATGCGCGTTCGGAGCGCGAGGTCTTCAAGGTCCCTGAGGCGCATCGGGCGGCCGTTCTCGAAGGCCTCCGCGAGGCGGATCGAGGCGAGTTCGCTACCGATGCAGAGATGGCCGCGCTTTGGACGCGGTGTGGCCTCTAACCTGTAGCCCGCCCTTGACGGCGCCCCCGGGCCATGGTGAGTATCCGCCCCATGAGCACCGCCGTCCGCCCAGCCCGTCTTTGGTGGCGCACCTCCTAAAGAGGTGGCCGGTGCGATTTTCCTTTCCCAAATCGTCTGAGGTCGCCAACGCAGTGCGGCGGCCTTATCGTTTGTCCTGTGTGGCGTTCCCTCGGCAAGTCTCGTAAGAGGACCCCAAGAGGATCACATGAACAGGACTGTCTTTGCCCTTCCGGCCCGAAGTGACTACGTGACCCGCGGCGGTCTTGCGATCACGCGCGTGGCCGAGCAGTTCACCGGCGGCGCCAACCGGCTCGACGATCTCGTCAACCTGCTCGATCGCCGCCGCGGCGTGGTGCTATCCTCGGGCACGACCGTGCCCGGCCGTTACGAGAGTTTTGACCTCGGCTTCTCCGATCCGCCGCTCAAGCTCGAGACATCAGGCGTCAATTTCAAGCTGGAAGCGCTGAACGAGCGCGGCCAGGTGCTGATCGCCTTCCTCGCAGACGTGCTGCGCGAGCCCTGCGTGGTGATCTCCGAGAAGACGGCGACGCGCCTTGCCGGTCACATCATCCGCGGCGATGCGCCGGTCGAGGAAGACCAGCGCACCCGGCGTTCCAGCGTGATGTCCCTGGTGCGCGACATCGTCGCCGCCTTCTCCGCCAATGAGGACGGGCTGCTCGGCCTGTTCGGCGCCTTCGCCTACGACCTCGTGTTCCAGATCGAGGACCTCGTGCAGAAGCGCCCGCGCGACGCCGACCAGCGCGACATCGTGCTCTATGTGCCCGATCGTCTGCTGGCCTATGACCGCGCCACCGGCCGCGGCGTGGTGCTGAGTTATGACTTCGCCTGGAAGGGCAAATCCACTGAGGGCCTGCCGCGCGAAACCGCGGTGAGCCCATATCTCAAGACGCCGCGCCAGGGCTTTGCCGATCACGCGCCCGGCGAATATCAGGCGACCGTCGAGACCGCGCGCGCGGCGTTTGCACGTGGCGATCTGTTCGAGGCCGTGCCCGGCCAGCTCTTCGCCGAACCGTGCGATCGCTCGCCGGCCGAAGTCTTCCAGCGCCTCTGCGTCATCAACCCGTCGCCTTATGGCGCGCTGATGAATCTCGGCGAGGGCGAGTTTCTCGTCTCCGCTTCGCCGGAAATGTTCGTGCGCTCCGATGGCCGCCGCGTCGAGACCTGCCCGATCTCGGGCACGATCGCGCGCGGCACCGACGCGATCGGCGATGCCGAGCAGATCCGCCAGCTGCTGAACTCGGAGAAGGACGAGTTCGAGCTCAACATGTGCACCGACGTCGATCGCAACGACAAGGCACGCGTCTGCGTCCCCGGCACCATCAAGGTGCTGGCGCGCCGTCAGATCGAGACCTACTCGAAGCTGTTTCACACCGTCGACCACGTCGAGGGCATGCTGCGCCCCGGCTTCGACGCACTCGACGCCTTCCTCACCCACGCCTGGGCCGTCACCGTAACAGGCGCGCCAAAGCTGTGGGCGATGCAGTTCGTCGAGGATCACGAGCGCTCGCCGCGGCGCTGGTACGCGGGGGCGATCGGCGCGGTGAATTTCGACGGCAGCATCAACACCGGCCTCACCATCCGCACCATCCGCATGAAGGATGGCCTCGCCGAAGTGCGCGTCGGCGCCACCTGCCTGTTCGATTCAGACCCCGCCGCGGAAGACCGCGAGTGCCAGGTCAAGGCTGCCGCGCTGTTCCAGGCGCTGCGCGGCGACCCGCCAAAGCCGCTTTCGACCTTTGCGCCGGATGCCACTGGTTCGGGCAAGCAGGTGCTGCTGATCGACCACGACGACAGCTTTGTGCACATGCTCGCCGATTATTTCCGCCAGGTCGGCGCCGAGGTCACCGTGGTCCGCTATGTGCATGCGCTCGACATGCTCAAGCGGAAGAGGTGGGATTTGCTGGTGCTGTCGCCCGGCCCGGGCCGCCCTGAGGATTTCGGGATCAGGAAGACGATCGATGCGGCGCTGGAGAAGAAGCTGCCGGTGTTCGGCGTCTGCCTCGGCGTGCAGGCGATCGGCGAATATTTCGGCGGCGAGCTCGGCCAGCTCACCCATCCCGCCCACGGCCGGCCCTCGCGGGTGCAGGTGCGCGGCGGGCGGCTGATGCGCAATCTGCCGAACGAGATCGTGATCGGCCGCTATCACTCGCTGTTCGTCGAGCGCGACAGCATGCCGGAGGTGTTGTCCGTTACCGCCAGCACTGAGGATGGCGTCGCCATGGCGCTGGAGCACAAGACCCTCCCGGTCGCCGGCGTGCAATTCCACCCGGAATCGCTGATGTCGCTCGGCAACGAGGTGGGCTTGAAGATCGTCGAGAATGCGTTCCGGCTGGATGCCGGGACGAATTGAGTGAGGGCCGTCATTGCGAGGAGCGAAGCGACGAAGCAATCCAGACTGCTGCCGCGGAGAAGAACTGGATTGCTTCGCTTCGCTCGCAATGACGGTGGAGAAGCCAGAGCGAGATAACCATGACATTTGACCACGATATCAAGGCAAGCGTCCGGACCATCCCCGACTATCCCAAGCCGGGGATCATGTTCCGCGACATCACGACCCTGCTCGCGGATGCGCGCGCCTTCCGCCGGGCGGTGGACGAGCTCGTCAATCCCTGGGCCGGCAACAAGATCGACAAGGTCGCCGGCATGGAGGCGCGCGGCTTCATCATCGGCGGCGCGGTGGCGCACCAGCTCTCGGCCGGCTTCGTGCCGATCCGCAAGAAGGGCAAGCTGCCGCACACCACCGTGCGCATCGCCTATTCGCTCGAATACGGCATCGACGAGATGGAGATGCATGTCGACGCGATCCAGCCCGGTGAGCGCGTGATCCTAGTCGACGACCTCATCGCCACCGGCGGCACCGCCGAGGGCGCGGTGAAGCTGCTGCGCCAGATCGGCGCCAACGTCGTCGCCGCCTGCTTCATCATCGACCTGCCCGAGCTCGGTGGCGCTGCCAAGCTGCGCGCGATGGACGTCCCGGTGCGCACGCTGATGACGTTCGAGGGGCACTGAGCGGGCGTAGAATGTCGCCCGGGCTATTTTGTTTGGATTGCTGTCGGCTGCGGCCTCGGTTCACCTCTCCCCGCTGGGGAGAGGTGAACACCGAGTTCGCCGGCTGAGCATACTCTACGACCGTTGCAGGATCAGGTTGAGCTCGAGCTCGCGGAAGGCGAGGTAGTTCCGCCGGGTCCACTGGTGCAGCTCGGTCGAGGAGTCCTTCTCCTGGCGCAGATAGCCGGTGAAGGAGAAGTTGAGCCGGTCGATATAGGTCTTCAGGAAGCCCGGCAGGGCGGGCAGGCGGAACAGCCGGCCGCCTTCCATCGCGGCGGGCAGCTCGCCGCGCACGACATATTCGTTGTCCACGGTGATCAGGCTCATTCGCGGAAGTTGCTGACGCAGCATCTCGTGGGCACGGGCCGAGACGCGGTCGGTATCGGCCATGAACATGATCTGCGGTGCGACGTGGCGGCGCGCGGCCTCCTTCAACAGGCCGATCTCCTCGGTCATCTTGAAGAACTCGTCGAAGGCGTGGAAGCCGAGGTCGATCACCTTGGCAAGGCCATCATCGACGATGACGCGGTCCATCAGCTGCATCTTGCCGTAGGTGTCGATCACGTCGGCGGTCTCCGTGATCTTCGGCAGGTAGTCCAGCAGCGACGGCTCCTTCAGATTGACGTCGAAGGCCGCGACATTGCCGTTCTTGAGCAGCAGGAATTCGCTCAGCAGCCGCGCCAGCAGGGTCTTGCCGACCTGCGGGCGGGGCGAGCAGATAATGTAGACGGGCGTGGCAGACATTGCGGCATATTATTTGAGCGATCTTGTCGCCCAATCCAGCCGTATCAGCCCTGCTTGCGCAACTATTTTTCGCTGTTGCGGGTCACCGGCTTCGAACCGACGATGTCGGTCAGCCGGATCCGGTCGAACTCGCTCCAGACATTGGCCAGCCAGTGCCGGACATAGCCGCGCAGCACGAACGAATAGTTCGCGGCCTCGTCGCTGATGCCTTTGTTGGCGACGAATTTCAGGAACGGGACGGAGGACACCTCGACCTGCTCATAGGCCATCTCGTTGAGCTTGGGGATAGTCAGCTCGGTGGCGTCCTTGATGCGGTGGAAGTAGGAATTATAGGTCGCCTGGTCCCACTGGAAGAACTGGGTGTCGTTGATGAAGTTCTTGACCAGGAAATATTTTGCGCCAGTCATGAAGCCGGCGGTCTCGGCGATCTCCTCCAGCGAGGCGATCGAGGGGCCGAGGATATGGAACACCGCGAAGGTGATCTGGCCGGCCTTGGCGGCGTCGAGGAAGCCGATGTCGCGCAGCGAAGCCAGTGCAGGCGAGAGCAGGCCGGCGCGGACGTCGATGACGGTGACCGACGGGCTGACCGCGTTGAGCGTGTCAAAAATCTTCATCTGGTCGGCCGTCGTCGTCATGTCGACGATCTCGGTGATATCAGGGTGGAAGCGCTTCAGGGTTCCGCGCGGCGACTCCGTGTCGAAGGCACGCGTCGGCACGTTGTTGGCCGAGAAATAATCGAGCAGGGTGCGCGACACCGTGGTCTTGCCGACCCCGCCCTTGTCCGCGCCCACCACAACCACTGCCGGCTTTGCCATTGCTGTCCCCTAACGCGCGCCCCCGATCGCGAGGTCGCAATCGGCCGGGCCCCAAATCGATGTCCCAAAAGACGTCCCAAGTCTGCTGTTGGGCGCGAACATGGCAGAAACAAGGGAGAATTCAAATCCTCGGCACGCTGATGCAGCTATGCGCGGGGTTTTTCCTGATCGTTGCGTAACAGCCGCATGCGGTGCCCAGTTCAATGGCGGCCCCAGGGACCCATGGGATTGCCAGCCGCGGTTCCGGAGGGGCTGGGCGTGGGGACCGGCGGCGGACTGGCCGGACCAGCTGCATCGCCCCACGGTCCCTGCGACAGCCGCGGCGGGGTGGTCTGCGAGTCAGCCTGCGCCTCGGGCTGATCCGTCGCTTCGGTCGGGTCGGGCAGCGGGCCGGGATCGTGGCCGCCGGCAAACTTGACCAGCGCATCGACCCGGGACTGCACGGAAGGGTGGGTCGCGAACAAATCGGCAAAGCCCTCGCGCGGATTGTCGACGCAGAGCTCCATGACCGCCGAGGTCGCGCCCGGCAGTTCGCCGCGGCCCTCGATCTTGCGCAGGGCTGAGATCATGGCATCGGGGTCTTTGGTCAGCTCGACCGAGCCGGCGTCGGCGAGATATTCGCGCGAGCGCGACAGCGCCAGCTTCACCACCTGCGACATCAGCCAGGCCACCACGATCAGCACGACCGCGATGATGATGACGATCACCGCGCCGCCGCCGGAGCTCTTGCTGTCGCTCGACGAGGAGGACGAGCGCGATGACGAGGAGGAGCCCGACGACCACGAGCCGCCGGAGCTCCAGCTGAAATTCGTGAACAGGCGGAAGAACAATTCGCCGAAAAAGCCGACCACGCCGGCGATGATGACGGCCACCACCATCAGCTGCACGTCGCCGTTCTTGATGTGGGTCAGCTCATGCCCCAGCACCGCCTCGATCTCCTTGTCGTTCAGCGCGTTGAGGAGGCCTGTGGTGACGGTGACCGAGTATTGCCGCGGGTTGAGGCCGGTCGCGAACGCGTTCAGCGCCGGGCTTTCCATGATCTTCAGCTTCGGCATGGTGATGCCGCGCGAGATGCAGAGGTTTTCGAGCAGGTTGTAGAGCCGCGGCTCCTCCTGCCGGGTGACGTCGTGGCCGCCGGTCACCGCGTCGATCATCGACTGGTGGAAGAAATAGGCGATCACGACCCAGGCCACTGTGACGACCGTCGCAATGGGCGCGGCGACGATCAGATCATGGAAGGCGTGGCTCAGGTAGAAGGCGACGGTCCGGTTGCTGTCGCTGAGAACCTCGGCGACCAGCGCGCCGGCGTAGACCAGCACATAGACCAGCGCGAACAGGCCGGCGAGCAGCAGCATCGAACGAAACTTGTTCGAGGCGATGTGCGTGTAGAGACCATACGCGGCCATGACGCGTTGCCCTGCCGGCCTATCGGCTCAAATCAGAACTTCACCTGAGGCGTGGCCTCGACGTCGGTGCGGCTGGCGCCAAGATCGAAGAAGTCCTTCCTGGTGAAGCCGAACATGCCGGCGAACAGCGCGGCGGGCATCTGCTGGATGCCGGTGTTGTATTCCTGGACCGCGTTGTTGAAGAAGCGGCGGCTCGCCGCGATCTTGTTCTCGAGGTCGGAGAGCTCGGATGCGAGCTGCTGGAAATTGGCGTTGGCCTTGAGGTCGGGATAGGCCTCCGACAGCGCGATCAGGCGGCCGAGCGCGCCGGAGAGCTGGTTCTCGGCGGCGGACACCTGCGCCGGACCCTGCGCCGACATCGCCGAATTGCGCGCCTTGATGACGTCGTCGAGCGTGCCGCGCTCGTGCGAGGCATAGCCCTTCACGGTCTCGACCAGGTTCGGGATCAGGTCGTGACGCTGCTTGAGCTGCACGTCGATATCGGCAAAGGCCTGGCCGACCCGCTGGCCCAGCGCCACCAGGCGGTTGTAGGCGCTGAACGCCAGGAACACGAGGACGACGATGACGCCGAGAACGATCCAGCCGGTCGACATGGAGGACTCCTGAAGGGGAATTGAGGCGGGCGCTAGGGTAGACCAAATTGGCGCAGGACGAGAGCCCCGGCGCACAGGGGAAGGTAAGACTTGGTCGAACCGGGAACCATCCAAGTTCAAGGGCAAAGCCCTGAATGAGGTTAACTTTCGGCAATAACGGCATCGCCCCAGCGCCAGCGCCGGGCACCTGCATAGGCCGCCTTGTCGCGGCGGGGCACCTTCGCTAGGTCGACGCCGCCCTCGGTGCAGAGCTTGGCCGCGATCTCGGCCTTGCCGACATCGGGCGGTGCCAGCACGCGTGACGCACGCGTTGCCGGCGGCGTACGGGTTAGAGCGACGTAGATGAAGCGCTCATCTTCGAACGGCACTTCGGCGCCCTTGATCTGGCGGTGCGCCTGTGAGCGCGGCAGGCGCTGGCTGAAATGGCACCAGTCGGGCGCGGTGAGCGGGCAGGGTTTTTCGTGCGGGCAGGGCGCAACGACGTACGCCCCAGCCGCGATCAACTGCTGGCGCAGTGCGAGGATGCGGGTGGTGCCGGCGGGCGTGCCGGGCTCGATCACCACCAGCGCGTGGCGAGCTTTCGCCCACATCGCTTCCGTCAGCTTGCGCTGGTCGCCTTCATTGAGCTCGCCGATGATGTAGCTGGCGATGACGAGATCGGCTTGCGAGACTTCAGTGAGGTTGCCGCCGGCATCGCCCGGCAGATAGCGGCACTCCGAAAGCCGCGAGCTGTCGCGCGCCAGCTCGAGCGCGAGCCGGCTCAGCGTGGCGTTGGCGTCGAGCAGGGTGAAATCCTGCAGCGATGGAAACGCCTCCGCAGCGGCCCAGCTCGCAGTGCCCGGGCCTGCGCCGACGTCGAGCAGCGTCTCCGGGGCGAGATCAGGCGCGCTCTCGGTCAGCGCGTTCAGGCTCGCGGCCACGGCCGCGTAGGTCGCCGGCATGCGCGCCAGCGCGTAAGCCAGCGCATCAGCCTCCGACTTGATCGTGCCGGAGCCGCCGCCGGCGCGATAGGAGGTGGAGATTTTCTGCGAGCGCTGGGCGGCGTCGGTCCGGGAGAAGCCCTGCAGCTTGCCGTCGAGGGCGGCTTTCAGTTCGGCGGGGAGGGTGGGGGTGATCATCATCCGCAGTCATGCCCCGCGAAGGCGGGGCATCCAGTACTCCGAGACAGTGCCGCCAACCGAGAAGCCGCGGCGTACTGGATCATCCGCTCCAGTGCGCAATTTGCGCACAAGGCGGATGATGACGTCAATGGGTGTGGCGCGGCCGCAGCGTCACGCCACGTTCTGGTCGAGAATGTCCACGGCCTCGGCGAGGCTCACCGACACCAGTTGCGACACGCCGCGCTCGGCCATAGTGACGCCGAACAGGCGGTTCATCCGCGCCATGGTGATCGGATTGTGCGTGATGATGATGAAGCGCGTGTCGGTCGAGCCGGTCATCTCGTGCAAGAGGTTGCAGTAGCGTTCGACGTTGTGGTCGTCGAGCGGCGCGTCGACTTCGTCCAGCACGCAGATCGGCGAGGGGTTGGTCAAGAACACCGCGAAGATCAGCGCCATCGCGGTCAGCGCCTGCTCGCCACCCGACAGCAGCGACAGCGTCTGCGGCTTCTTGCCCGGCGGCTTTGCGATGATCTCGAGACCGGCTTCCAGCGGGTCGTCGCTCTCAATCAGATGCAGCGCAGCCTCGCCGCCGCCGAACAGCTCGACGAACAGGCGCTTGAAGTGGTTGTTGACGACCTCGAAGGAGGTCAGGAGGCGCTCGCGCGCTTCCTTGTTGAGGCTCTGGATGCCCTGGCGCAGCCGCTTGATGGCTTCGACGAGGTCGTCGCGCTCGGTGACGAGACCGGTGTGCTGGGTCTCGACCTCGCGCAGCTCTTCCTCGGCGCGCAAATTGACTGCGCCGAGGCGCTCGCGGTCGCGGCGCATCTTTTCGAGGTCTTCCTCGATGTCGTGCAGCGGCGGCAGCTCCGCGCCGGGCTCGATCTCGGCAAGGCCGGCAACCGCCTGCGGCTCGACCTCGAGCATGTCGCGGATCTCGCGCTCGATGTCCTCGAGCCGGCGCCGCGCGCCTTCCATGCGTTCCTCGGCGCGGGCGGTGGCCTCGCGCGAGCTGGAGAGCGCTTCGAGCGTCAGCTTGGCGACGCGGTCGGTCTCGGCCATCGCGGTCTCGGCGGTCGCGAGCGCGTCTGCGGCCATGCGGCGGTCGTTCTCGGCGTATTCGATCTCGGTGATCAGCGCGCTGCGCTTCTCGGCGAACACGGCGGGCGCGTTCTCGAGCTCGCTGCGCTCGATCGTGAGCTCGGCAATACGGGCCTGGATGGTGTCGATGTGGGAGGCCGCGCTCTCCTTGCGGTTCTGCCACTCGGTGCGCTCGGCGAGGATCGCCTGCACGCGACGGTCGGCGAGCTCGGCCTCGCGCGCCAGCGCCTGCGCCTCGGCGCGGACCTGCGCGGCCATGCGGCGATGGGCCTCGATGTCGCTGCGGACGGCGGCGAGGCGGGTCTCGGTGTCCTCGCTCGACGGCAGCTCGGAGATGCCGGCGGCGGCGTATTCATGCGCGGCCTCGGCCTCGGCGCGGTCGGCGGCGAGACGGCTGTGCGCTTCCGACAGCGTCGCCTTGCGGGCGGCGTGGCGGCTGATCTCGCGCTCGGCAGCGGCGTGGCGCTCGCGCGCGGCGTTGAGCTCGCGCTGCGCGGCGCGCCAGGCTTCACGCGAAGCACCTTCGGTGCTCGCGGCCATTTGCAGCTCGGACTCGGCATTCTCCAGCGCCTGACGCTTGATCTGCGCGTCGATGCGGGCCTGCTCCAGCTCGTTCTCGATGTCGACGAGACGGGCGCGCTCGGCAAGACGCCGCGCCGCACCAGTCGGGGCGTGGGCTGCGGCGACGAAACCGTCCCAGCGCCAGACGTCGCCCTCGGGCGAGACCAGCCGTTGGCCGGTCTTGAGCTGCGACACCAGCTCGGCGCCGCGCTCGCGCGGCACCACGCCGATCTGCGCGAGGCGGCGGGCCAGCTCGGCCGGCGCTTGAACGTGGTTGGCAAGCGACACGACGCCCTCGGGCAGCTCCGGATCGCCCTCGGTGACGCCGGCATTGGTCCAGCGCATCGGCGCCGACGGGTCGACCGGCGCGTCGAGATCGTCGCCGAGCGCGGCGCCGATCGCCTTTTCAAAACCCTTGTCGACGGTGATGCCGTCGATGATCGGCGGCCACAGATTCTTGGTCTCGCCGTTGACGATCTTGGAGATCGTGCGCGCCTCGGTCTCGAGGCGCTGCACGCGCTTGTCGGCTTCGTTCAGCGGCGAGCGCGAGGATTCCAGCGTCTGGCGCGCGGCGACGTGCGCGGCTTCGCTCGCCTGCGCCGCAGCTTCGGAAGCTGCCAGCGTCTGCTCCGCGGTCTCGACCAGAGCGGTCAGCTCGTCGAGATCGCCGAAGCCGCCGGTCTCCTGCGCGAGCTTCTGCTCTTCCGCGGTGACGTTCGCGATCTCCTGGTCGAGCCGGGCGAGCTTGTCGCGGTGGGTGCGGACATTGGCTTCCAGTTGATTGCGCTTGGCGGTGAGGTCGGCGAGCGCGGTGGTCAGCTCGGCGAATTGCTGCTCGGTCTCGGTCAGCACCGCCTCGGCCTCGGCGACGCGCTCGTCGACACCGGAACGCTTCTCGACGCGCGACTTGATCTCTTCCTTCAGCTCGGCGTCCTCGGTGTCGAGCCGCTGCAGCGCGACGTCGGCGTCCATGGTTTGTTGTTGAGCACGGGAAATGTCGCCTTCGAACTGCGCAAGGCGGCGCTCGAGCTCGGCGACGCGCTCCTTGGCGCGCTCCTCTTCGCGGTCGAGCAGCTCGCGGGCATTGGTCAGGCGCTGCAGGCCGGCTGCGGCGCGCGCTTCGGCATCGCGCAGCGCCGGCATTTCGGCGGCGCGGATCGCCTGGATGCGGGCGGCCTCGGCCTGGTGCTGGGTGCGCTCGGCCATCTCGCGCACGGCGAGATCGTGGGTCTGGCCGGATTCGTTGACGTCGGCATGGGCGCCGATCCAGCGCAAATGGAACAGCGTGGCCTCGGCCTTGCGGACCTTGGCGGCGACCTCGCGGTAGCGCACGGCCTGGCGCGCCTGCTTCTTCAGGCCTTCCATCTGGCCGGAGAGCTGGCCGATCACGTCCTCGACGCGGGTGAGGTTGGTTTCGGCGGCCTTCAGCCGCAGCTCGGCTTCGTGGCGGCGGGCGTGCAGGCCGGCGACGCCGGCGGCGTCTTCCAGCACGCGGCGGCGCTGCTCGGGCTTGGCCTGAATGATCTCGCCGATCTTGCCCTGGTGGACGAGGGCGGGCGAACGCGCGCCGGTGGCGGCATCCGCAAACAGGATCTGCACGTCGCGGGCGCGCACATCGCGGCCGTTGATGCGATAGACCGAGCCGGCCTCGCGCTCGATGCGGCGGGAGATTTCGAGCAGCTGGCTGTCGTTCATCGCCGCCGGCGCGGTGCGATCGGCATTGTCGATCGTCATCGTCACTTCGGCGTGGTTGCGCGCCGGACGGTTGCCGGAGCCGGCGAAGATCACCGCGTCCATGTCGGCGGCGCGTAGGCTCTTGTACGAGGTCTCGCCCATCGCCCAGCGCAGCGCTTCGACGAGATTCGACTTGCCGCAACCGTTGGGGCCGACCACGCCGGTCAGGCCGGGCTCGATGACGAAGTCCGTGGGCTCAACGAAGGACTTGAAGCCGTGAAGGCGCAGGCGGGTGATTTTCATAAGCACGCATCTCTGTTGGCAGGCGCGAATCCCCCTGCCGGGACAATACCATGGAAGGCAATGTCGCTATCCGGGCGAGTCGCGCGAGGCGCCTCATGCGGCTGGACAATGGCCGCGGTGCGCCGCGAGGGCAACCGGCGAAAGCCGCTTTTCCCAAGGGATTTATGACGGGAATGATACGGCTTTCGAGATGCGAATCAGGATCTTGACGAGCGAATCAGCTCTTGAGCAGCGGGTTGATCTTCTTGGCGAACTCCTCGAACGAGGCCTCGCCCTTGATCTTCTCGCCATTGATGAAGAAGGTCGGCGTCGAATCCACCTTCAAGATGTCGCTGGCATATTTCTGGTCGGCGGCGATCTTGTCGAGCAGCGCCTGGTCCTTCAGGCAGGCTTCGACCTGCTGCTGGGTGAGGCCGGCCTGCTTGCCGATCCGCGTCAGGGTCTCGGTGGTGTTCTTCATCACCCAGTCGCTCTGCTGGCGGAACAGCATGTCGGTGACCGCGAAGTATTTCGTCGCGTCGCCATTGGCGATGCAGCGCGACAGCATCGAGCCGGCGGCGGCTTTGATGTCGAGCGGGAACTCGCGGAAGATGTAGCGGATCTTGCCGGTGTCGATGTATTCCGACTTGATCTTGGGGAACACCTGCTCGTTGAAGGCCGCGCAATGCGGGCATGTCATCGAGGCGAATTCGGTGATGGTGACGGGGGCGTCCTTCGGGCCGAGCGCCATGTCGGGCAGCGACACCGGCTTCGCCACATCAGCGGCCGACTGCGCCATAGCCTCGCTGATAAACCGCAGCGGCGAGAGCCCGGCGACCGCGGCAAGCCCGGTCAGCGACAGCATCGTGGTGAAGGCGCGGCGGGTGATGATCAAGGTCGGCTCCCGAATTGGATGGTCTGCCCCAAGGTCCTTTCAAAGTTCCCGTTGGGCGGCCTGTCGCTAGCTTGAAACGTCGTTTGAGGCAATGGCGAGGGACACGGACAGGTCCAGATTGGCCGCAAAATGAGGCTCAATTTCGCTTGATGGCGGCCCCGAGCCGCGCCAGCGCCGTCTTCAAATCTTCATCTTCGATGGCCCCCAGGCTCTCCGCCACCTTGGCGACGCTCTTGGGGTCCGGCGGACCCGGGCGCTTCCGGACGCGGGGCCGCGACAGGGGGGCCTGGCGGAAGGCCAGCTTGCCGACCGCGCTCCAGCCGAAGAAGCGGTTGACCCGCTCCAGGATGACGTCGGCGGAGTGCTGGATCTCCAGCGCCATCGGCCCCTCGACCCGCAGCACCAGCGTGGCCGGCTCCTGCGGCTGGCCCTCGACCGGCCGCGGCCATTGCATCTTGAGCGGCTCGGCATGCGCCGCGATCTCCGGCCCCGCTATCTGTGCCCACCGCGTCACCAGCTCGCGCGCCGCAAAGCCCTGCTTGGCATAGGCCTCGGCAAAGACGTCGTTGAGCAGGATCGACAGCGGCTTTGCGCTGATGGGACCGGGCTTGAAGATGGGGCCGGATTTGGACATGGGCGCTTTATAGCACTTCGGCGGGTGGACCACAGGCCCGCGGCTCGTCATGGCCGGGCATAGCCGTCCGGAGGACGGCGTCGCTTCCGCTCGCCTATGTCCGGCCATCCACGTTCTTCCCTAGAAGAAAGACGTGGATGCCCGCGACGAGCGCGGGCATGACGTAGAGAGGCCGGTGCATTTGCCGCTACAGTGATGCATGAGCTCCAGATCCGTCCGCAAGCCGAAGCCGGAACCTTCCCTGCCGGAGACCACATCGCGCCCACTCGCGCTGCTCCAATGGTACGATCGCCACCGCCGCCGGCTGCCCTGGCGCGCCGCGCCCGGCGAGGCGTCGGACCCTTACCGCGTCTGGCTGTCGGAGATCATGCTGCAGCAGACCACCGTGAAGGCGGTCGGGCCTTACTTCGAAAAGTTCGTCGCGCGCTGGCCTGACGTCGCGGCGCTGGGGAGCGCCTCGCAGGACGACGTGCTGCGGATGTGGGCCGGGCTCGGCTATTATTCGCGCGCACGAAATCTCTACGCCTGCGCGGTCGCGGTGACGCGCGAGCACGGTGGTGTGTTTCCGGACACGGAGGAGGGGCTGCGGACACTGCCGGGCATTGGGCCCTACACCGCGGCCGCGATCGCAGCGATCGCGTTCGACCGCCGCACCATGCCGGTCGACGGCAATATCGAGCGTGTGGTGTCGCGGCTCTTTGCGGTTGAAGAAGAGCTCCCGCAAGCCAAGCCGCTGATCCAGCAATTGGCGGCGACGTTGCTTGCCGACACGCGCGCCGGCGACAGTGCGCAGGCGCTGATGGATCTGGGCGCCTCGATCTGCACGCCGAAGAAGCCGGCCTGCTCGCTGTGTCCGTTCACTGAGGACTGCACGGCGCGTGCGCAGGGAACGCAAGAAACGTTTCCGCGCAAGGCGCCGAAGAAGAGCGGGACGTTGCGGCGTGGCGCGGCCTTTGTCGTCACGCGCGGCGACGAGCTGCTGGTCCGCTCGAGGCCCGAAAAGGGCCTGCTCGGCGGCATGACCGAAGTGCCGGGGTCGGACTGGCTCGCAGAGCAAGAGGATGCGACGGCGAAGCAGCAGGCGCCGGAATTGAAGGGGCTGTCGCGCTGGCAGCGCAAGGTGGGCGTCGTTACCCACGTCTTCACGCATTTTCCGTTGGAGCTGGTGGTCTACACGGCAAAGGCGGAGGCGCGCACGCGCGCGCCCGAGGGCATGCGCTGGGTGCCGATCGCAACCCTTGCCGGCGAGGCGCTGCCCAATGTCATGCGCAAGGTGATCGCGCACGCGCTGGATCTCTAGCCGATTGTCCTGCTGCCACCATGGTGTCAGCAGGGCTAGCTTATCTGTCGGTAAGCAACGGAGGAGCCGCATGGTCAAGACCGCGCTCGACGACTTTCCAAGGCCACCCTGCGCGAAGCTGCTCGGCTGGCGCCTGCTCGACGCAAAGCCCGAGGAGGGCTGGATCAAGCTCGCCTTCGACGGCAAGCCGGAATTCTGCAATCCGGCCGGTTTCATCCAGGGCGGCATGCTCTCGGCCATGCTCGACGACACCATGGGGCCCGCGGTGCTGGTGATGAGTGAGGGGCGGCTCTACACGACGACCATCAGCATGACCGTGAGCTTTTTGGCGCCGGCAAAGCCCGGACCGATCATCGGCGAAGCCAAGGTGACGCAGCTCGGCAAGACCATTGCGTTCGTCGAGGCGAAGCTGATGGCGGAGGATGGCACGGTGCTGGCGACGGCGAGCGCAAGCGAGAGGTTGTTGGAGGCGGCGAGGGTGGTGGGCAAATAGTCCAGCCGCGCGCTCCACTTCCCTTTTCCCCTTGTGGGAGAAGGTGGCGCGAAGCGCCGGATGAGGGGTTGTCTCCGCGAATTCTAACAGCGAGATGAGTGTGCGGGGACAGACCCCTCACCCAAGTGAGCCTGCGTCTACGAGCGTCGTTGCCCTCTCCCACAAGGGGCGAGGGCACATTCATGCGCATCTCGCTTTGAGCGAGCACATCACGCCCTTGCCCTTGCGTCCTTGCTCACGATCGGCGGCTTCGCGTTCAACGCCTCGACCTGGAATCCCGCGACGCGCTTGTAGTTGGCGGCGATGTCTTCCAGCTCCTTTTGCGACAGCACGTCGGTGACCACCTTGTAACCGTCGGGCGCGCGCTCCTCGACCAGCTGCATCACCTGCTCGGGGCCGTTCTTGCGGTTGAGCAGGACGAGGTCGGTGGTTGCGGGTCTGCGCTCGGCCTCATAGGCGAGCAGCGCGGCCTGTGTCGGGCCGTGGGCCAGGATCTCGCGGGTGATGACGCGGGCGTCGAGGATCGCCTGCGAGGCGCCGTTCGAGCCGATCGGATACATCGGGTGTGCGGCATCGCCCATCAGCGTGACCTTGCCGAAGGTCCATTGCGACACCGGATCGCGGTCCACCAGGGGATATTCGTAGGCGTGCGGGCAGTTCCTGATGAGGCCGGGCACGTCGAGCCAGTCGAATGTCCAGCTCTCGAACCAGGGCAGGAATTCTTCGAGCCGCGCAGCACGGTTATAGTCCTCGCGTCGCCATTGATAGGTCGGCGGCATGTGACGCTCGGCGACCCAGTTGATCAGGTGGTTGCCTGATACGTCCGGCTCTTTCGAAATGGGATAGCAGACGAATTTCAGGATCTCGTGGCCGGCCATGATCATGGTGCGGCCGGTGAGGAAGGCCTTTGCCGGCGTGACGCCGCGCCAGAGGATGCGGCCGTTCCAGATCGGCGGACCTTCTTTCGGATAGAGCTTTTCTCGCACGGCGGAATGGATGCCGTCGGCGGCGATCATGATCGCGCCATCGTAACTGCCGGCAGCCTTGCCGGTCGCCCGGTCGATGAAGTCGGCGCGCACGCCGTTCGCCGTTTCGCTCCAGCCCGTCAGGTGATGGCTGGTCAGGATGTTCTCGCGGCCGAGCCGCTCGACCGCGGTGTCGAGCAGGATTTGCTGGAGGGTGCCGCGGTGGATCGAGAATTGCGGCCATTTGTAGCCGGCTTCCAGCCCGCGCGGCTCGCTCCAGATCGGCTTGCCGTGCTTGGAGAAATAGGCGAGCTCGCGGGTCCGCACGCCGCTGGCGTCCAGCTTGTCCAGCAGCCCGAGCTCGATCAGCTCGCGGACCGCATGCGGCAGCACGTTGATGCCGACGCCGAGCGGCTTCAGTTCCGCGACGCTCTCGAACACTTTTACGGGAACGCCGATTTGATGCAGGCTGAGCGCCAGCGTCAGCCCGCCGATGCCGCCACCGGCGATGAGTACGGTCATGAGAAAGCCCCTCCGATCATCGGCGTCTTGGCACAGGCGGGCCGCGGTGGGCAACTGCGAAGAGGATGTCTTGCTATGGACCTGGGCTCCGGCAGCGGCTAATTTCCAATTTTCCCATGAGGTCCGACATGCTCAAGCTCTACTACGCCACCGGCACCTGCGCGCTCGCCACCTATATGACCCTGGAGGAGGCCGGCGCCGACTACACGGCTGAACGGCTGAGCTTCAAGGACAACCAGCAGAACAGCCCGGACTATCTCGCGATCAATCCGAAGGGCCGCGTGCCTGCGCTGGTGACCGATCGCGGCGTCCTCACCGAGACGCCGGCGATGCTGGCCTATATCGCGCAAACCTTCCCCAAGGCAAAGCTCGCGCCGCTCGACGATCCCTTCGACTTCGCGCAAGTGCAGTCGTTCGACTCCTATCTTTGCTCGACCGTGCATATCAACCACGCCCACAAGATGCGTGGCGCGCGCTGGGCGACGCAGGAGACCTCGCTTGCGGACATGAAGGCGATGGTGCCGAAGACCATGGCCGCTTGCTTCAAGCTCATCGAGCAGAAGATGTTCAAAGGCCCGTGGGTGATGGGCGATCAGTTCACGATCTGCGATCCCTACCTCCATACGCTCTCGCACTGGCTCGAAGGCGACAGCGTCGACATCAACGCGACGCCGAAGATCGCCGATCATTTCAAGCGCATGTCCGATCGCCCGGCGATCCGCAAGGTGATGGACGCGCAGAAGGCGTAGGAGCACTGCGCGGCCGCATATTCCCCTGTCGTCCCGGGCAAGCGAAGCGCAGACCCGGGACCCATAACCACAGGGAGAAGTTTCGGCCCGAGCTGACAACCACGAGTCTTCGCCAAACCACATCCTGTGGTTATGGGTCCCGGATCAGCGCTCCGCTTCGCTGCGCTTGTCCGGGACGACGCCGAGTGTGTTGAGAGAGCATCCCACCCTACGGCAGTTTGCGCTTGGCTTGCTCCAGCTCCCGTCCCGTCTCCAGCATCAGCCGCCGCAGCCAGATCGAGCCCGGGTCCATCTGCGCCCGCGTCGGATAGAACATGAACTGCTCGTCGATGCCGGGATCGAGCGGCGGCGTCACCGTGACGAGGCCGAGTTGATTCGACAGCGCCGCGATCAGCCGGCGCGGCACGAAGGCGACGAGGTCGGTTCGCGCGGCGACGTGCAGCGCTTCGAGATAGCCCGACACCACCAGCGAGATATGCCGCTCGATGCCTTTGCCGTGCAGCCAGGTGTCGATGAGATCCTCGGCATTGCCGCGGATGATCACGCCGACATGGCGCGCGGCTAGGAACGTCTCGCGCCGCTTCAGCTTGGTGCCGACGGGATGGCCGCGCCGCACCGCCAGGGCATCGCTGTCGGTGTAGAGCAGCTGGCGGTGAAATCCTTTGAAGGCGTTGCCGATCGAGATCACGAGGTCAATGGTGCGGGCGAATTCGGCGTGGAAGATCGCCGGCCCCCGCCACGGCACGACGTCGATGCGGACGTTGGGCGCAAGGCGCGTCACCTTCTCCATCAAAGGCGGCATCAACAGCTCGACCGCAAGATCCGGCATCATCAGGCGGAATTGCCGCTCGCTGCGCGCAGCATCGAAGTCCTCAGGCAGGAACAGCCCGCGGACCTGGTCGAGCGCCTGCGCCAGTGGCGCGCGGAGCGTTTGCGCCCGCGGCGTCAGCTCCATCCGCGCGCCGGTCCGCACCAGCAGCGGATCGCCGAAGATGTCGCGCAGGCGCTGCAGTGCGTGGCTCGCCGCCGGCTGCGACAGGCCCATCCTCATCGCGGCGCGGCTGACATTGGCCTCGCGCAGCAGCGCGTCGAGCGCGGTCAGGAGATTGAGGTCAAGGGAATTCAAATTCATGAGGTGAATAGATATCATATCTGCTATCGATTTGAAGAATTTCGATCGGCGAACGATGATCTCCGTGGTTCTTACCAAAGGAGATGCCGCCATGAGCGCGAGCGCCAACAAGAAACTGATGCAGGATATTTTCGCCGCCGCCGCCAACCCCGATCCGGCCGTGCGCGATCGCGCCCTGTTCACCGCAAGCCTTGCCGACGATGCCAGATGGGTCGTGACCGGCCAGTATTCCTGGTCGCGCACCTTCACCGGCAAGGAGGCGATCCTCAACGATCTGCACGGCTATGTGCGCACCCGCCTGCGCGACCGCACGCGCACTGTGGCGCACCGCTTCATCGCCGATGGCGACGTCGTCGTGGTGGAAGCCAAGGGCGACAACGTCACGCCCGAGGGCGTGCGCTACGACAACGACTATTGTCTCGTGTTTCAGTTCGAGGAGGGCAAGATCAGGGAGATCCGAGAATACTGCGACTCCGTCCTGACCGAGAAGGCGCTGGGTCCTTTTCCGCAGACGGGTGTGAGGGCCGCGAGCTGACCGGACTGAGCCGCGTCGCGTCCGCCGGCCGGTCTCATCCGCCACAGTCGTCGATTGTCGTGCGCGCATGGCGGATGCTGGTGGACATCATGCGGGTTCGGCGGGAGCGTTCCCGGGCCCGGTACCAGCTCGCTGCCATGACCGAACGGGAGCTTCAGGACTGCGGCATGACCCGGTCGGAGATTGCGTACGAGTTGGAGAAGCCCGTTCGGCGAAAGTAAAATGACAGAGCGGACATCGGCGCGCCCTTCATCTTCGCGACCCGTGATGGTGAGCGCGCCGATTCATGCATAGCTGGCTACAAAATCAGCAGGCGTTGCGCGCTTCGCCGCAGGTTTGCGCGAAATATTGGAAGGTTCAATTAACGAGTGTCCCCCATTGTGTCGCAGTGCAGCGTGAGTCGCCTCAAGCGCGACGTGCGGCTGCCAGGGTGGCCGTGACGATTGCCGGATTCGTTCGGTCCGCTCGAATTCACATGCATCCGGGTGGACAGTGGGAATGCCGAAGTTTCGTTTGCGGATCAGGGGACGCCTGTACGCAGGCTTCATGGCCCTGGTGGCGGTTGGTCTCGTGATGGCGGTGGTTGCCATCTGGAACTTGCGGTCGGTGCAGGAGCAGGTCGCGAAGGCCTCGGCGTTCTCGGACAGCACGGCGCGGGTGCTGGAGATCTCGACCCATCTCCAGGCGATCCAGCGGGCCAATCTGCGCTACATCTACGATGCCAATGAATCCGCGATGAAGGAGGCCGCCGAGCGGGAGACCGCGGCGACTGAGCTGTTGCAGGTCGGCGCGAAGGGGACGGGCTCCGAGGAGCGGCGGAAGCTCTACAGCGATCTGATCGCCGACATCGCCAAGATGCGAAGCCTGCGTGACAATCTCGGCGACGCCGTCAACGAGGCGCGGACGGGCAAGGCGACGCTGCTCCCGAGCGGCGACGAGCTGACCGTCAAGACGGGCAAGCTGGTCGACATGGCCCGTGCGGCCGTCGACGAGGACACCGCGGCGCTGGTCGCGGATCTCGAATCCAGGCTGCTCGTGGTGCAGATCGCAAATTGGCGTTTCCTGGCCCTGCGCGACACCAAGGGGCCGGCCAACTTCAGGACCAATGTGGACCGGGCGATGCAGCGGCTTTCGGCGCTCGAAAAGAGCCCGCAGGCGAGCGAGCTCCGCACCACGCTCGCTCCGGTGAAGACCTCGCTCGGAATCTACAAATCCGCGTTCGAGACCACGTCGGCGGCGATGCTCCAGGCCGACGAGATCTATCACAAGAACCTCGCGCCGCTCATCGTCGACAGCATCGGCAAGCTCAGGGCCGCGGAAACCACCCTGAAGAAGGATTACAAGGAATCCCGCGACCAGACCGAAGCCGTCATCAGCGGCACGACGACCGTGCAGGAGACTGCGGGCGGCATCGCCATCCTGTTCGGCCTGATCGTCGCCTTCCTGACCGCCCGCAGCCTCGTCGGTCCCCTGACCTCGATGACCCGGGCGATGGGGCTGCTGGCCGGCGGCAATCTCGAGGTCGAGATTCCCGGTCGCGGCAACGCCGATGAGATCGGCGACATGGCCAAGGCGATCCAGGTGTTCAAGGACAACATGGTCGAAACCGAGCGCCTTCGCGCCGAGCAGGTCGCTGTCGAGGCGCGGCAGGCCGAGAGCCGCAAGAAAGACATGGTCCGGCTCGCCGATCAGTTCGAGCAGGCGGTCGGCGAGATCGTGGACACCGTGTCGTCGGCATCGAGCGAGCTGGAAGCCTCGGCCGGCACGCTCACCGCGACCGCCTCGCGCGCCCAGGACCGGTCGACTGAAGTGGCCTCCGCCTCGCAGGAGGCCACGGCCAACGTGCAGGCCGTCGCCTCGGCGACGGAAGAGCTGTCCTCCTCGGTGAGCGAGATCGCCCGCCAGGTGCAGGAATCCGCCCGCATCGCCACCGAAGCCGTCGGCCAGGCGAGCCGGACCAATGCGCGCGTCGGCGAGCTCTCCAAGGCCGCCGCCCGCATCGGCGACGTGGTCGAGCTGATCACCACCATCGCCGGCCAGACCAATCTCCTTGCGCTCAACGCCACGATCGAGGCGGCGCGCGCCGGCGATGCCGGGCGAGGTTTTGCCGTGGTCGCCTCCGAGGTCAAGGCGCTCGCCCAGCAGACCGCGAAGGCGACCGACGAGATCGCTCAGCAGGTCTCCGGCATCCAGGCTGCCACGGAAGAGTCGGTCGGCTCGATCAGGGAGATCAGCGGCACCATCGAGCGGCTGTCGGAAATCTCCTCGACGGTGGCGGCGGCCGTGGAACAGCAGGGCGCGGCGACGCGCGAAATTTCCCGCAACGTCCAGCAGGCGGCGCACGGCACCCAGCGCGTCTCGACCAATATCGGCGAGGTGCAGCGCGGCGCGTCAGAGACCGGCTCGGCCTCCTCGCAGGTGCTCTCGGCGGCGCGCTCGCTGTCTTCAGACAGCAACCGGCTGAAGCAGGAGGTCGCCAAGTTCCTGAGCTCGGTCCACGCCGCCTGAGCGGGGCGGACATCAAAAAGCAGACGTCGCAAGAGCTAAGGTCCACGCGCGTGTGCGTGGATCCGAAGCGAGGCACTACGTGATCCGGCCACCAATTCTGTGCGCCACCGGTGCCCAACTCTTGTACATCGGAACAGACGATAGCGATGTCTTCGTCGGCTTCTCCGTAGTCGACGCCGGTAAAATACAGCCTCAATTAACAATTGTTCCGCAATGTACGGCGGCGGTGCAGCACGATTCCCGGGGTGTGGTTGCAATGGATCGCCATTGCAATCGTAAGAAGGTCGTCGGCTGCTTCTCTTTTCTTCCTTGATGGGTGGACAGTGATGCCGAGCTTGCGTTTAGGAATTCGGGGGCGTCTCTACGCCGGATTTTCGGTTCTCGTGGTCCTTGGCCTGGTGATGGCCGCGGTCGCCGTTTGGAATCTGTGGGCCGTTCAGGCCCAGATGACGCGGCTGTCCGCGCTGTCGGACAACACGGCGCGCGTGCAGGAAATCTCGATCAACCTCCAGGCGCTGCGGCGCGCCAACCTCCGCTACATCTATGACGCCAACGAGCCGGCCTTCAAGGAGGCTGCGGAGCGGGAGGCCGCGACGGTCGAGCTGTTGAAGGCTGCGGCCAAGTCGACGCTCTCCGAGGAGCGGCTCAAGATCTACAATGGCCTGCTCGCCGACATCGAGAAGATGAAGTCTCTGCGCGAGCGCATGGGCGCCGCCGTCAACGAGACGACCAAGGGCAAGGCCGTTCTGCTCGCCGGTGGCGACGAACTGACCGCCAACACCGGCAAGCTGGTCGAGGCCGCGCGTGCAACCGGCGATACCAGCGTGGTCGCCCCCGTCGCCGATCTTGAATCCAAGGTCCTGCTGGTTCGTGTCGCGAACTGGCGCTTCCTCGCCGTCCGGGACGCAAAGGGGCCGGCGACCTTCAGGACCAATGTCGATCGGGCGCAGCAAGCGCTCAAGTCCCTGGAGGGGGCCGGTCTGCCGGACGAGGTCAAGGCCGCGTTCGGGCCGATCAAGAGCTCGCTTTCGACCTACAAGGCGGCCTTCGAGACGACCTCCGCCGCAATCCTCCAGGCCGATGAAATCTACCGCAACGAGATCGCGCCCCTGATCACCGAAAGCGTCGACAAGCTCAAGGTGGCGGAGACCGGACTGAAAGCGGACTATCAGAAGTCGCGCGCGGCCGCCGATGGCGTCGTTGCCAGCACGACCTGGATTCAGGAAGTCGCCGGCGGCCTTGCGGTCCTGTTCGGCGGCCTCGTCGCCTTCCTGATCGCGCGCAGCATCGTCGGACCGCTGACCACGATGACCCGGGCGATGGGGTTGCTCGCCAGTGGTGATCTCAAGGTCGAGGTCCCCGGCCGTGGTAACAGCGACGAGATCGGCGACATGGCCAAGGCGATCCAGGTGTTCAAGGAGAGCATGGTCGAGACCGAGCGCCTGCGCCACGAGCAGGTCGAGGTCGAGGCGCGGCAGGCCGAGAGCCGCAAGCAAGATATGAGAAACCTGGCCAATCAGTTCGAACGTGCGGTCGGCGAGATCGTCGACACCGTGTCCTCGGCATCGAACGAGCTGGAAGCCTCGGCCGGCACGCTGACGACGACGGCCTCGCGCGCCCAGGACCTGTCGACGGAAGTCGCCAGCGCCTCCCAGGAGGCCTCGGCCAATGTTCAGGCCGTCGCGTCGGCTACCGAAGAGCTCTCCTCCTCGGTCAGCGAGATCGCCCGCCAAGTGCAGGAATCCGCCCGCATCGCCAGCGAGGCGGTGGGGCAGGCGACCAAGACCAACGAGCGCGTCGGCGAGCTGTCCAAGGCCGCCGCCCGCATCGGCGACGTGGTCGAGTTGATCAGCACCATCGCCGGCCAGACCAATCTCCTCGCGCTCAATGCCACGATCGAGGCGGCGCGCGCGGGCGAGGCCGGTCGCGGCTTTGCCGTGGTCGCCTCCGAGGTCAAGGCACTCGCCGAGCAGACCGCGAAGGCAACCGGTGAGATCGCCCAGCAGGTCTCCGGCATCCAGGCTGCCACCGAGGAATCGGTCGGCTCGATCAGGGAGATCAGCGGCACCATCGAGCGGCTGTCGGAGATTTCCTCGACGGTCGCGGCCGCCGTGGAAGAGCAGGGCGCGGCGACGCAGGAGATTTCCCGCAACGTCCAGCAGGCGGCTCACGGCACCCAGCGCGTCTCGACCAATATCGGCGACGTGCAGCGAGGGGCATCCGAGACCGGCTCGGCCTCATCGCAGGTGCTGTCGGCGGCACGCTCGCTGTCTTCAGACAGCAACCGGCTGAAGCAGGAAGTCGCCAAGTTCCTGAGCTCGGTCCACGCCGCCTGAACCTTAGAAGCAAAAGGCCACGCGCAAGCGCGTGGCCTCGAAGAGCTGTGTCGTGCGATCAGGCGACCTTGGTCGTCATGTGCCTGAACATGTTGCGACGCGCCTCGTCGTCCATCTCGGCCTTGAAGGTGAACTTGTCCTTCAGCGCGATCGCGCGTGCCGCGGCGGGACGGGCCGAGATCTCGTCGACGAGCCGCTTCACGTTCGGGTAGCGCGCAAAGGCGCCGTCGCCGAGCTTGAACGGCACCATCCGCGCCCAGCCCCACAGCGCCATGTCGACGATCGAATAGGCATCGCCGACCATGTAGCTGCGGCCTTTGAGGTGACCGTCGAGGATCGTGTAGTGGCGGTCGGTCTCGTATTGGTAGCGGTTATGGGCGTAGTCGTGGTTCTGGTCCTTCGGCGCGAAATGCTTGAAGTGCACCGCCTGACCCGAATACGGGCCGACGCCGGTCGCCACGAACATCAGCCATGACAGCAATTCGGCGCGATTGGCGGGCAGGAACTTGCCGGTCTTCTCGGCGAGATAGAGCAGGATGGCGTTGGAATCGAACACGATCGTGCCATTGTCGTCGATCGCCGGCACCTTGCCGTTCGGGTTGATCTTCAGATAGTCCGGCGAGAACTGCTCGCCCTTGCGGGTGTCGACCGCGACAGGCTCGAACGGCAGTCCGGACTCCTCGAGGAAGAGCGCGACCTTGGTCGGGTTCGGCGATCCGTTGAAATAGAATTTGAGCATTGAGCATCTCCCCAGTGTGTTGCCGAGAGCGAACGCGTGGCGTCCTCTCTTGCCAAACCCGGGGCCGGACGCGCAAGCGGCGAGTTGGCGGGCGGTATGTGCGCGCCACGCAGATCAGCCGGCGTAACAAAGCCCGATCGCCGCCGTAACGACCATCGCCGCGCCGACCGCCTCCAGGCGCAGTCCGAGCTTGGCGGCGAGATGCATGTCGGAGGCGCGCGCCGCGCGCTCGGATCCGCGGGCATAGCCGTGCACGATGACGTCGTGATTGAAATTGTCGTGCGCCTCGTTGCTGCTGGCGAGCCCGACGCAGACCACGAGCACGCCGAACAGCGCGAGGCCGAAGAAGCCGAGCAGTGCGATCAGGAACATCGGAAACATGCCGAGCAGGAAGATCGGCAGCAGCGGCACCAGCAGCAAAGTCTCGGACTGTCGTCGCATGGGGGCCACCCGTCGGGACGGGGCTGATCGGGCGAATGTAGTCCCGGCTGTGGCCGCGTTCAAGACTCCGTAGGGTGGGCAAAGCGAAGCGTGCCCACGTTCTGTATCTACGGAGAAGGATTCGTGGGCACGGCGCTTTGCGCCTTTGCCCACCCTACAAGGTCACGACGTGCGGCAGCGGCTACTCCGCCGCCATGCCTGCACGGATTTCCGCACGCAGCTCGTCGATCAGCTTGAGGCCCTTCTTGGTCTCGACGTGCCAGAAGGTCCAGCCGTTGCAGGCCTGCGCGCCTTGCGCCACCGCGCCGATGCGGTGGATCGAACCGACCTTGTCGCCGAGCATGATGGCGCCGTCGGCGCGGACGAGAGCGCCGAGCTTCTTCTTGGCGTCGAACAGTTTCGTGCCGGGCATGATCATGCCGCGCTCGATCAGCTCGGAGAACGCGACGCGCGGGGCTTCGCGCGCGGTCACGAACGGGGCGAGGCTCTCTTCCGGCAGAGGCTCGACCTTGGCGATGCGCGCTTCGGCGGCCTTGGCATAGGTCTTGTCGCGCTCGAAGCCGATATAGGAGCGGCCGAGGCGCTTGGCGACGGCGCCGGTGGTGCCGGTGCCGTTGAACGGATCGATCACGAGATCGCCGGGCTTCGACGACGACAGCAGCACGCGCGCGAGCAGGCCTTCCGGCTTCTGCGTCGGGTGCACCTTCTTGCCGTCGGCGCCCTTGAGGCGCTCCTCGCCGGTGCAGAGCGGGATCAGCCAATCCGAGCGCGCCTGTACGTCCTCGTTGGCGGCCTTCAGCGTTTCGTAGTTGAACGTGTAGCCCTTGGCTTTTTCGTCACGCGCGGCCCAGATCATCGTCTCGTGCGCGTTGGTGAAGCGGCGGCCGCGGAAGTTCGGCATCGGATTGGTCTTGCGCCAGACGATGTCGTTCAGGAGCCAGAAGCCGAGGTCCTGCATGATCGCGCCGACGCGGAAGATGTTGTGATAGGAGCCGATCACCCAGATCGTCGCCGACGGCTTCATCGCGCGGCGCGCGGCCAGCAGCCAGGCGCGGGTGAAATCGTCATAGGCGGAAAACGAATCGAACTTGTCCCACTCGTCGTTGACGGCATCGACGTGGGATTCGTCGGGGCGCTTGAGATCGCCCTTGAGCTGGAGGTTGTACGGCGGATCTGCGAACACCAGATCGACGCTGCCAGCCTGAAGCTTCGACATCTCGGCGACGCAATCGCCGACGATGATGCGATGCGAGGCGGACTCAAAATTTGTGCGGGGCGCCCTTGCAGACGCCCCGCGACGCGACTCTACCATGACTCAAGAACTCTGACTCAGGCGACGCTGTCGGCGACGCGGGACCAAACAACCGACTGGCCGTTACATTGCAGCGGCAAAGTAAAAAACGACTTAACCCGCTGCTTTTCTGAGCAGGCGTCGCATCGCCCGCGATATGCCGCGTGATGCGCACAATCGCTGTGTTTTACGGTATATTTCGCATTCATCTGCGGCGCGGCAGCCGCCGCGACTGCAAATTTCTCTCGGAAAAAATTGCACGCGGACCGGAAAAAATTGCTGGTGCGGGCGTGCTGTCGCACTAGGCAATTTTTGCCGACCGGGATATTGATTAACGCAATGGAAATTTTACCTGTGTGGCGCGTTGAGCTTTTGCGTATCTGTGCGCCGACGAGACTGAATCAGGGACCCCCGAGGGACAACCGCCATGCGTTACGATGACTTCCGCCGCAGCGACGACGTCGAGGATCGTCGCGACCAAGGTGGTGGCTTTGGCGGCGGCGGTGGAGGAGGCGGGTTCGGCCTGCCGATGGGCGGCGGCGGGCTCGGCATCGGTACCATCATCGTGCTTGGCCTGATCGGCTATGCCTTCGGCATCGATCCGCGTATCCTGATCGGCGGCGCCGAGATCCTCTCCGGCGGCGGCCAGGCGCCGAGCTACCAGACCGATCGTCAGTCGACCTCGGCCAAGCGCGGCGCGCCGACCGACGAGGTCGGCAGCATGATATCCGGCATCCTCGGCGAGATCGACGATCGCTGGAGCGAGATTTTCCAGGCCAGCGGGCAGTCCTATACCGGTCCGAAGGTCGTGCTGTTCCGCAACGCCACCAATGGCGGCCGCTGCGGCATGGCGCAGTCGGCGATGGGCCCGTTCTACTGCCCGCCGGACCGCACCATCTTCCTCGACACCAGCTTCTTCCGCGAGGTCGAGACGCGCTTCCGCGGCTGCTCCGGCAAGTCGGCGTGCAACTTCACCACCGCCTACATCATCGCGCACGAGGCCGGCCATCACATCCAGAACCTGCTCGGCATCATCCCGCGCGTCACACGCCTGCAGCAGCAAGCCGGCAGCAAGGCCGAGGCCAACGCACTCCAGGTCAAGGTGGAGTTGCAGGCGGATTGTCTCTCCGGCGTCTGGGTCAACCGCGAGGCCAAGAAGCGTCCGAACTTCCTCGAGCCCGGCGACATCGACGCCGCGCTGACCACGGCGAGCGCGATCGGCGACGACACGCTGCAGCGCCAGGCCACCGGCCGCGTCGTGCCCGACTCCTTCACCCACGGATCGGCCGCGCAACGCAAGCAGTGGTTCATGACCGGCTATCAGCAGGGCACGGTCCAGGCCTGCAACACGTTCGGCGGCGGGGCGCAGTAACGAAGATCTCGTGCCCCGGACGCAGCGCAGCACGAAGTGATGCGCTGCTGAGCCGGGGCCCACAACGCCGGTCTCCCAAGCCTCTGACATGGGTCCCGGCTCTGCGATGCACCGCTCACGCGCTGCATCGCGTCCGGGACACGAGAGGAAGTACCAATGGCCTCGATCGACGAATCCAAACAGTTCATCCCGCTCAACATCGCGGTGCTCACCGTCTCCGACACGCGCGCGCTCGCGGATGACAAGTCGGGCCAGACGCTCGCCGACCGCCTGACCTCAGCCGGTCACCATCTCGCCGCGCGCGAGATCGTCACCGACGACGTCGAGGCGATCCGCACTGTCATCCGCCGCTGGATCGCGGATGCCGGCATCGACGTCGTCATCACCACCGGCGGCACCGGCTTTACCGGGCGCGACGTCACGCCGGAGGCGATCGAGCCGCTGTTCGAGAAGCGCATGGACGGCTTCTCGATCGCCTTCCACATGCTGAGCCACGCCAAGATTGGCACGTCGACGATCCAGAGCCGCGCCACCGCGGGCGTTGCTGGCGCGACCTACATCTTCTGCCTGCCGGGCTCGCCCGGCGCCTGCCGCGACGGCTGGGACGGCATCCTCGCGAGCCAGCTCGACTACCGCACGCGCCCCTGCAATTTCGTCGAGATCATGCCGCGGCTGGACGAGCATCTGCGCCGGCCAAAGGCGCAGGGCGCGACGGTGTAGTCTGTTCTTTCTTCCCTTCCCCCCTTGCGGGGGAAGGTGGCGCGAAGCGCCGGATGAGGGGTATCTATCGGCACGGAATGCGAGGAGGCATACCCCTCACCCCAGTGAGCTTGTGTCTCCTTGCGTCGCTGCCCTCTCCCGCAAGGGGAGAGGGCACAACAATGCGCATCGCTCCGTAGTCCGCGCCGCGTCTCGCGCAGCTAGAGATCCCGCTCCCACGTCTCGCCGACCAGATCGGCACCGAAGCTGTGGTGCTTCTCCTCCTTCACGAGCTTGAATCCTGCGCTCTGGTAAATGCCGCGCGCGGCAACCAGAATGCTTTGCGTCCACAGCGTCATCCGGCGATAGCCGCGCTCGCGGGCGCCCTGGATGCATTGCTCGACCAGCGCGCGGCCGACGCCGAGCCCGCGCGCTTTCTTCTCCACCTGCAACAGGCGCAGCTTGGCGATCTCGTCCGTGGCCTTGACCAGGAAGATCGAGCCGACCGGCTCGCCGCCGACCTCCGCCATCCAGCAATGTTCGCGCGCGGGGTCGTAATTCCTGATGAACTGTGCGCAGATCTCGGCGACCAGCGCCTCATAGCTGATGTCCCAGCCGTAGTCCGCGGCATAGGCGGCGCCTTGGCTGGAGATGACCCAGCCCATGTCGCCGACGCTATGGCTGCGCAGCATGAACGAAGCGGGCTGGCTTCGGCGTTGCTCCAGCACGGCCTCGATGGTCGCCATGGCCTGCGTGAGCCGCGCTGCATCGCCGGCCGACAGCTGCGCCAGCATGGCGGCAACCTCGTTTTGCGAGCCGAGATTCAGCTGGGCGAAGGTCTGGCGGCCCTTGGCGGTGAGGCTGAGCTGATATTGCCTGCGATCCGCGGGCAGGGGCTTTCGCGTGATCAGTCCCTTCTCGTCAAAACTCTGCACGATGCGGCTGAGATAGCCGGGGTCGAGACCGAGCTCGTTCCCGATCTCTTTTGCCGAAAGCTCGTCGCGATGCGCGAGCTCGTAGAGCACCCGGGCCTCGCTGAGCGAGAACGGGCTCTGTCCCAGGTGCTGGTCGAGCACGCCGAGCTTGCGGGTGTAGAAGCGGTTGAAGGCGCGGACCGCTGCGATCTGGTGGTCGGTACCGTTGAATGACATCGGGACACCTCAATAATTGCCATTGTCAAATAATTATTTGACTTTGGCAAGTATCAGGTGCCTCAGCCGACCATGACGATCCGGCTGCGCAGCATGGTCCGGGACGAGCGGCCGAGCCGGCGGAGCAGCTGCGCCTCGGAACGGCGAGCCTGGGGCGGATAGCCGCCGACCCGTTCGTAATGGTCGCGCGCGATCAAAAGTCCCTGGTCGCCCAGCGGGCCGACCAGCTTGCGCGCCACGGCGCGGAACACGTCGCGCAGACCGGTATCGGCGTAGGGCGAGCGGGCATAGCGGAACACCGCAGCACGATCCCGTCCGCTGCTAGAGACGGCCTGGATGAACTGGGTGGTCTCCTCGATCCAGCCCGTTTCCAGCACGGCGCCGGCGGGCAGGAACATCAGCCAGGGTGAACGGGCCTGGAGCGCGCCGGCGGCGAGCGCCGCGCCTTGCGAGGATCCCTCGAAACCGATGAAACGGCAGCCTGCGACGTCGGCAACGCGCTCGATGACGCCGTTCCGGGTGCCGTCGACCAGCAGCACTTCGCGGATGACGCCCGCGGCGGCACCGGGCACCAGCGCGGCCAGAGTTGCGACCGCAGTCTGTTCGACGCCTTCGGTCGGGATGATGACGCTCAGCATGACTGAAGCTTCGATGTCCGCAATTCGGGAGAAGCGTAGCTTGTTATGACTTTGTCATAAACATGCGGCGTCACCGAGTGCAACTTTTTGGCGGCGTTCCGGGATGTGATGGTAAACCACGCCCGCCCATCGCAGCCAAATGTGTCTCGCGCGGGGTGACAATATTGCCGAATGTTTCGGCGAATTTCGGCTTCGTGAGCTTCAAACGGGGCTGTCTCCGCCGATATGATCGAGGTGAGGACGCTTCCGGTCCGCAAGCCTGCATCGGCGGTCTGACATGGACCCTACGACGGGAAAACCCGCAACTGCCGATGCCGAGAGTGAGATAGTCGAGTGACCGCCGATCAACTTCCCATTGGCACCACGCCAGCATCGCCGAAGTCGGACGCCGCGCCGACCTTGCGGATCCGCGCCGTGATGCTCGGCGAACGCATCAATCCGTCCGGGCTCGAGCTCGGCGCACCCGTCTCCTCGACGCCCGCCGCCTTCCGCGTCCACGCCGGCCTCGCCGTGATCTTCCGCTACGGCGTCGTGGTGCTGATCGGGCTCCTCCCTTCCGAGGAGAAGGTGCTGCTCGATAGCCTCAAGTCCCGCGTGATCGGCGAGCTCAGCCCCCATGAGGAGGAGACCGCGCAGGCCCAGCTCTGCAAGGATGAAAATGCCGAAGCGATCCAGCCGGGCGGCCCGATCAATCTCTCGAAATTTTCCGACGAACGGCTGCTGCTGATCGCGGACGCACTCGCCAAAAGCACGTCGCTGGCACGCGATGAGCGGCGCGTCGCTGCGGTCTTCGATGTCATCGAGCCTTTTGCGCGGGAGCTCGCCGAGAAAGGCCGTACGTCGCGGCGACGCAGGGGCATCCTGCAGCTCATCGGCAACGCGCTGCTCGTCCAGCAGCGCGTCGCCGGCCGCGTCGCGGTCGCTGAAAAGCCCGACGCGCTCTGGGAAAAACCGCAGCTCGACCGGCTCTATGCGCGTCTCGAAGATGAGTACGAATTGAAGGAGCGTCTCGACACGCTCGAGCGCAAGCTCACGGTCGTCGCGGAGACGGCCGATGCACTGACCGACATCATCGACACCCAGCGCTCACTCCGCCTCGAAATCGCGGTGGTCGTGCTGATCCTGATCGAGGTCGCGATCGGATGCATCCAGATTTTCGCGGGTATTCACTAACAGCGAGCTGCGCGTTACTGCGCCCTCTCCCCTTGTGGGAGAGGGCAGCACCGCTGGGAGACACAAACTCACTGGGGTGAGGGGTCTGTCTCCGCATGTTCATTCGCAGATGTGACCGCGGATAGAGACCCCTCATCCGGCGCTTCGCGCCACCTTCTCCCACAAGGGGAGAAGGGAAGAACGCATCTCATCACGCTCTATTTGGCTGGATTCGCCGTCGTTCGCAGTATCGTAGGGTGGGCAAAGGCGCGCTCGCGCCGTGCCCACCACCGAGAATTGGTGGGCACGCTTCCGCCTTCGCTCTTCGAGCTACGGCGGACAGGTCGCTTTGCCCACCCTACGATACTGTCCCGGTAGCTTGCAGCACCGAGACGCAATGCCGTGCGATCGTCAGTTCTTCGTTAGTCGGGATGACGAAGACATCCACCGCCGAGGCGCCGGCATTGATCCGCCCGCGGCCCGCGTCATTCGCCGCCGCGTCGATGCGCACGCCGAGCCACGCAAGACGCTCGCCGATCGCGCTGCGGATATCGCTCGCATGCTCGCCGATGCCGCCGGTGAAGACCAGGCAATCCAGCCCGCCGAGCGTGGCCGTCATCATTGCGACCTGCTGCGCCGCACGAAGCGTGAAGAGATCGACCGCTTCCCGCGCCGCCGCCTCGTGGCTCGCGAGCAGCGTGCGCATGTCGGCCGAGATGCCGGAGACGCCGAGCAGACCCGACTGGTGATAGAGCAGGTGCTGGACGTCTTCGCCGGACATCTTCTCGTGCTGCTGCAGATAGAGCAGCAGGCCGGGATCGATCGTGCCGCTTCGCGTGCCCATCACGAGGCCGTCGAGCGGCGTCAGCCCCATCGTGGTATCGACGCTGCGGCCATCGCGCAATGCGCAGAGGCTCGCGCCATTGCCGAGATGCGCGATGACGATGCGCCTCGTCGCGAGCTCCGGCGCGATTTCCGCGAGGCGGCCGGCGACATATTCGAACGACAGGCCGTGGAAGCCGTAGCGGCGGATGCCGCGCGCCTCGAAGCGCCTTGGAATGGCAAAGCGGCTCGCCGGCGGCGCCATGCTGTGATGGAAGGCGGTGTCGAAGCAGGCGATCTGCGTGAGGCCGGGCCTGATCGCCGCGATGGTGCGGATCGGCTCCAGGCATCTTGGCTGATGCAGCGGCGCCAGCGGCGTCAACGCCTCCAGCCTTGCATAGACACCATCCGTCAGTTCGACCGGGCCGGAATAATCCGGCCCGCCATGAACGATGCGATGACCGACAGCGCGTAAGCGATGACCGCCAAAACGATCCTCGACGAAGTCCAGCACATCGGTGAACAGATCGCCGCTGTTCGCCTCAGACGCCTCCCTGTGCGTCTCGAACAGGTCTTCGCCCGCAGGGCTCTTCACGGCGAGCCGGGGCTTTGCCTCGTGTTCGTCGAGCAGGCCGTTGCAGAGCAGGGTGGGCTCGGCCGCGGAGATATCGAACAGGCCGAACTTGATGCTCGACGAGCCCGAGTTGAGAACGAGAACCGCGTCGGACACGGGGCGTCAATCGCCGGCCTCGGCCGGCGTGTTGCCGCCGGCGCGGTCGGGCCAGACCCAGTCGCGCACCTCAGGCATGTCCTCGCCGTGCTCGCGCACGTAACGCGAATGCTCGATCAGTCTGTCGCGGAACTGCTGCTTCACCTGCGCGGCCTTGGTCGCCAGGCCCGGCACGCGTTCGATCGCCTCGATGGCGAGGTGATAGCGGTCGAGCCCGTTGAGCACGACCATGTCGAACGGCGTCGTCGTGGTGCCCTCCTCGGCAAAGCCGCGCACATGCATGCCGGCATGGTTGGTCCGGTTATAGGTGAGGCGGTGGATCAGATACGGATAGCCGTGATAGGCGAAGATCACGGGCTTGTCGCGCGTGAACAGGCTGTCGAAGTCGCGGTCGGACAGGCCGTGCGGGTGCTGCTCGCTCGGTTGCAGCGTCATCAGGTCGACAACGTTGACGACGCGGATCTTCAGGTCCGGCAGCGCCTTGCGCAGCAGGTCGACGGCGGCAAGCGTCTCCAGTGTCGGCACGTCACCGGCGCAGGCCATCACGACGTCGGGTTCGCTGTCGGCGCCCTCATTGCCGGCCCAGGTCCAGATGCCGATGCCGGCATCGCAATGTGTGGCGGCCTCCTGCATCGACAGCCATTGCGGCGCCGGCTGCTTGCCGGCGACGATGACGTTGATGCGATTGTAAGTGCGCAGGCAGTGATCGGCGATCCATAGCAGCGTGTTGGCATCCGGCGGGAGATAGATGCGGACGATGTCGGCCTTCTTGTTGGCGACGAGGTCGACGAAGCCGGGGTCCTGATGGCTGAAGCCGTTATGGTCCTGACGCCAGACATGCGAGGTCAGGAGATAATTGAGCGAGGCGATCGGGCGCCGCCATGGCAGATGCCGCGTCACCTTCAGCCATTTGGCGTGCTGGTTGAACATGGAATCCACGATGTGGATGAAGGCCTCGTAGCAGGAGAAGAAGCCGTGGCGGCCGGTGAGCAGATAGCCTTCGAGCCAGCCCTGGCAGAGATGCTCGCTCAAGACTTCCATGACGCGGCCGTCCTGCGCGAGATGCACGTCGTAAGGCTCGATCGGCTCCATCCAGACGCGTTCTGTGGCTTCGAACACCGCGTCCAGCCGGTTTGACGCGGTTTCGTCCGGGCCCATGATGCGGAAATTGCGCTCTTGCGCGTTGAGGCGGACGACGTCCCGCAAGAATTTGCCGAGCTCACGCGTCGCCTCTGCAGTGACGCCACCGGGTTGCGGCACGTCCACGGCAAAACTGCGGAAGTCCGGCAGCTTCAGCTCCTTCTTGAGCAGGCCGCCATTGGCGTACGGGTTGGCGCCCATGCGCCTGGTATCGTCGGGTGCCAGCGCCTGAAGCTCGGGGATGAGCGCGCCGTTATGGTCGAACAGCTTCTCCGGCTCGTAGCTGCGCATCCACTCTTCGAGAATCTTCAGATGCGCCGGGTTCTCGCGACAGTTCGCAACGGGCACCTGATGCGCGCGCCAAAAACCTTCGACCTTCTTGCCGTCGACCTCCTTCGGCCCGGTCCAGCCCTTCGGGCTGCGCAGCACGATCATCGGCCAGCGCGGCCGTTCAATCGTCTTGCGACCGTCGCGGGCGCGCTGCTGGATCGAGCGGATGCTGGCGAGCGCGACGTCGAGCGCGTCCGCCATGGCCTGGTGCATCAATTTGGGGTCATCGCCCTCGACGAACAGCGGCTCGTGGCCGAGCCCGCGGAAGAGATCGCGGATCTCGCTGTCGGGCATCCGCCCCAGCACGGTCGGGTTGGCGATCTTGTAGCCGTTGAGATGCAGGATCGGCAGCACCGCGCCGTCATGGGCGGGATTCAGGAACTTGTTCGAATGCCAGGACGCTGCGAGCGGGCCGGTCTCGGCCTCGCCGTCACCGACGACGCAGGCGACGATCAGATCGGGATTGTCGAAGGCCGCGCCGTAGGCGTGCACCAGCGCATAACCGAGCTCGCCGCCTTCGTGGATCGAGCCCGGCGTTTCCGGCGCCGCATGGCTCGGAATGCCGCCGGGGAAGGAGAACTGTCTGAAAAGTTTTCGCAATCCCTCCGCATCGCGCGCGATATCCGGATAGATCTCGCTGTAGCTGCCTTCGAGATAGGTGTTGGCGACCATGCCCGGGCCGCCATGCCCGGGCCCGCAGACATAGATCACGCTGAGGTCAAGCGCGCGGATGACGCGGTTGAGATGGGCGTAGATGAAGTTCAGCCCTGGCGTCGTGCCCCAATGGCCGAGCAAACGCGGCTTGATGTGCTCGGGCCGCAGGGGCTCTCGCAGCAGCGGGTTGTCCAAGAGATAGATTTGCCCGACGGAGAGGTAGTTCGCGGCGCGCCAATAGCGATCGAGCAGATCGAGGTCGCTGCTTGCGGCAGCCGATTGTTGTTGATTTGTCATGTTCATGCCGACCTTCACCCGGGGATCGTCACCAACTGTGTTCCGCGACGATCGATCCCTTGCCGGCATCAAACGGGATCGCTGCGACATGCGTGTTGCGCGAGGTCAAGGCCGCGCGCCCTAAGTTTGGGCGGCTACTGTACATGGGGTTGTTTTCGAGTTTTTTGTTTGTGTTCTTGATTTGTTCCTGTGTCGTGGTATCTTGGCTGCATGAGTCCAGCATCCTCTCATGCTCTCAAGCACCCGCCGGTCAAGGCGCCCTCCGAGCCGGCGGGTGCGGACTCTGATTTTCCCCAGCTTGGCGCCGCCATCGACCGTGCGCGCAGGCGAGGGCGGGGCGCCCAATCCAATGCCAGCGGCCGTTATGAGGCCGAGGCCCGCGTCGCCTTCGACGATGGCTGGCAGAGCCTGGAAGATCTGCCGCCGTTCAAGACCTCGGTCGCGGTCGACACCTCGCGCAAGGTGATCACCCGCAACGATTCACCCGACATCGGCTTCGACCGC
This sequence comes from Bradyrhizobium sp. CB2312, assembly GCF_029714425.1. NCBI lineage: Bacteria > Pseudomonadati > Pseudomonadota > Alphaproteobacteria > Hyphomicrobiales > Nitrobacteraceae > Bradyrhizobium > Bradyrhizobium sp. CB2312. The sequence continues at coordinate 7,588,391 of NZ_CP121668.1, read as the reverse complement.
TCGATCAATCCCTATCGCGGCTGCGAGCATGGCTGCGTCTATTGCTTCGCGCGGCCGACGCATGCCTATCTCGGCCTGTCGCCGGGGCTCGACTTCGAGTCGAAACTGTTCGTGAAGCCCGAGGCGCCGGCGCTGCTCGAGAAGGAACTCGCCGCGCCCGGCTACGAGCCGCGGATGATCGCGATCGGCACCAACACCGATCCCTATCAGCCGATCGAGCGCGAGCGCAAAATCATGCGCGGCATTCTCGAAGTGCTGGAGCGCACCGGCCATCCCGTCGGCATCGTCACCAAATCGGCGCTGGTGGTGCGCGACATCGACATTCTCTCGCGCATGGCGAGGCGCAACCTTGCCAAGGTCGCGATATCGGTCACCTCGCTCGATCCGAAGCTGGCGCGCACCATGGAGCCGCGGGCCTCGACGCCGCCGAAGCGGCTGGAGGCGCTGAAGCAGCTCTCGGACGCCGGCATTCCCACCACCGTGATGGTCGCGCCCGTGATCCCCGCGCTGAACGATTCCGAGATCGAGCGCATCCTCGATGCCGCCGCCCATGCCGGCGTCAAGGAGGCCTCCTATGTGCTGTTGCGGCTGCCGCTGGAGGTGCGCGATCTCTTTCGGGAATGGCTGATGGCCAACTATCCGGACCGCTATCGTCACGTCTTCACGCTGATCCGCGACATGCGCGGCGGCCGCGATTACGATGCGAAATGGGGCGAGCGGATGAAGGGGACGGGACCGATGGCCTGGACCATCGGCCGCCGTTTCGAGATCGCTTGCGACAGGCTTGGCCTCAACAAGCGGCGCTCGAAGCTGACGACGGATCACTTTGCCAAGCCGAAGCAGAACGGCGAGCAGCTCAGCCTGTTCTGATCGGGAAAGGGACGACGCGTCGCATGAGCAAAGAACTCCCTCCGCCGGTACCGCGGCTCACCGTCATCACGCTCGGCGTCAGCGACATCCGCGCCAGCATCGCCTTTTACGATGCGCTCGGCTTTGCGCGCCGTCTGAAGGCAACCGGGGAGGCGGTCGCATTCTATGATACGGGCGGTCCGGTGCTCGCGCTGTATCCCTGGGATCAGCTCGCAGCCGACGCCAAGTTAACTGACGATCCGAGGCCATCGACCTTCCGCGGCACGACGCTCGCCTGGAACTGCCGGACACGCGAGGAGGTCGATGCCGTGCTGGCCTTCGCCCTTGGCAAGGGCGCGGTTCCGCTGAAAGCGGCGCATGAGACCGATTACGGCGGCTATTCCGGCTATTTCGCCGATCCCGACGGCCATCCCTGGGAAGTGGTCGTCGCGCCCGGCATCGAGGTCGGCGAGGACCGGCGGGTGCATCTGGCGGAGTAGGACGGGTCTGAATAACGGGAATTGCGCGGGGTTCCAGGTTGCGCTCGCCGGATCGCTTGCGCACGATCCCGGCCATGATTCGGGACAAGTCCGCCAAGAAACCGGCCAAAGACGCGCCCAAGCCGAGCGCTGCTGCGAAGAAGGCCGCCCCTGCCAAGGCGAAGGCGCCTGCCGTCAAGGCCGCGCCGGTCCTCCCCGGCAAGAAAGGCATCATCGCGATCGCGCCGCCGAGCTTCCGCCGCGAGCGCGCGCTGATCAAGCGCGGCATCTGGCCGGTCGCGGGCTGCGACGAGGCCGGCCGCGGGCCGCTGGCCGGTCCCGTGGTGGCGGCCGCGGTGATTCTCGATCCCGACCGCATCCCGCGCGGCATCGACGATTCCAAGCGCCTGACCGCCGAGGAGCGCGAAAGACTGTTCGACAAGATCTGCGCCACCGCACAGGTCTCGGTCGCCGTCGCCTCGCCCTCGCGAATCGACCGCGACAACATTTTGCGCGCCTCGCTGTGGGCCTTGAAGCGCGCCGTGGTGGCGCTGCCCGAGCAGCCCCGCCACGTCTTCGTCGACGGCCGCGACCGCCTCGACACGCCTTGCGACTGCGAGGCCGTGATCGGCGGTGACGGCATCGTGCTGTCGATCGCGGCCGCCTCGATCATCGCCAAGGTGACGCGCGACCGCCTGATGTGCGCGCTGGCGCAGGACTGCCCCGGCTACGGCTTCGAGCAGCACAAGGGCTATGCCGTCCCCGAGCATCTCGACGCCCTCGATCGCCTTGGCCCCTCCATCCACCACCGCAGCTTCTTCGCCCCCGTCGCGGCGGCCCGTGCCAAGCACATGCCCTGGACCGTCGAGCCGGTGCAGGATTTGTTCACGGTCACTGAAGTGCAGGTGGAGACCAGCCTGGAAATTGACACGTCGGCAAATCTCTAATGGTTTTATCCCGGTGCTTCCGCATCGTCATGGCCGGGCTTGACCCGGCCATCCACGTCTTTCCTGCGGCACGGAGAACGTGGATGCCCGGGACAGGCCCGGGCATGACGACCTGTTGCTGGTACGCCTCCACACCTTACTCTCCGTAAGAACGGGGAGAGGGAGCAGACCGTCGTTGCCACAGCGCGCTGCGCCCACTATCAAAACAGGTGTGAGCGAATAGGGCCGGCTGGACGGGTTGGCTGCATCTTTCGGACGTTGCATGCGGTTTACCTCCCTGGTCATCGAGCTCATTCGCGCCCGGCCGCGGCTGATCGTGTGGATCGCCGTGCTGCTCCAGGCTTTGATGTGGTTGTTCGTGGCGCTGGCGTTCTACCGCAGCCCGCCGGGGAGCCTCGCGACGCTGCTGGCGTTCGGCCGCGAATATCAGGTCGGTACGGATCTGGGGCCGCCGCTGCCGATCTGGCTCGCCGATATCGCCTATCGCGCCGCCGGCGGCCACGTGTTCGGCGTCTATGTGCTGGCCCAGCTCTGCGAGATCGCGACCTTCATCGCGCTCTATCATCTCTCCCGCGCCGTGGTCGGCTCGCAGCAGGCGGTGCTCGCCGTGCTCCTGACCATGACGGTGCTGGCCTTCTCTTCGCCCGCGCTCGATTTCGGCCCGCTGGTGCTGGCGCGGCCGCTCTGGGCGCTGCTGCTGCTGCATTCCTGGCAGATCATCGGCCAGCGCCGCGGCAATGCCTGGTTCGCCTGGTCGATCGAGGCCGGCCTGCTGCTGCTGACCACGCCTGCCGCGATCTTCCTGCTGCTGCTGATCGTCGTCTTCGCACTCTCGACCGCCGGCGGCCGTCGCACGCTGCGCTCGCTCGATCCCTTGTTCGCGCTGATCGTCGTCGCGGTGCTGGCGCTGCCCTATGCGGTCTGGCTGATGCGCGCGGAGACGTTTGTGATGCCGGCCATGCCGCAAGTCACGGAGCTCAGCGCCCGCGCGCTCCATGCGGCCTGGCTGCTTGGCGGGCTCGTGCTCGGCGCGGCGACGATCCCGGCGCTGACCTTCCTCAACACCGGCCTGTTCGTCACCAAGGGCGAGGAAGCGCCGATCATTTTCCGCCCACCAGTCGAGCCGCTCGGGCGCAACTTCGTTTACTTCTTTGCGCTGGCGCCGGCACTCGGCGCGGTGCTGATCTCGGGCCTGCTCGGGCTCAACTCCGTCGTCGGCGGCGCCGGAGTCGTGCTGGTGATGTCCGGGCTTGCCGTGGTGGTCGCGGCCGGCGACCTCATCGCGATGCGCCGCGCGCGGATGCTGCGGACGGTGTGGGCTGCCGCCGTCGCCGCGCCGGCCGCCGGCGTCGTGCTCGCCGTGCTGTTCCTGCCCTGGACCGGCACCAATGAAATCGCGACCTCGATGCCGGCGCGTGCGATCTCTGATTTCTTCGACGAGAGCTTCGCTCGCCGCACCAATCATCGCCTGCGCGCGGTCGCCGGCGACACCCAGCTCGCCAGCCTGATCACGCTGCATTCCGGCCGGCCGCATCTGTTCATCGACGCTCAGCCCGGGCGGACGCCGTGGATGAGCCAGGCCAAGTTCAGCGAGACCGGCGGCGTCGTGGTCTGGCGCACCTCCGACACGGCCGGCACCCCGCCGCCGGAAATCCTCGCGCGCTTTCCCGGCATCGTGCCGGAGGTGCCGCGCGCGTTCGAATGGCTGGTCAATGGTCGACAGGGATTGCTGCGCATCGGCTGGGCCATCGTGCGGCCGAAGGGAAACTGACCCGCGTGCTCCGGACGCTGACATCGTAGGGTGGGCAAAGGCGCAAAGCGCCGTGCCCACGTCAGTCTATCCGTAGCCACGATAAAGCTGGTGGGCACGCTTCGCTTTGCCCACCCTACAAGAGCTCGCTACCCCGCCAGCACCTTCGCGATTGCGCGCAGATCCTGCCAGGCGAGGCGCTTGTATGCCGGCGAGCGCAAGAGATAGGCCGGGTGGAACGTCGGCAGCGCGCGGATGGTGCGCTGGCCGGTCTCGTAGTCGAACCAGCGGCCGCGCGTGCGCATGATGCCCTCGCGCGTCGACAGCAGCGTCTGTGTCGAGGGATTGCCGAGCGTCACCAGCACGTCGGGATTCACCAGTTCGATCTGGCGCTGGATGAAGGGCAGGCAGATCTGCGTCTCCTGCGGCGTCGGCGTGCGGTTGCCGGGCGGCCGCCAGGGTATGACGTTGGCGATGTAGGCGGTGGTGCGGTTGAGGCCTATGGCGCCGATCATGAGGTCGAGCAGCTTGCCGCTGCGCCCGACGAACGGCAGTCCCTCGATGTCCTCGTCACGGCCCGGAGCCTCGCCGACGAACATGATGCGCGCCTGCGGATTGCCGTCGGCGAACACCAGCCGCGTCGCCGTGTGCTTCAGTGCGCAGCCCTCGAAGTTTTGCATCAGCTCGCGCAACGCCTCGAGCGTCGGCGCGGTGCGCGCGGCCTCGCGTGCGGACGCGATGGCGACGTCGGGCGCAGGAGCGGCCTCGCCGCGCATCACCGCAGGCGCGGCGACCGGCCGCGGCGCCTCGATCGGCGGTGCCGCGCGCGGGGCGGGCGGCGGGGCGTCCAATTCCGCCAGGCGGTCGATCGGCTCCTCCGCGAGCGCGCAGTCGACTCCGGCCTCCAGATAGAAGGCTAAGAGCTCGCGGACGGTGGGTGCGGGTTCGGGTATCATCGGAAAGTCTGACTATTAGTTCAGTTTAGGCCGCCTTGCATCCCAGCGGAACGCATTTCCGTGGTTGTCCTACCCGGAAAAATCGGAAACAAGGGGGCGCAAATGACAAGGAACCGTCTCAAGGGCTGAGATCAGATGAGCACCGAAGAACTTCCCCCGCGCGAATCCATGGAATTCGATGTCGTCATCGTCGGCGCCGGCCCCTCCGGCCTGGCCGCGGCGATCCGGCTGAAGCAGCTCAACGCCGATCTCAACATCGTCGTCGTGGAGAAGGGCTCCGAGGTCGGCGCGCACATTCTGTCCGGTGCGGTGATCGATCCGATCTCGCTCGACAAGCTGATCCCCGACTGGCGTGAGGATCCCGACTGTCCGCTGAAAACGCAGGTCAAGGACGACCACTTCTACTGGATGTTCGGCGACAACCGCATCAAGCTCCCGGGCTTCGCGATGCCCTCGCTGATGGACAATCATCACTGCTACATCGGCTCGCTCGGCAATGTCTGCCGCTGGCTGGCGCCGAAGGCGGAGGCGCTCGGCGTCGAGATCTATCCGGGCTTCGCCGCGACTGAAGTGCTCTATGACGACAAGGGCGCGGTGCGGGGCATCGCGACCGGCGACATGGGCATCGCCAGGGACGGCACCCACAAGGATTCCTATACCCGCGGCATGGAGCTGCTCGGCAAGTACACGCTGTTTGCCGAAGGCGCCCGCGGCTCGCTGTCGAAGCAGCTGATCGCGAAGTTCGCACTGGACGCCAAGAGCGAACCGCCGAAGTTCGGCATCGGCCTGAAGGAAGTCTGGCAGATCGATCCGGCCAAGCACAAGAAGGGCCTGATCCAGCACTCGTTCGGCTGGCCGCTCAACAATTCCACCGGCGGCGGCTCGTTCCTCTACCACTACGACGACAACCGCGTCGCGGTCGGCTTCGTCGTGCATCTCAACTACGACGATCCGTATCTGTCGCCCTTCGATGAATTCCAGCGCTTCAAGACCCATCCCTCGATCCGCGACGTGTTCGAGGGCGGCAAGCGTCTCGCCTACGGCGCGCGCGCCATCACCGAAGGCGGCTACCAGTCGGTGCCGCGCCTGACCTTCCCGGGCGGTGCGCTGGTCGGCTGCGCCGCGGGCTTCGTCAACGTTCCCCGCATCAAGGGCGTCCACAACGCGATGGGCACCGGCATGCTCGCCGCCGAGCATGTCGCGGCCGCGCTTGCCGAGGGCCGCGCCAATGACGAGGTCGTCGCCTACGAGAACGCCTGGCGCGAGTCCGCGGTCGGCAAGGACCTGTTCAGGATCCGCAACGTCAAGCCGCTGTGGTCGAAGTTCGGCACGCTGATCGGTGTTCCGCTTGGCGCACTCGACATGTGGACCAACCAGCTGTTCGGCATCTCGCTGTTCGGCACGCTGTCGCACGCCAAGCCCGATCGCGCCACGCTGGATCCGGCCAAGAGTCACGCACCGAAGAATTACCCGAAGCCGGACGGCAAGATCTCCTTCGACAAGCTGTCCTCGGTGTTCCTGTCCAACACCAATCATGAAGAGGACCAGCCGGTCCATCTGAAGGTCGCGGACATGAACCTCCAGAAGACCTCGGAGCACGACGTGTTCGCCGGTCCCTCGAACCGCTATTGCCCGGCCGGCGTCTATGAGTGGATCGAGGAGGGTTCGGGCCCGCGCTTCCAGATCAACGCCCAGAACTGCGTCCACTGCAAAACCTGCGACGTGAAGGACCCCAACGGCAACATTACCTGGGTTCCCCCGGAGGGCGGCGGCGGGCCGAACTATGAGGCGATGTAATCCACACGGCAGCCACGGCCGATGTGACCCAGGTTAGGTGCCCCCCGGCATTGTGACGCACGTTCGCGTGAGAACCGGGCTGCCACGGCGGCCCGCGGCCACGATAAGGCCATACTGGCAGCGTCTTGGGGCGTTGTCGGCCGATTTGGGGCGTGCGGAGGGGGATCGCATGCCCGAATCCTTGCGGTGAAGCGCCAAAAGCGGCATTGTCGGCCCGACGGTTCCGGGTCCCGATGCCACTGGCCGCGTTCGCATGCGAGACGGCCTTCTGCTGCAAACCCAGGCACTACCAACCCAAGGCGAGCCCTGATGTTTTCATATCGTTTCAACCGCTGGACTGTTGCCGCCATCGCCCTCATGGGCACAGCGATCGCGACGGTCCCCGGCGCGGTCCTGGCGCAGACGCCGGACCATCCGTCCGACACGGCGGCGCAGTTTCCGACCCGAAACGATCTGAAGTCGCTCACTACCGCAGGCAGCTATCTCGCCGCCCGCCATGCCAGCGTCGAGCGCGATGCGGCCTCGGCGGCTGCGTTCTACCGCTCGGCCCTGCGCACCGATCCGAAGAACAACGAGCTGCTCGATCGCGCCTTCATCTCCTCGGTCGCCGACGGCGACATCGACGAAGCGGTCAAGCTCGCCGAGCGCATCCTCACCATCGACAAGACCAACCGTGTCGCGCGCCTCGTTGTCGGCGTGCATGATCTCAAGGTGAAGAAATACGCGACCGCGCAGAGCAACATCAACCAGTCGATCCGCGGTCCGATCACCGATCTCGTCGCCACGCTGCTGTCGGGCTGGGCCGCCTATGGCGCCGGCGATGCCAAGGGCGGTGTCGCCGCCATCGACAAGCTCGCCGGTCCGGAATGGTATCCGCTGTTCAAGGATCTCCACGCCGGCATGATCCTCGAGCTCTCCGGCAAGGAGAAGGACGCCGGCACCCGCTTCGAGCGCGCCTACAAGCTCGACGATTCCATGCTACGCGTCACCGAGGCCTATGCGCGCTGGCTGTCGCGCAACAAGGATTCGGCTGCGGCGACCAATGTCTATCAGGCGTTCGACAAGAAGCTCGCCCGTCATCCGCTGATCGTGGAAGGTTTGCGCGACACCAAGGCCGGCAAGAAGCTGCCGCCGCTGGTCGATTCCGCGCAGGCCGGCGCGGCCGAAGCGCTCTACGGCATCGGCGCCACGCTGACCCGCCGCGGCGGTGAGGATCTGGCGCTGGTCTATCTCCAGCTCTCGCTCTACCTCCAGCCCAGCCATCCGCTGGCGCTGCTCTCGCTCGCCGATCTCTATGAATCGGTGAAGCGGCCGCAGATGGCGATCAAGGTCTATGAGCGGGTGCCGGCGTCCTCGCCGCTCAAGCGCAACGCGCAGATCCAACTCGCGATCGACCTCGATTCCGCCGACCGCACCGACGAGGCGATCAAGATCCTCAAGGGCGTCACCACCGAGGACTCCAAGGATCTCGAAGCGATCATGGCGCTCGGCAATATCGAGCGCGGCCGCAAGAAGTTCGGCGATTGCGGCGCGACCTATTCGCAGGGCATCGACGTGCTGCCGGCCGGCAACGACAAGGTTAACAGCGTCTGGTACTATTATCGCGGCATCTGCGAGGAGCGCTCCAAGCAGTGGGGCAAGGCCGAAGCCGACATGAAGAAGGCGCTCGAGCTCCAGCCCGACCAGCCGCATGTGCTCAACTATCTCGGCTATTCCTGGATCGACCAGGGCGTGAACCTCGACGAAGGCATGAAGATGATCAAGCGCGCCGTCGAGCAGCGTCCCGACGACGGCTACATCGTCGACTCCCTCGGCTGGGCCTATTACCGCATCGGCAATTACGAAGAGGCGGTGAAGAACCTCGAGCGCGCGATCGACCTCAAGCCCGAGGATCCCACCATCAACGATCACCTTGGCGATGCCTATTGGCGCGTCGGCCGCACGCTGGAGGCCAAATTCCAGTGGTCGCACGCCCGTGATCTCAAGCCCGAGCCGGATGACCTTCCGAAGATCGAGGCCAAGATCGCAAACGGGATGGTGGACGACAATTCGAACTCTTCGGCCGCGCAGGCGGAAAAGAAGAAGGACGACGGCAAGGGCGGTTGATCCAAGTAACTGGGGGCGTATCGCCGATGCCGGCGTTGGTTGAAGAAGGGCGCGCGAAGGTCAATCTGAGCCTTCGCGTGGTTGGCCGTCGTGCTGACGGCTATCATGATCTCGAAAGCGTGGTCGCGTTTGCCGACTGCGCCGACCGGCTGACGCTGGAGCCGGGCGGCGAGCTGAAGCTCACCACCACCGGGCCGCTCGCTGCGGCTTGCGGCGAGACATCGGACAATCTCGTGTTCAAGGCGGCCAAGCTGTTGGCCGAGGCCGTGCCGGACCTGAAGCTCGGCGCCTTCGCGCTCGACAAGGTGCTGCCCGTTGCCGCCGGTATCGGCGGCGGCTCGGCGGATGCCGCGGCGGCGCTGCGCCTCTTGGCGCGTCTGAACAATCTCTCGCTCGACGATTCCCGTTTGCAGAAAGTCGCGCTCGCGACCGGCGCCGACGTGCCGGTGTGCCTGCTGTCGCGCGCCTGTGACATGACCGGCGTCGGCGAGCAGTTGCTGCCGCTCGCGCTGCCGAGCATGCCCTGCGTGATGGTCAATCCGCGCGTGCCCGTTGCGACCAAGGACGTGTTCCAGGCGCTGGGCCTGCGCAACGGCGAGCTTCTGGTCGGCGCCACTTCCGTCCTCGAAGCGCCAGCCTGGCCGGAAGAGGGCGCCTCGATCGCTGATTGGGTCGACGTTCTCGAAACCGTCGCCAACGATCTCGAAGCGCCCGCGATGCGCATCGAACCGGTGATTGGCGAGGTGCTGAAAGCGTTGCGCTCTTCCGCCGGCGTCAAGCTCGCCCGCATGTCCGGCTCCGGTGCGACGTGTTTTGCGGTCTATGGTGGGGCCGCCGAGGCACATGCGGCCGCCGAGAAGACCCGGCGCGATCACCCCGGCTGGTGGGTGCATGCGGGGACGTTGAGCTAGGTATCTCCCCGGCGACAGTGCCGTAGGGTGGGCAAAGCGAAGCGTGCCCACCAATCTATCCGTTCAAATCTCGATTGACGGTGGGCACGGCGCTGTCGCGCCTTTGCCCACCCTACGGCAGCGGGGCTATCTCGCGCCGTCCTCGGCCAGGCCCAAAAACCGCCGGATCTCACCCAGCACCTCCTGCGGCTTGTCGTGCTGCAGCCAGTGCCCGGCACCGGCTATCGTCTCAACGCGCGCATTCGGGAAATAACGTTCCAGGCCCGCTCCCCTGGCCCCCGCCAGAAAGCTTTCGCCGGCATTGAGCAGCAGCGTCGGGCAGGCGATGCGCGACCACAGCGCGACGTGATCGTCCGGCCAGAGCCGGTGCGGCGCACTGGCGCGCTGGTAGGGATCGAACTTCCAGCTAAAGGTGCCGTCCTCGTTCCGCCGCGCGCCGTGGGTGGCGAGATGCAGCGCGAGCTCGCGCGACAGCCGCTTGTTGTGCAGCACCATCTGCGCGGCGGCGTCTGCGAGAGTGGCGTACCGGCGCGGCGTGCGGTCGTGCAGTCTGTCGAGCTGGCTGACCCATTTGCCGATGCGCTCATGCACCGGCGGCTTCGGTGAATCCGGCAGCATGGTGACGCCGTCGAGCACGACGAGCTTTGTGACCAACTCGGGAAACGACCCGGAAAAGATCAGGCTCACCATGCCGCCCATGGAATGGCCGATGAGAGTCACTTGAGGCGCCGCAATCGTCCGAACGAGCTGCGCGAGATCGTAGACATACTCCGTCAACGCGTAGCTGCCGCCACGGGTCCAGTCGGAATCGCCGTGGCCGCGCAGATCGGGCGCGATGACGTGAAAATGCGGCTGCAGCGATCGCGCGATGACGTCCCAGCTGCGGCAATGATCGCGGCCACCATGGACCAGGATGAGGGGCGGCGCGCCGTCGTTGCCCCAATCGGCATAATGCAGCCGCAGGCCGTGCGACTCATAGAAACGGCTTTGCGGCGCGCTAGCCATTTGCCGGCCGCCGCGCCAGCGCAAGCGAGAGGCCGAGGCCCACGATGAAGACGCCGGAGCCTTGGGTGAGACGCCGCATCAGCTGCGGCCGTCCGATCAGCTGCGCGCGCGTCGCGGAGGCCATCAGCACCACGACGACATCGGCGAGCGTGTTCAGCGTCACCGAGATCGTGCCCAGCATGATGAATTGCAGCGTGGGGCTCGCTCCCGCGGGATCGAGGAATTGCGGAATGAAGGCGAGAAAGAACGCGGCGGTCTTCGGATTCAGCGTCTCGACCAGCACGCCGTCGCGGAACGCGCGCGTGTCGCCGACGGCTTCACGATCGAGCGACAGCGCGCGGCCGGCGCTGCAAAACGTCTTGATGCCGAGCCAGACCAGATAGAGCGCGCCGACGAATTTGACCGCAGCGAACAGTTCCGCACTGGCGAGGATGATGGCGGAGATGCCGAGACTGCCGGCCACGACATGGACCATCCCGCCCAGCGCCGTGCCCGCGGTCGAGGCGAAGCCGCTTGCGCGTCCCTCGGACAAGGTCCGGGCCGCGACGTAGAAAATGCCGGGGCCCGGAATGGCGGCGATTAGACAGGCAGCGGCCAGGAACAGCCAGAAATTGGTTTCGGTCATCCTGTTTTCGTAGCGCAGGCCGCCGCGATTTCAAGGCCTCTCGTTCAGCCCATGCGGCGGAAGATTGCGCTCGCATTCACCCCGCCAAAGCCAAATCCGTTGGAGATGGCATGCTGCATCGGCATCGGCCGCGCGGTGCCGGCGACGATGTCGATGCCTTCTGCGCCCGGATCAGGGTTTTCGAGATTGAGCGTCGGCGGCGCGATCTGGTCGCGCAAGGCGAGGATGGTGAAAATAGACTCCAGGCCGCCGGCCGCGCCGAGCAGATGGCCGGTCGCCGATTTGGTCGCGCTCACCGCGATGCCGCGGTTACGGCCGAACAGCGCGCCGATCGCGCCGAGCTCGCTTTCGTCGCCGGCTGGCGTCGAGGTCGCATGTGCGTTGAGGTGCTGCAGATCTGCGGGCGCAAGCTTCGCCTGCCGAAGCGCGATCTCCATGGCACGGCGGGCACCGTCCCCATCAGGCGGCCCCGACGTCATATGATAGGCGTCCGCGGTCGTACCATAGCCGACGATCTCGGCGATCGGCGTCGCGCCGCGCGCCAGTGCATGCTCGAGCTCCTCGATCACGAGGATGCCGGCGCCTTCGCCCATGACAAAACCTTCGCGGTCGCGATCGAACGGGCGCGAGGCCCGTGCGGGCTCGTCGTTGAAGGAGCTCGACAGCGCGCGCGCCGCGGCAAAGCCGCCGAGGCTGACGATGTCGATGCAGGCCTCCGCGCCGCCGCAGATCGCGACATCGGCTTCGCCCGCGCGGATCATGCGCGCGGCATCACCGATCGCCTGCACGCCGGCGGCGCAGGCCGTGACCGGCGTGCCCAGCGCACCCTTGTAGCCGTATTTGATCGAGACGTGGCCGGCGGCGAGATTGGCGAGGAAGGAGGGGATCGTGAACGGCGACAGCCGGCGCGCGCCGCGCTGCTCGGTGATGCGCACGGCTTCGGCCATCGCCGGAAAGCCGCCGACGCCGGAGGCGATGATCGTCGCGGTCCGTTCCAGTGCAGATGCGTCCTGCGGCGTCCATTTGGCTTGCGCGACCGCTTCGGTGGTGGCGAGCAGCGCGAACAGGATGAAGCGGTCCATCTTGCGCTGGTCTTTGGGCGCAGCGGCCTCTGCCGGATCGAAACCGCCTTCGGCATCGTCGGCCTTGTCGAGCACGAGGCCGGCGATGCGCGCGGGTAATGATTGCGCCCATTCGGGCAGCGGGCGCAGCCCGCTTTGGCCGGCAAGCAGCCGGCGCCACGACAATTCGACACCGCAGCCGAGCGGCGACACCGCGCCCATGCCTGTCACGACGATACGACGCATGTCAGTCTCCGGCCGGCGCGACGGCCGGGTTCATGGCTTTGAGCGAAGCGAGCCGCGCGCGCATGCCGCGGCTGGCGCGGGGCCCGGGAATGGCGACCGTATTGGCGAGCGTGATCGGCTGCATGTCGGCGGCATCGACAACAACCGGATCGAGCGGACGGATGCCAGCGTGCCTCGCCAGCAGGATGGATTCGCCCTTCGGCGCGAGATGCTTGTTGCCCCAGGCGAGCAGCGCGGCGACCACGGGGAAGAAGTCGCGCGCCTTGTCGGTCAGCACATATTCGTAGCGCGGCGGCCGCTCATGATAGCGGCGGCGCACGAACATGCCGCTCGCGGTGAGATGCGCAAGCCGCCGCGACAGGATGTTCGGCGCAATCCCGAGGCCCTGCTGGAATTCGTCGAACTTGGTCGCGCCCTGAAATGCATCGCGCAGGATCAGGATGCTCCACCACTCGCCGACCGTCTCCACGGCGCGGCCGACCGGGCATTCCAGAATGGAAGGGGATTTGGGCTGCATGCGGCGGAAGGTAGGGTAGTGACTTGCAAAATGCAAGTGACTGGGACAACTGTCGTGCGGGTGGAGGGAGCGGTGAGAATTTGGAGGTAGTTCGCCGGTGAGGTGGGATGGGAGAGTGATGTATGTGGCCACGGGCCCAATGGTGAGATGTCGGTGGTTGTTGGATAACCCCTCTCGTGCCCCGGACGCAGCGCAGCGCTTCTTCAGCGGTGCGCTGCAGAGCCGGGGCCCATGTTGCTGATCGCTCGGTGCTACGTGGGTCCCGGCTCAGCGCAGCAGCGTTTCACGCTGCAGCGCGTCCGGGACACGAGAGTGGGTGTGCTGTTGCTCCAAACTCCGTCATTGCAATGACGGCGTTGATGCAGCGCGTGCAAATGTCACGCCGTCACCCCTGAGGTGCGAGTGGCGCGATGCTTCGCATCGCGCCGCTCGCGCCTCAGGATGACGGAGCAAATTGCGAGGAAAGAGAGGCAGTCGCTCAGTGCGACCGCGCCAGGCAGAACGCCACCACCTGCTCCAGCGCGCTCTTCATCGGCGAGGGCGGGAACAGCGCCAGCGCGTCGACGGCCATGGCGCCGTAGTGCTGGGCGCGGCTCAGCGTGTCCTCGAGCGCGCGGTGCTTGTTCATCAACCCGATGGCGTGATCGAGATCGCTATCGCCGATCTCGCCGCGCTCGAGCGCGCGGATCCAGAAGGCGCGCTCGGTGTCGTTGCCGCGGCGGAACGCGAGCACGACCGGCAAGGTGATCTTGCCCTCGCGGAAATCATCGCCGGTGTTCTTGCCGAGCTTGGCGCTCTTGCCGCCATAATCGAGCACGTCGTCGACGAGCTGGAAGGCGATGCCGAGATTCATGCCGACCGAGCGGCAGGCGGTCTGCTCGGCCTTGGGGCGGTTGGCGATCACAGGGCCGACCTCGCAGGCCGCAGCAAACAGCTCGGCGGTCTTGCCGCGGATCACGGCGAGATATTCGTCCTCGGTGGTCGCGGTGTTCTTGGCGGCGGCAAGCTGCATCACCTCGCCCTCGGCGATGGTGGCGGCGGCCGCGGAGAGGATGTCGAGCGCGCGGAGCGAGCCGACCTCGACCATCATGCGGAACGCCTGTCCGAGCAGGAAGTCGCCGACCAGCACGCTGGCCTCGTTGCCCCAGAGCATGCGCGCCGACAGCTTGCCGCGGCGCATCTCGCTCTCGTCGACGACGTCGTCGTGGAGCAGCGTGGCGGTGTGCATGAACTCGACGCTGGCCGCGAGCTTGATATGGCCGTCGCCGGTGTAGCCAGCGAGGTTGGCCATGGCGAGCGTCAGCATCGGGCGCAGACGCTTGCCACCTGAGGAGATGAGGTGGTTGGCGACCTCCGGGATCATGGTCACGTCGGAACCGGTCCGCGACAGGATCGTGGCGTTGACGCGTTCCATGTCACCAGCGACAAGGGCCACCAGCTCTTCGATCGACGCGCCGGGAGTTTCGAAAGGTACGATGACGGCCACGCCGGTCTCCAATATTTGCCCCGGAGGGGCTATTCTGATGGAAAGACAATAGAAACTGGCAGCGGATGCGGCAAGGCCCGCGGAACCATTGACATTTGCCCCTTTTAGCCCCTTTCAGGCAGGAGTCCTGCGTTTTGCGTGAACTGGTTCGGACCAACGACATGGTGCTGGTGTCGGCGATCGGCGCGCTGCTCGACGGCGCCAATATCCATCATCTGGTGCTGGACCAGAATATGAGCATCATCGAGGGCTCGCTCGGCATCCTGCCGCGGCGGATCCTGGTCCATGAGGACGACGCGCAGGAGGCGCGGGCGCTCCTGATCGAGGCCGGCCTCAGCCACGAACTGCGCGGCGATGATTGACGTCGTCACAGATATCACCGAGGACGCCTTTCTCGGTGGGCAGTTGCGCCTCAAGCAGAAACGATCCGGCCATCGCGCCGGGCACGACGCCATATTGCTTGCGGCGGCGACCGAAGCCCACGCAGGCGACCGCGTGGTCGATCTCGGCGCCGGCATCGGCACGGCCGGGCTGGCGCTGGCGCGTCGCGTCGCGGGGATCAGGCTTGGCCTCGTCGAGATCAATCCGGAACTGGCTGAGCTTGCGTGCGCCAATGCGGCGGCGAACGGGATTGCCGCGGAGACGATCGTGCTCGACGCCACGGCTGACGCGCAGGTCTTTGCGGCACACGGGCTCGTGCCCGACAGCGTCGACGTGGTGCTGATGAATCCGCCCTTCAACGACCCCGCGCGCCACCGCGGCTCGCCCGATCAGGCGCGTCAGATCGCGCATGTCGCGACCGACGAGACGCTGCATGCCTGGGTGCATGCAGCACGGCGCATCCTTCGATCGAATGGCGCGCTCACCTTGATTTGGCGTGCAGATGGAATCGGCGATGTCTTGGCAGCGCTGTCACGCGGCTTCGGAAGCCTCGCGATCCTGCCGGTTCACGGCGAGGCGGGACGGTCCGCGATCCGGGTGCTGGTGCGCGCGGTCAAGGGCGGTCGGGCCCCGACACGCCTGCTATCGGGCCTCGTGCTCAATGATGAGTCACGCATGCCTAAAAAAGAGGTGAGCGATATCCTGGAAGGGAGGGCGGCCTTGTCGCTGGCGGAGCCGTGATCGCTTACTGGGGAAGCGATTCCGATTGCTGTTCCTGCGGGGACGTCAGGCGGATCGCCATGAACAGCGCACCGATCAGCAGCATCAGCAGATAGATTTTCATGGTGTTCTCCGCTGCCCCATTGCAGCCTCCCAACGGGAAATCTGCAAAACACGTTCCAGGCACTTCCAATGACACTCGCGTGATAAGAAATGGTTAATCAGAGGTAACGGCATGGCCGAACAATTGAACGATCGAGAGAGTTCCGGCCTGGCCGACAAGCTCATGGAATATCTGCCGGCGCGCTTCCGTCCCGGCACGGCGGTGGTGCCGGTGGTGCGGCTCTCGGGCGTGATCGGCGCGGTGACGCCGCTGCGGCCGGGCATGACGCTCGCCGGGGTCGCGCGAATCCTGGAGCGGGCGTTTTCGTATCGGAACGCCAAGGCTGTGGCGCTGGTGATCAATTCGCCCGGCGGCTCGCCGGTGCAGTCGCGCCAGATCTACCTGCGCATCAAGCAGCTCGCGGCGGAGAAGAAGCTGCCGGTGCTTGTCTTCGTCGAGGACGTCGCGGCCTCCGGCGGCTACATGATCGCCTGCGCGGGCGACGAGATCATTTGTGATCCGTCCTCCATCCTCGGCTCGATCGGCGTGGTCGGCGGCAGCTTCGGTTTCCAGGACGCGATCAGGCGGCTCGGCATCGAGCGGCGGCTCTACACCGCCGGTGCGCACAAGGCGATGCTCGATCCGTTCCTCCCGGAAAACCCGGATGATGTGGCCAAGCTGAAGGCGATCCAGCGCGAGATCCACCAGATCTTCATCTCGCTGGTGAAGGACAGCCGCGGCGCACGGCTGAACGGCAATGACGACACGCTCTTCACGGGAGAGTACTGGGCCGGCGAGAGTGCGATCGCGCTGGGGCTCGCCGACGGCATCGGCGATCTCCGCTCAACTCTTCGTGCCCGCTATGGCGAGAAGGTTCTCACCCCCGTGATTGCGCAGCCGACAGGACTTTTGTCCGGCCTGTTCGGGCGGAAAGCGCCCGGCGCGGGGCAGCTTTTGGCCATGGAATCAATGGCCGGGCTGCCGGACGAGTTGATCTCGGCGGTCGAGACGCGGGCGATTTGGGCGAAATTCGGGTTCTAGGCGGCGCGCTCCCGCGCCATTTGGTCCGGCCCGAGCCAATTGCGGCGCGGCCCGGTCTGCGCGAGAATGCGCGTGGGGGCTGAGCACTAGACAAGGATCGACAGATGCCGCCGTTCGTCGCTTTCGCGGGCGTCCTGGGCGGGCTTGCCGTGGTCCGCTGGGCCTACAAGACCGCCGTCCGGATCAACCAGGAGCTGGAGGAGATGCGCCTGTCGCGCGTCGCTGAGACCGCCCGCATGGGGGATATCCAGACGCTGAAGCGTGACCCCGTGACCGGAGCTTATCGGCCCGGCTAGGAAACGCTGCCGTAGGGTGGGCAAAGGCGCCCTTGCGCCGTGCCCACCATCCCTCGGCACTGGTGATGACGATGGTGGGCACGCTTCGCTTTGCCCACCCTACGACACCATCCCCGGACGACGGCCATTTGGCCCGAATCGGCCCCCTTTGCCTTGATTCCCACCCCCGCCGTCGATACGGTCCCGCGCGATTCAAAACCCCCCGCGAGAGCCTGATCTGACGATGGACGCCTCATTGCCCGCCCATATGCGCCCGGAACGCTCGTTCCAGGGCTTCATCCTCGCGCTCCAGCGATTCTGGGCCGAGCAGGGCTGCGTGATCCTGCAGCCCTACGACATGGAGATGGGCGCAGGCACCTTCCATCCGGCCACCACGCTGCGCGCGCTCGGGCCAAAGCCCTGGAACGCGGCCTATGTGCAGCCCTCGCGCCGGCCCAAGGACGGCCGCTACGGCGAGAACCCGAACCGGATGCAGCACTATTACCAGTTCCAGGTGATCATGAAGCCGTCGCCGCCGAATCTTCAGGAGCTGTACCTGAAGTCGCTCGCCGCGATCGGCATCGATTCCGCCGTGCACGACATTCGCTTCGTCGAGGACGATTGGGAGAGCCCGACGCTGGGCGCCTGGGGTCTTGGCTGGGAGTGCTGGTGCGACGGCATGGAAGTCAGCCAGTTCACTTATTTCCAGCAGGTCGCCGGCTTCGAATGCGCGCCGGTCGCGGGCGAGCTCACCTACGGGCTCGAGCGCCTCGCGATGTATGTGCAGGGCGTCGACCGCGTCTACGATCTCAATTTCAACGGCCGCGAGGGCGACGCCAAGGTCACCTATGGCGACGTCTTCCTGCAGGCCGAGCAGGAATATTCCCGGCACAACTTCGAATATGCCGACACCGCGATGCTGTTCGAGCAGTTCAAGATGGCCGAAGCCGCCTGCCGAAAGTATCTCGACGCCGGCTGGCGCGAAGGCGGCAACAGGAAGCAGCATCTGATGGCGCTGCCGGCCTATGACCAGTGCATCAAGGCCAGTCACGTCTTCAACCTCTTGGACGCACGCGGCGTGATCTCGGTGACGGAGCGGCAGAGCTACATCTTGCGCGTGCGCGAATTGGCAAAAGCCTGCGGCGAGGCCTGGATCCACACTGAAGCGGGCGGAGCGGCCTGATGCCCGAACTTTTGCTTGAACTGTTCTCGGAAGAAATCCCCGCGCGCATGCAGGCCAAGGCGGCCGACGATCTGCGCCGCATGGTCACCGACAAGCTCGTCGCCGAAGGCCTCGTCTATGAGGGCGCGAAAGCGTTCGCGACGCCCCGCCGCCTCGCGCTCACCGTGCACGGCATCCCCGCGCGCCAGCCTGATCTGAAGACCGAACGCCGCGGCCCGAAGGTCGGCGCGCCCGATGCCGCCGTGCAGGGTTTTTTGAAAGCGACAGGTCTGAAATCGCTGGATGAAGCCAAGATCCAGCGCGATCCCAAGGGCGATTTCTACATCGGCCTGATCGAGAAGCCCGGCCGCGATGCGATCGATGTGCTCGCGGAAATCCTGCCCGTCATCATCCGCACCTTCCCCTGGCCGAAATCGATGCGCTGGGGCGCGCGCTCGGGCAAGCCGGGCTCGCTGAGCTGGGTGCGTCCGCTGCACGCGATCACCGCCACGTTCGGGCCCGAGACCGAAGATCCCGATATCGTGAAGTTCGAGGTCGACGGCATCGAAACCGGCCAGACCACCTACGGCCATCGCTTCATGGCCCCTAGCGCGATCTCCGTGCGCCGCTTCGAGGACTATGAAGCCAAGCTGAAGGCGGCAAAGGTCATCCTCGATCCGCAGGCGCGCAAGGACATCATCTTCGAAGACGCCAAGGAGCTGACCTTCGCGCAAGGTTTTGAGCTGGTCGAGGATCAGGTGCTGCTCGACGAGGTCTCGGGCCTCGTCGAATGGCCTGTCGTCATGATGGGATCGTTCGAGGAAGAATATCTCGCGATCCCGGACGAGGTGATCCGCGCCACCATCCGCAACAACCAGAAGTGCTTTGTCGTCAAGGATCCCAAGACGGGCAAGCTGACCAACAAGTTCGTCCTCACCGCCAATATCGAGGCGACCGACGGCGGCAAGGTCATCGTATCAGGCAATGAGCGCGTGATCCGTCCGCGCCTGTCGGATGCGAAGTTTTTCTATGAGACCGATCTGAAGACGAAGCTCGAGGATCGTCTGCCGAAGTTCGAGCAGATCGTGTTCCACGAGAAGCTCGGCACCCAGGCCGCGCGCATCAAGCGCATCGAGCGTCTCGCCGCCGAGATCGCGCCGCTGGTCGGCGCCGATGTCGCCAAGGCGACGCGCGCCGCACATCTCGCCAAGGCGGATCTGCTGACGGAAGTCGTCGGCGAATTCCCCGAGGTGCAGGGCCTGATGGGCAAGTACTACGCGCTGGCTCAGGGCGAGGATGCGTCCGTCGCTGCCGCCTGCGAGGACCACTACAAGCCGCAAGGGCCGACTGATCGCGTGCCGACCGACCCGGTCAGTGTTGCCGTCGCGCTTGCGGACAAGCTCGACACGCTCGTTGGCTTCTGGGCGATTGACGAAAAGCCGACGGGATCTAAGGATCCGTATGCACTGCGTCGTGCGGCACTCGGTGTGATCCGGTTGATCGCCGAGAATGCGCTGCGCTTGTCGCTGATGAAGGTGGCGGCGTCCGCGCTCGCCGGCTTGTCGGTGCAGCCTGCGGATGCGCAGAAGCTCCCGAGCGATTTGCTCGCCTTCTTCGCTGACCGCCTGAAAGTCCAGCTTCGCGAGCAGGGCGCGCGGCACGATCTCGTCGATGCCGTGTTCGCGCTCGGCGGCCAGGATGATCTCCTCATGATCATCCGCCGCGTCGAGGCGCTTGGAAAATTCCTCGACAGCGACGACGGCAAGAACCTACTCGCCGGCACCAAGCGCGCCAGCAACATCCTCTCGATCGAGGAGAAGAAGGACAAGCGGACCTTCGAGGGTGCGCCCGATGCTGCGCTCTACAGCCTCGCCGAGGAGAAGGCGCTGGCGAAGGCGATCAGCGAGGTGAAGGCTGAGGCAAGCGCCGCCGTCGCCAAGGAAGACTTTGCGGCTGCGATGAGCGCGATGGCCAAGCTGCGTCCGCCGGTCGATGCGTTCTTCGACAAGGTGCGCGTCAACGACGACGATGCGAAGGTGCGCGAGAACCGTCTGAAGCTGCTGAACGAGATCCGCAGCGCTACGCGTGCGGTGGCGGATTTCTCGAAGATCCAGGATTGAGGCGCGCAACAATTGACGCTGTCATTCCGGGGCGTGCGAAGCACGAGCCCGGAATCCATAACCACGATCGTGAGTATGGATTCCGGGCTCGCGCCAAGTGGCGCGCCCCGGAATGACGGATACAAAAAAGCCCCGCCCGGCGGGGGGAGGACCGGGCAGGGCCTGATGTCCGATTTAACACTGCTTCGCGCCAGCCTGATTGAAGTGACGCGCCGGACATCGAGTTGAGCTCGTGTCGAGCTGAACTAAAGCGCGATGAGATCAGGATGAATCGTCATCGCGCTTCGGATTGCTGTTTGCGCATGAGCTTTTCGGAAAACGGCTGCGCACTTTTCCGGATCATGCTTTAGTCCATCACCTCGACGATGCGGCGCGAGCGCGGCTCGACCAGCACGGTCTCGCCGTTCACGACGGTGTAGCGATAGGTGGTGGCGCCGAAACGTTGCGGCACGTCATAATAGGTGATGCCGGTCTCCGGTAAGGTGGCTCCGACCACCACGCGATCCGGAATCCGGAAGGCCGGCACACGTTGTTCGACGACATATTCGCGGAAGGCCGGTCGCTGTTCGACCGCGATGGTCGGGCCAGAGTCGACCACGACGGGCGCGCGTCCGACTGTGGCCCCGCTTTGCGCCTGCGCCGCCAAGGGCGAACCGATCGCGGCCGCAAGCGCTGCAAGAGCAAGAATCCTGTTCCGCATGGAAAACTCCTTCGACGTGATTCTTCGGGAAGCGCGAGTAGCGCAACCGCTTGCCAATGCGGGCCTCTTCGCAATGTTCCGGGAAAAGCCCCGCCGCATCAGGGGCAATTTCGGGCAGTTTTCGTGAGTGGCGGGAACCCGCTCGCCGCCTGCGCGTCTCTACTCGCCGAACCGAGGCCGCTATGATCCGCCCGCGATTCGCCTCACCTCATGGAAAGATAGTTCATGCACATCACCGTCGCCCACATTTCGCCGATCCTGTCGTTGATTGCGGGCGTGCTCATCCTGATCATGCCGCGGCTGCTCAACCTGATCGTCGCGATCTTCCTCATCGTCAACGGCGCGATCGGGCTTGGGCTCCTGAAGTGGCTCCACCTCTAGGGGTTCACTTTCCGGAACAGTCCGACTTGCGCGGGCCCGCCCAAAATGGTGTAAGGCCCGCGATTTCCCCTCCCTCTCGCAGGTTGTGTGCAAGCTATGGCCAAAGCCGCCTCGAAGCCTAATAAAACTTCAGCGAAATCAAAGTCTTCAGCCGCCGCGAAAGCCGCGCCGCCAGCCCGCAAGGCGCTGGCCAAGAGCGCCCCGAAGCCGGTCGCCAAGGCGGCTGCAAAAGCGGCGACCAAGCCTGCAGCCAAGCCGGCTGCAAAGCCTGCCGCTAAAGCTGCTGCAAAGGCTGTGACCAAGCCGGTTGCGCCGAAGAAGGCTGCACCCGCCAAAGCCGCGCCAGCCGCCAAGGCGGGCAAATGGGTGTTCACATTCGGTGACGGCAAGGCCGAGGGCCGCTCGGAGATGCGCGACCTGCTCGGCGGCAAGGGCGCCAACCTCGCCGAGATGGCCAATCTTGGCCTCCCGGTGCCTCCCGGCTTCACCATCCCGACCTCGGTCTGCACCTATTTCTACGAGCACGGCAAGACGTACCCGAAGGAGCTGAAGCCGCAGGTTGAGAAGGCGCTGGACTATGTCGGCAAGTTGACCGGCAAGGTGTTTGGCGACACCAAGAACCCGCTGCTCGTCTCCGTGCGCTCCGGCGCGCGCGCCTCGATGCCGGGCATGATGGACACCGTGCTCAATCTCGGCCTCAACGACGAGACCGTCGAAGCGCTGGCCGAGCTCTCGGGCGACCGCCGCTTCGCCTATGACAGCTATCGCCGCTTCATCACCATGTATTCCGACGTGGTGCTCGGCTTCGAGCATCATCACTTCGAGGAGATCCTCGACACCTTCAAGGACAGCCGGGGCTACACGCTCGACACCGATCTGTCGGCCGAGGACTGGGTCGAGCTGGTCGGCAAGTACAAGGACGCCGTCGCCCGCGAGACCGGCAAGGAATTCCCGCAGGATCCGCACGACCAGCTCTGGGGCGCGATCGGCGCGGTGTTCTCATCCTGGATGAACGCGCGCGCGATGACCTATCGCAAGCTGCACGACATTCCGGAATCCTGGGGCACCGCGGTCAACGTGCAGGCGATGGTGTTCGGCAACATGGGCGAGACCTCGGCGACCGGCGTTGCGTTCACGCGCAATCCCTCGACCGGCGAGAGCAAGCTCTACGGCGAGTTCCTGATCAACGCGCAAGGCGAGGACGTGGTGGCGGGCATCCGCACGCCGCAGGACATCACCGAGGAAGCGCGCAAGGAGTCCGGCTCCGACAAGGCGTCGATGGAATCGGCGATGCCGGAGGCCTTCAAGGAGCTGACGCGGATCTACACGCTGCTCGAGAAGCACTACCGCGACATGCAGGACATGGAGTTCACGGTCGAGCAGGGCAAGCTGTGGATGCTCCAGACCCGCGGCGGCAAACGCACCGCGAAGGCGGCGCTGCGCATCGCGGTCGAACTCGCCAACGAAGGCCTGATCTCCAAGAAGGAAGCGGTGACGCGGATCGATCCGGCCTCGCTCGATCAGCTCCTGCATCCGACCATCGATCCCAACGCCAAGCGCAACGTGATCGCGACCGGCCTGCCGGCTTCGCCGGGCGCGGCCTCCGGCGAGATCGTGTTCTCCTCGGATGAAGCGGCCAAGCTTCAGGCCGACGGTCGCAAGGTGATCCTGGTCCGCATCGAGACCAGCCCGGAAGACATCCACGGCATGCACGCCGCCGAAGGCATCCTGACCACGCGCGGCGGCATGACCTCGCACGCGGCGGTGGTCGCGCGCGGCATGGGCAAGCCCTGCGTCTCCGGCTGCGGCACCATCCGCGTCGATTACGGCCGCGGCACCATGAGCATCGGCTCGCGCACCTTCAAGACCGGCGACGTCATCACCATCGACGGTTCGCTCGGCCAGGTGCTCGCCGGCCGCATGCCGATGATCGAGCCGGAGCTGTCCGGCGAGTTCGGCACGCTGATGAACTGGGCCGACCAGGTCCGCAAGATCGGCGTGCGCGTCAATGCCGACACACCGGAGGATGCGCGCACCGCGCTCAAGTTCGGCGCGGAAGGCATTGGCCTATGCCGCACCGAGCACATGTTCTTCGAGGAGACGCGCATCCGCACCGTGCGCGAGATGATCCTTTCCGAGGACGAGCAGTCGCGCCGCGCGGCGCTCGCAAAGCTGCTGCCGATGCAGCGCGCCGACTTCGTCGAGCTGTTCGAGATCATGAAGGGCCTGCCCGTCACGATCCGGCTTTTGGATCCTCCCCTCCATGAATTCCTGCCGCACACCCACGCCGAGGTCGAGGAAGTGGCGCGTGCCATGAACACCGACCCGCGGCGCCTCGCCGACCGCGCGCGCGAGCTCTCGGAGTTCAATCCGATGCTCGGCTTCCGCGGCTGCCGCATCGCGATCGCCTATCCTGAGATCGCCGAGATGCAGGCGCGTGCGATCTTCGAGGCGGCGGTCGAGGCGCAGAAGCGCACCGGCAAGGCCATCGGCCTCGAGGTGATGGTGCCGCTGATCGCGACCAAGGCCGAGCTCGATCTCGTTAAGGCGCGCATCGATGCCACCGCGCAGTCGGTGATGCGCGACACCAACACCAAGCTCGCCTATCAGGTCGGCACCATGATCGAGCTGCCGCGCGCCTGTCTGCTTGCGGCCGAGATCGCGCAGTCGGCCGAGTTTTTCTCGTTCGGCACCAACGATCTGACGCAGACGACCTACGGCATTAGCCGCGACGACGCGGCGAGCTTCCTCGGTCCGTACGTGGCGAAGGGCATCCTCTCGGTCGATCCCTTCATCGCGCTCGACCAGGAAGGCGTCGGCGAGCTGGTCAAGATCGGCGTCGCGCGCGGCCGCAAGACGCGCGCGAAGCTCAAGGTCGGCATCTGCGGCGAGCACGGCGGCGATCCCGCTTCCGTCGCCTTCTGCCACAATATCGGCCTCGACTACGTCTCCTGCTCGCCCTACCGCGTGCCGATCGCGCGGCTTGCCGCGGCGCAGGCCGCGCTCGGCAAGGCGATTGCGAGCCAGGCGTAAGAGGAAGACTGATTGCGAGATGTGAAAGAGGCGGGGGCCAAACCCCGCCTTTTTTCATTTTGCGCGGAGTTGTTGCGAGCAGTCACCACGCACTCACTGTCATCGCCCGCGAAGGCGGGCGATCCAGTACTCCGTGATGCCAGTGATTGAAGCGAGAAGCCGCGGCGTACTGGATGCCCCGCCTTCGCGGGGCATGACACCCGTTGTGTAGAAGCATCTCGTGCTTATGCCGGGAACTCACCCCGCGTCCCGTAATGATACGCGCGTGCAAGAGTTCCTTCACCATTCGCATTGACCGATTGTTTACCGCTTCAGATGAGGCGGCATTTACCACGCGCGCAATCGCCCCGCGAAATCACCTGTGTTCGCTTGAGTGTGCCGCGCGCGCAACGCCGATTAACGCCCCGGCAACCTAAATTGGATACTTACGAAAAAGATCGAATTGCACGGATGTACTGAGTTCGATCGGAACGGGCGTAAGCGTTGCGTGAGCGTATCGATGTCAGTGTTGCGTAACCATCCGAAGGGCGCGCGGTTCGCGTCCTTCGGCATCGGTCTCTGCATCTTCGCATTGATGCCGAGAGAGACCGGCTATCAGGACATTGCCTCTCTGCTGGCGCGCCAGCCCGGCGTTGCCGAGCGTTGGCAGAAGCAGGTGTTTTCCGCGGCGTCCTCGATCCAACTGGCCACCTACAGTTTCTCCCGGCCCATTGGCACGTCGGCGCCGCAGAGCGCGATGGTTCGGCTCGCGAGCCTCGACAGTCGCGACGTCACCGGCGCAATCAGCCGCAATCCGGCGCTGCAGGCGCCGCCGCGCTACCAGGCCGCCGATTTTCCCAAGGTCGATCGCTCGCTGAAGGGCGATCGTCTCGCAACCGTCGCGCCTGCGCAGGCGCCAGAGACGACAGCACCGGCCGTGACGCCCGCGCAGGAAGATCCCGCGACCTCGAACAGCTCGGTGTTCGGCGCCAAGACCGCCACCTTGCCGCAAGCAATGTCGCCCGAGTCCGCAGCCGCGCTCGATCCCGAGCTCGCCGAAGCGCTGCGGGCGCCGCCGCTGCCGCAATATGCCAATCCGCCAAAGGCCAGCGACCTCGCGCGCTCGTTCGCGGTGCAGCCGCTGGAGGCATTGAAGCAGGCGACACTACCGGCGGCACCGCCGCGCGATCCCTTCAGCGTCAAGACCGCGAAGCTGTTCTTCGGCAGCTCCTCGCTCGGCGGCAATCTCGAGAGCATCGAAAGCTGGCAGCCTGGCGCCGAGCCGCTGATCGTGATGCCCGATCCCGACATGAAGGTGACGGCCTCGCTGACGCCGCCGACCGAAGAGATCGCCAGGGATATCGAAAGCGGCGAGAGCGTCGCGCCGAAGGGCGAGGTCAACGTCGACAACCAGCGCACTAGATCGCCGGCGGAGCGGCTCGCACTCGACGACAAGTCGCGCGCGAAGTCGGAAAAATGTCTCGCCGAGGCGATCTACTTCGAATCCCGCGGCGAAGCCGTGCGCGGCCAGATGGCGGTGGCGCAGGTGGTGATGAACCGCGTGTTCTCCGGCAAATATCCTGATACCGTGTGCGGCGTGGTCTACCAGAACAAATATCGCCACTTCGCCTGCCAGTTCACCTTCGCCTGCGACAACAATCCCGACGTGATCCGCGAGCCGGAGATGTGGGAGCGTGCCAAGAAGATTTCGAAGGCGATGCTCGACGGCCAGATCTGGCTGCCCGAGGTCGGCAAGTCCACGCATTACCACGCCTACTGGGTGCGCCCGTCCTGGGTCGCCGAGATGAAGAAGATGTACAAGACCGGCGTGCACACCTTCTACCGCCCGCGCGCCTGGGGCGACGGGAGCGAGGAGCCGAGCTGGGGCACCCCGGCGCAGACCGCCGCGCTCTCCGCCGAGCTCGCGCAGGAAGCCAAGAGCTCCGCCGAGATGGGCGTGAGCGAACGGAGGTAGGCATTCTTCACCTCGCCCCGCTTGCGGGGAGAGGTCGGATCGCTTTAGCGATCCGGGTGAGGGGGTACAGGTCCCGCGACAGTCGCATGTGCGGAGAGAGGCCCCTCACCCCAACCCTCTCCCCGTAAGAACGGGGAGAGGGAGTAGGCCACCTCACGCCTCGATATCCAGCGCACAGTCGAAGTTCGGCGCCGAATGCGTCAGGGCGCCGGATGACGCATAGTCGACGCCGGTCGCCGCGATCGCGGCGATCGAGTCCAGCGTGACGCCGCCGGACGCTTCCAGCTCGAGGCGCCCCTCCGTCATCCGCACCGCCTCGCGCAAGGTCGCAAGGTCCATGTTGTCGAGCAGCACGGCGTCGGCGAGACCCGTATCGAGCACCTCGCGCAATTGCGCCAGCGTATCGACCTCGATCTCGATCTTGACGAGATGGCCGGCATGCGCACGGGCGCGCTCCAGCACCGGGCGGATGCCGCCGGCGACCGCGATGTGGTTGTCCTTGATCAGGATTGCATCATCGAGCCCGAAACGGTGGTTGAAGCCGCCGCCGCAGCGCACCGCGTATTTCTCTAGCGCCCGCAATCCCGGCGTGGTCTTTCGCGTGCAGCAGATCCGCATCTTCGTGCCCTCGGTGCGCGCGACGTAATCGGCCGTGAGCGTCGCAACACCGGACAGCCGGCCGACGAAATTCAGCGCGGTCCGCTCCGCCGTGAGGATGGCGCGGGCGGGGCCTGAGATCGTCAGGACGTGCTGTCCGCGGGCAACGCGGGCGGCGTCACGGACATGCGCGCGCACCTCGATGTCGGACGAGAGCTTTTGCAGCGTCGCCAGTGCCAGCGGCAATCCAGCAATGACGCCGGACTGGCGCGCGACCAGGATGGCCTGCGCTTTCGTTGCTTCGGGGATGGTCGCGAGCGAGGTGATGTCGCCGGCGCGGCCGAGGTCTTCCGCCAGTGCGAGCTGCACGGCCGCGTCGATGGCGAGCGGCGAGAGGAAGGCGTCGGGATAGAGCAGGGAGGTCGGGGTCATCATGAGCTTCCTTCAGGCGATCATGGGTTGGGCGGTGCGCGGCAGCGGACGTTCGCTCAGGCTTTCCGCGACTTCGCGTGCCGCTGTGAGCGTCGTCATCGTCCGCTGTGCCAGCGCGGGAACATCCGCCGGATGGTCGAAGCGGAAATGTGCGCCGCGGCTCTCGCGTCGGGTCCAGGCGGAAGCCGCGACGAGCAGGGCCGTTGTTGCCATGTTGCGGACGGTGATGCTAGTCGCCTCGTGTTCCAGTGCGGCGAAGCTGCGCACGGCCTCCGCGAGCCCGTCACCATCGCGGATCACGCCGACATGCGCGCTCATCATCGCCCGCAGCCGCGTCACGCTGGCTTCGTCCGCGCTGCTGCTGCGTTGTGTCACCAGCGCATCCGGAAGCCGGGCCGGCGAGGGGATCGGGCGGCCGGCGATGTCGTCGGCGATGCGCGCGGCATAGACCACGGCTTCGAGCAGCGAGTTCGAGGCGAGGCGGTTGGCGCCATGCGCGCCGGTGGACGACACCTCGCCGCCCGCCCAGAGCCCGTCGATCGAGCTGCGCCCGCATGCATCGACCGCGATGCCGCCCATGTGGTAGTGCGCGGCCGGCGCGATCGGGATGGCTTGCGTCGCGGGATCGATGCCGGCGGCGATGCAGCTTGCGTGCACGGTCGGAAACTTTTCGGCGAAGCGCGCGCCGAGCGCCGTCCGCGCGTCGAGGAAGGCGCCGCGCCCGGCCGCGATCTCCGCGAACACGCCGCGGGCCACGATGTCGCGGGGCGCGAGCTCGGCGAGCGGATGATGGGCGAGCATGAAGCGCTCGCCATCGCCGTTGATCAATATCGCGCCTTCGCCGCGCAGCGCTTCGGTTGCGAGCGGCGCGGGATCGCGCCCCACCATGATGGCGGTCGGGTGGAACTGCACGAATTCGGGGTCGGCGATGACCGCGCCGGCGCGCGCGGCGATCGCAAGGCCGGAGCCGTTGGCCTCGACCGGATTGGTGGTGACGGCATAGAGATGGCCGATGCCCCCGGTGGCGAGCACGACCGCACGCGAGGCGAGCATGACCGGCCGCGCGGCGGGATTGCCGGCCTCGCGCAATTGAAGGCCGGTGACCGCGCCGTCCTCAGTCAACAGTGCCTCGGCGACAAAACCTTCGATCGGCCGGATCGAGGGTGTGCAGCGCACGGCCTCACTCAAGGCCGCGATGATCGCCGCGCCGGCGCCGTCGCCGCGCACATGCACGATGCGCCGCGCGGAATGCGCGGCTTCCCGACCGACGGCGAGCCGGCCTTCGAGGTCGCGATCGAACGGCACGCCATAGGCGAGCAGATCGTGGATTCGCGGCGCCGCTTCACGCGCGATGCCGAGCGCGACGGCCTCGTCGACGATGCCGCCGCCGACGGCAATGGTGTCGGCGGCATGCGCTTCCGGCGTATCGCCCTCGGCCACCGCCGCGGCGATGCCGCCTTGCGCCCATGCAGAGGATGCGCCTTGGCCAAGCGGCGCTGCCGAGATCAAGGTCACCGGCCGCGGCGCGAGCTTGAGCGCGCAGAACAATCCGGCAAGGCCGCCGCCGACGATGACGACGTCGTCGGTGGTGCGGGTGAGATTGTGGATGTTTGTCATGGTTGTTCCTCTTGCTTCGCTGTCGTCCCTGCGAAAGCAGGGACCCATACTCCGCGGCGGAAGTTGTCTTGCGAAGCTCTGCAACGTCGTTCTTCGCAACCACGTCTCCCCGTGGTTATGGGTCCCGGATCTGCGCTTCGCTTGTCCGGGACGACACCGTGGGTGTTGCTGCTTCTCGCCTTCAGTTCTTCAGATTGATCATCCGCTCGACCGAACGCCGAGCTCGCTCTGCGAGCGCGGGATCGATTGTGACCTCCTCGCGCAGCGTCAGCAGGCTCTCCAGGATGTTGGCGAGGGTGATGCGCTTCATGTGCGGGCAGAGATTGCAGGGGCGCAGCATCTCCACATCGGGCAGCTCGGCGCGGACATTGTCGGCCATCGAGCATTCCGTGATCATCACGAGGCGCCGAGGCCGCCGCTCGCGCACCCAGTTGATCATGTGCGCGGTCGAGCCGGTGAAGTCGGCTTCCGCCAGCACATCCGGCGGGCACTCGGGGTGCGCGATGATCTGCACCGACGGGTCGGCCTCGCGAAACGCGCGCAGCTCTTCGCCCTTGAAACGCTCATGCACCTCGCACGCGCCCTTCCAGGCGATGATCTTCACGTCGGTCTTCGAGGCCACGTAGGTCGCGAGGTAGCGGTCGGGCAGGAAGATCACGGTCGGCGCGTTGAGGCTCTCCACCACCTGCACCGCATTGGACGAGGTGCAGCAGATATCGACCTCGGCCTTCACTTCCGCCGAGGTGTTGACATAGGCGACGACGGGCACGCCAGGGAATTTTTCGCGCAACAGCCGCACGTCGGCGCCGGTGATGCTGGCGGCGAGCGAGCACCCGGCGCGCGAATCCGGGATCAGCACCGTCTTGTCCGGGTTGAGCAGCTTTGACGTCTCCGCCATGAAGTGCACGCCGCACTGGACGATGATGCCGGCCTTCACCTTGGTGGCTTCGACCGCGAGCTGGAGCGAGTCGCCGCCGATGTCGGCGACGCAGTGGAAGATCTCCGGCGCCTGGTAGTTGTGCGCGAGGATCACCGCGCCGCGCGCCGCCTTCAGCTCGTTGATCGCGTGGATCGTCGGCGCCATCAGCGGCCACTCGATCGGCGGGATCACGTGCTTCAGGCGCTCGGAGAGCGGGGCGGTGGCGCGCTCGACCTCATCCGTCCATTCCAGCGAGGGCATCGGCAGCGCAGGCCCCGTGCGCCCCGGCGCGGCGCGGGGAGCGATGGTGGTTTGGCCCTGCGGCCGGCCTGCGAGATCGTCGGGGCCGTAAATTCCAGTGATCGGCATCAAAGCCTCCCGTGTATGCTAATTATGCTCTATATGAGTATATATACAGCCTGAGAAATCCGGCCGAGAGGGCCGGGGCGCTTCGCCAGAGCTCACATATACTCAACTTGAGTAAATCGAAGATAACACGCCCAGCGGCCGGCCGCTAGGGCAAGCCGCACACATTCCCGTTAAGTCGGGCTCGCGCGTCGGGCGAGCCCGCGAAGAAACGCAATGCTCCCACAGCAGCCCTTCGTGGAACGCAATCGTTTTTGACTTGGGATTTTCATGCACCTGCATTAAACGCTATGGCGCGGCTGCCTATTCCGGATCCGCCAACGACACATGAGGAAGTGCATGTCGACACAAGTGGGCGAGCTCGGTCCGGCCTCCCGTTCCTCCTGGCGCACGCCGGCGATCATCATTCTCTGCGGCTGCGCCATCGGCATGCTCGGCTTCGGCCCGCGCTCGGCGCTCGGCTTCTTCGTGCAGCCGATGAGCCACGAATTTGCCTGGGGCCGCGACGTGTTCGGCCTCGCCATCGCCGTGCAGAATCTTCTCTGGGGATTGGGCCAGCCCTTCGCCGGCGCGGTCGCCGATCGCTTCGGCCTGTTTCGGGTGATGTGCGTGGGCGCGCTGCTCTATGCCGGCGGCCTCTTGCTGATGCGCTATTCCTCGACGCCGCTGTCGCTCAACATCGGCGCCGGCGTCATGATCGGCTTCGGACTTGCCGGCTGCTCGTTCAACCTGGTGCTGTCGGCGTTCACAAAACTGCTGCCGGCGGAGAAGCGCGGCCTCGCGCTTGGCGCCGGCACCGCGGCGGGCTCGTTCGGCCAGTTCCTGTTCGCGCCGATCGGTGTCGCGCTGATCGACAATTTCGGCTGGCAGCAGGCGCTCTCCGTGTTCGGCTTCCTGATGCTGCTGATCATCCCGTTGTCGCTGGCGCTGTCGACGCCGCCAGTCACGAGCACGGCAAATGCGGCGCCCGCGGACGAGCAGACCTTTACGAAGGCGCTCGCCGAAGCGTTTGGCCATCGTTCCTATGTGCTGCTGGTGCTCGGCTTCTTCACCTGCGGCTTCCAGCTCGCCTTCATCACCGTGCATCTGCCGGCGTTCCTGGTCGATCGCGGCATCTCGACGCAAACCGGCGGCTGGGTGATCGCGGCGATCGGCCTGTTCAACATCATGGGATCGCTCAGCGTCGGCTATCTCCAGAACAGCTTGCCCAAGCGCTACATCCTCTCGACCATCTATTTCACCCGCGCGCTCGCGACGCTCGCCTTCATCTCGTTCCCGATCACGCCGTTCTCGGCGATCGCATTCGGCGCGGTTTCCGGTCTGACCTGGCTGTCGACAGTGCCGCCGACCTCGGCGCTGGTGGCCCTGATGTTCGGCACGCGCTGGCTCGCGACGCTCTATGGCTTTGCGTTCGTCAGCCATCAGGTCGGCGGCTTCCTCGGCGTCTGGCTGGGCGGCATCGTGTTCGAGAAGTTCGGTTCCTACACGCCGATCTGGTGGCTCTCGATCCTGTTTGGCGTGCTTTCGGCGCTGATCAATCTTCCGATCGTGGAGAAACCGGTTCAGCGGGTGGTTGCGCAGCCTGCCTGATCGGCTAAACAATCCCGACAAACAAGTCAGGGAGTTCAGCCGTGGCCACATTCAAGGCGATCCGGATCGACAAGGCGGACAAGGGCACCACCGCACAGCTCGCGCAGTTCGACGAAGCCGAGCTGATGGATGGCGATGTCACCGTCCGCGTGGAATGGTCGACCTTGAACTACAAGGACGGTCTCGCGCTCACCGGCAAGGCACCGGTGGTGCGCCGCTTCCCGATGATCGCCGGCATCGACTTCGCCGGCACGGTCGAAGCCTCCTCGCATCCGCAGTGGAAGGCGGGCGACAAGGTGGTCTGCACCGGCTGGGGCATGGGCGAGACCCATCTCGGCGCCTATGCCGAGAAGGCGCGGGTGAAGGGCGACTGGCTGGTCGCGTTGCCGCAAGGGCTCTCGGCGCGCGACGCCATGGCGATCGGCACCGCGGGCTTCACCGCGATGCTCTCGGTGCTGGCGCTGGAGAAGCACGGCCTGTCGCCAAAGAGCGGACCCGTGGTGGTGACGGGCGCCGCAGGGGGCGTCGGCTCGGTCGCAACGGCCGTGCTGTCGAAGCTCGGCTATCACGTCATCGCCTCGACCGGCCGCGCCTCGGAAGCGGATTACCTGAAAGAGATTGGCGCCGCCGAGGTGATCGACCGGAATGAGTTGTCGGCGGCGGCAAAACCCCTGGCCAAGGAGCGCTGGGCGGGCGGCGTCGACAGCGTTGGCTCGACGACGCTCGCGAATCTCCTGTCGATGACGAAATACGGCGGGGCGATCGCGGCCTGCGGCTTGGCGGCCGGCATGGACCTGCCGTCTTCCGTCGCACCCTTCATTTTGCGCGGAGTGTGCCTTCTCGGCATCGATTCCGTGATGTGCCCGATTGAGCCGCGGAAGGCCGCCTGGCAGCGTCTCGCGTCGGATCTGGATCGGACGAAACTATCTGAAATCACTCAGGAAATTTCGCTCGGCGAAGTTCCGGAATGGGGCGCGAAAATCCTGGCCGGCCAGGTCCGCGGTCGCGTCGTGGTAAAAATTGTCTAACGGCGTTCAGACTTTACCAACCAAGCTGCTTCAATGTTGCCTTGGTTAGTATGGTAAGCAGCGGGTAAAGAGATAAGGCATCGCCCGCTGCGGGGGTTGGTTCGGAGTTGAGCATGCTTGCGCGTATTGTGTTGGGGGCGGTCACGGCGGCAGCGACGTTTGCGCCGGCCATTGCAGGTAGCATGAATGCCGACGAGGCACGCCGCTTTGTGGCTGGCAAGGTGTTCGCCTTCACCTGTTTCGACGGCACGCGCGGCGCAGGCCGCATTCTCGACGATCTCGGCGCCGCCGGGGCCGTGCAGTTCTCGGGCTCTGGCCCGGTGAAACATCTCCGCCTGCCCGGCAACACGCTCCAGATCCGCGGCCAGAACGTCTGCGCCTCGATCAAGGGCATCCCGTTCGAGCCCTGTTTCAACCTGGAAAAGACCGACGAGCGCAGCTTCCGCGGCTCGGTGTCTGGCATGGGCTTCGCCTATTGCGACTTCCATCACCAGGGCGGCAACCAGATGCTGATGGCGCGTGCCGCGGCGCGTCCGCGCTCGCTGCGCTCCGAGCGCACCGGATCGGTCGGCGCCTCCAACACCGAGGTCGCCGCGCGGGTCGAGACGCCGCGTGTCGAGAGCGGCCGGCTCGAGCCGGTGAAGGCCGAACCCGCCAGGAACGACGCCCCGCTGGAGCTGCGCCGCTCGACCCAGTGAGCTGGCCGCGGGATCCCGCCGCCTACTTTGTCCTTGAAGAGCCGCATCGAGCACGAAGCCGCTGCGCCGTAATCATACGGACGGCGGTTTTCATGCGTTGGTAGCTAGTCGTGTCCCAGTTTGCGCAGGGCCGGGGGGCGCAAGGGTTCTACATGTCGCTGTATTTCTTTCGCATCAGCACCGGCCGCTATTCCGGCGCCGCCGACCAGCCGTACGAGTTCGAGGACCGGGCGGCCGCCTGGACCGAGATGACCGAGGTCTGCGCCAATCTACTCGGCGGCATCGCGCGCGGCCTGAAGCCGAATGCCGAGTGGCGCATGGAGCTGCTCGACGAGAACAAGAAGCCGGTCTTCCGCGTCAGCCTCGTCGGCGAGAAGGTGGGCTGACGACCGCGAATAGCGCGACAGGCGTTAACGAACGCCAAGGCATGCAAATTCGCGAAGTGCAGATTCGCTGCACGCGAAAAGTGCGTAAGTCCGGCAACTTAAGCAGCGTTTTCAGTATTTCTACCTACCCCGCGGTGCGCCCCGTTTAACGTTAATGAGGAACCTCTCTGCTAGTTTTTCCCGACTGTTCACGCGCGTCCGCGCGGCCATGCGTAGCCGGGAGTATCGATGTCCTTCATTCAAAATC
Source organism: Bradyrhizobium sp. CB2312 (assembly GCF_029714425.1). NCBI lineage: Bacteria > Pseudomonadati > Pseudomonadota > Alphaproteobacteria > Hyphomicrobiales > Nitrobacteraceae > Bradyrhizobium > Bradyrhizobium sp. CB2312. The sequence goes on along the minus strand of NZ_CP121668.1, from coordinate 7,553,906 downwards.
TGCGAATTGGCACCAAGCTCGCCGTCACCTCCGCGCTGACCATCGGGCTCGTCGCGCTGATGATTTTCCTTCAGAGGAGTGGCGACGCCGAGGTTCAGAAGCTCGGCATGAGCGCGGCCGGACAGCAGGCGATCGCGCAGAACGCCGCCGAAGCGAAGGCTTCGGTCCGCGGCATGCAGATCGGCATTCGCGACATCCTGACCTCATCCTCGCCGGCCGAGATGCAGAAAGCAGTCACCTATTTCAACGACCGCCAGACGGCGGCCCTGAAATTCGCCGGTGAGATGGCGAAGCTCTCGCGCTCCCCCGAGAACCGCAAGCGGATCGATCGACTGACGGTGCTGATCGGCGATTTCGGCAAAGGCGCGCAGCAGATCGAAGCCATCCGCAAGCAGGAGCTCGCGCTCGAGGGCAAGAAGGACGGCGAGGCGGCGACGCAATTTGCAAAGCTCGCGGCCGAGATCGATCGCGTCCGCAAGGGGACGCTGGCGCCGATCAACGAAGAGATTTCGGATCTGTCGAACCAGATCACCGAGTTCGCCAAGCAGAGAAGCCTTGAGGCCCGTGCCGAGGCTGAAGCGGAGGCGGCGTCGGTTGCGCGGACCTCGCTCGTCGTCGGTGTGCTGGTCGCGCTGGTTCTTGTCGGCGCGTGCATCTTCTCGGTCTTCAGCATCGCGCGGCCCATGCGTGCGCTGACGCTGGCGATGGAGAAGCTCGCCGGTGGCGATTTCTCGGTGGTGCTGCCCGGGCTCGGCCGCAAGGACGAGGTCGGCGAGGTCGCCGGTGCCGTCGAGAAATTCAAGGTCGTGTCCGAGCAGAAAGCGCGCGCGGAAGCGGAAGCCAAGATGCGGCAGGATCAGATCGCAGCCGAGCAACGCAAAGCGGAGATGCGCAGGCTCGCCGACAGTTTCGAGGGCGCTGTCGGCGAAATCGTCGGCACGGTATCGTCGGCCTCGACCGAGCTCGAAGCGTCCGCCACGACGCTCACCTCGACCGCAGAGCGTACGCAACAGTTGACCACTGTGGTTGCGGCCGCTTCGGAAGAAGCCTCCACCAACGTGCAGTCGGTGGCCTCCGCCACCGAGGAACTGTCGTCCTCGATCACGGAGATCAGCCGCCAGGTGCAGGAATCCGCGCGTGTCGCGAGCGAAGCCGTCGGCCAGGCTCGCACCACGACCGAACGCGTCAGCGAACTGTCCAAGGCGGCGACACGTATCGGCGATGTCGTCGAGCTGATCAACACGATCGCGGGCCAGACCAATCTTCTGGCGCTCAATGCCACGATCGAGGCGGCGCGCGCCGGCGAGGCCGGCAAGGGGTTTGCGGTCGTCGCCTCCGAGGTCAAGGCGCTCGCCGAGCAGACCGCGAAGGCCACCGGCGAGATCGGTCAGCAGATCTCCAGCATCCAGGCCGCGACGCAGGAATCGGTCGGTGCCATCAAGGACATCAGCGATACCATCGAAAAGCTGTCCGAGATCTCCTCGACCATCGCGGCGGCGGTCGAAGAGCAGGGCGCGGCGACGCAGGAAATCTCCCGCAACGTGCAGCAGGCCGCGCAGGGCACGCATCAGGTCTCGTCCAACATCACCGACGTGCAGCGCGGTGCGAGCGAGACCGGTTCGGCCTCCTCGCAGGTGCTGTCCGCCGCGCAGATGCTGTCGGGCGACAGCAACCGTCTCAAGCTCGAGGTCGGGAGATTTCTCGAGACAGTGCGCGCGGCCTGATCCAGGCGTCGCCGGGCAGGGAGTAGCTCCGACGGCCGCGCTTGCTTGCGCGGCCGTTGTCGCCTTCATACGAACCGGTTGCAGCTTGGATGATGCACGGCCTCACGTGAGGCACATTCGCGTGTGCAGCGGGATGCCGCCGCAACCGCAAAATGATTGCGTGGACGTTAAGTATCGAGAATCGGTGAACCAGTAGTTCCACTAGGTTCTTGTTAACGCCTGTTTGCAATTATGGGCGCTATCTTACCGGATAAGAACCAGCCAGCATTGTTGGAAGGAAGCCGGCCCTATCGTCCGATGCGACGATTGCGGCGCGGGTGACTTGTGCGTTGCCTGGTATCAGCGGGTGTGGTGATGTCGAAGTTGTCGATCGTGTTCAAGCTTCTGACCGTGCTGTCGGTCCTCGTGCTCTCGCTCGCCGGCGTCGGCGTGACGGCGATCGGCACGATGCAGAACATCAACGCCCATACCGTCGAGATCGCGGAAAGCTGGCTGCCGAGCGTGCGTGCGCTCGGCTCGCTCCGGGCCGACATCAACGAGCTGCGCGTCGCGCTGCGGCTGCACCTGATGCAGGAGAGCGCCGAGGGCAAGGAGGCCGCCGAGAAGCGCCTCGCTTCGCTGCGCGACCGCATCGAGCAGACCCGCAAGGTCTACGAGCCCCTGATCACCTCATCGGAAGAGCGCTCGCTCTATCAGCAATGGGCCACGGCCTGGGGCGAGTATCTGAACGGCGTGCAGGAGGTGATGGCGCTGTCGCGCAAGAGCGTCGGCAAGTTCCCGACTGAGGCCAACGAGATGCTGCAGACCAAGGTCGCGAAGATGGCACAGGCGGCCGACCCGCTGCTTCAGAAGGGCATCGAGCTCAACAATCGCGGCGCCGAGCTGGAGACGAAGCAGGCGGCCGACAGCTACGCCATGATTTTCCGCGTGCTGGTCGGCATCATCGTGCTTTCGGTCGTGATCGCGATCAGCGCCGCCTATTATCTCGTGCGCGATGTCTCGCGTGGCATTGCTTCGATCATCAAGCCGATGCAGTCGCTCGGCGAGGGCGACCTTTCGGCCGAGGTGCCGCATCGCGGCGAGAAGACCGAGATCGGCTCGATGGCGGATGCGCTCCAGATCTTCAAGGAAGCCCTGATCGCCAAGAAGGCCGCCGACGAGGCTGCCGCGGCCGATGCCGAAGCCAAGATCGAACGCGGCCGCCGCGTCGACGCCATCACCGGCAGGTTCGAGGCCATGATCGGCGAGGTCGTCGGCACCGTGTCCTCCGCCTCGACCGAGCTCGAGGCCTCGGCCTCGACGCTGACCAGCACCGCGCAGCGCGGGCAGGAGCTGGCAACCGTGGTTGCCGCCGCGTCCGAGGAAGCCTCCACCAACGTCCAGGCGGTGGCCTCCGCCTCTGAAGAGCTGTCGTCCTCAATCACCGAGATCAGCCGGCGCGTGCAGGATTCGGCGCGGATGGCGGCGGAAGCGGTCGAGCAGGCGGCGCGCACCAACGAGCGCGTCAATGCGCTGTCGCAGGCGGCCTCCCGCATCGGCGACGTCGTCGAGCTCATCAACACCATCGCGGGCCAGACCAATCTCTTGGCGCTGAACGCCACCATCGAGGCCGCGCGCGCCGGCGAAGCCGGCCGCGGCTTCGCCGTCGTCGCCTCCGAGGTCAAGGCCCTGGCCGAGCAGACCGCGAAGGCCACCGGCGAGATCGGGGCGCAGGTCTCCGGCATCCAGGCCGCGACGCAGGAATCCGTCACCGCCATCCAGGAGATCGGCGACACCATCGAGCGGCTGTCCGAAGTGTCTGCGGCGATCGCCGCGGCCGTCGAGGAGCAGGGTGCGGCGACACAGGAGATCTCGCGCAACGTCCAGCAGGCCTCGGTCGGCACGCAGGAGGTTTCCTCGAACATCACCGACGTGCAGCGCGGCGCGATCGAGACCGGCGAGGCCTCGGTCGAGGTGCTGTCGGCGGCGAAGTCGCTGGCGACGGACAGCACGCGCCTCAAGGTCGAGGTCGCGCAGTTCCTGGAATCGGTCCGCGCGGCCTAGACGTCGCACACGGTCGTTATTCACCTCTCCCGTAGGGAGAGGTCGGATCGCATCGAAGATGCGATCCGGGTGAGGGGTTACAGTCTCACGATGCGCTGCGGCCCCTCACCCGGATTGCTGGGGACGATGCTCCGCATCGCCCGGCGCAATCCGACCTCTCCCCGCTGGGGAGAGGTGGGCACCTCCCCTGGAGCTCTACGGGCTCGTTTGCGGAGCCGGCGGCGATGTGACCTGCCGCCGGAACAGGATGCGCTGGTAGAGCCAGCCGATCGCCACCAGCACGATACCGAGGCACATGAACGACAGTGCGCGGTAGACACCCGTCAGCGTCGACATGTCGATCACGAAGGCCTTCAGGATCGTCAGCGCGATCACGACGGCGGAGGCCAGCCGCGCGCGCTCGGAGTTGACGAGGATGCCGACACCGAGCAGCACCACGCCGAAGGCGAGCCAGCCGATCGAATAGGTGTATTGCTCGGCGCCCGTGGTCGGTCCCGTGGAGAGGATCGGGCCGTGATAGAAGCGGCGGATCTCCAGCGTGACATAGGCGAGCGCGAACAGCAGCGCACCGCCTGCGATGGTGTTGGCGTAGACCTTGCCGCGCGCGCCGACCACGGCATAAGAGAGCAGCAGCATCAGCACCGCCGGCAGCGCGTAGCCGAGCAGCAGCAGGTTGAACACCGCGCCGCCGACGTCGATGCGCCAGATCAGCGGGTTCTCCAGGATGAAGAGGCCGAACAGGCTGATGAGGCCGGCGATCACGGTGAGCACGACCGCGCCGACATTGTGCACGATGCTGCCGCTGCGCAGCCGCAGCCGTTCCAGGCCGATGGCCATCGCGAGCGCGACGCAGACCTGCAGCGCGAATTCGAGCAGTGACGGCGGCGAGATCATGTCGCCGCCGGTCGCAAGGTGACGGATCTCCATGAAGGCGAGCAGCGCGGTGAACAGGATCGCGGCCGCCTCGACCACGCGCAGCGGGGCGTCATCGCCGTGGCGGCGCAGGAAGATGCTCGCACCCCAGAACGAGGCCGCCGGCAGGCCGTAACCCCAGAGCAGCCAGTTGAAGATCGGCGTCGTGCCGACGGCATCGCCGACGATGCGCGGATCATAGGCGATGCGTGCGGTGACGATCGCGGCGAAGATCGCAGCTAACCGGCGCAGCACTGGAATTGGCCGCTGCAACGAGATCCAGGCGGTGCCAAGCGACATCAGTGCGAGCGCAATGGTGAGCCAGCCCTTCTCCAGCGCGAAGGTCAGCGCCAGCGCCAGCGCGCCGAGCGTGCCGGTCGCGAATAGTGCGATCGAGGTTGCCACGCCCGGTCGTTCTTCGCGACGCATCAGCGCTTCGGTCGCGGCGCCGAAGGCAGCAGCGAGCAGCACTGCGAGGATCGCGAACGGAATGGAGCGGTCGAGATGGGCGATGCGCGCATAGAGCGCAACCAGGATCGCGATCGGCGTCGCGACGCCAGCCGCCGACCACACCATCGGAATGATCGCCGAATTAGAGCGGCCCTGCGCGAGAAAGCCCGCGACGCCGAAGCCGGCGGCGAAGATCGCGGCCATCACCAGATGCAGCGTCACGGAGCTGTCGGTCGCGACCGGTCCGACGCCGGGCATCGGGCCGCCCGGCAGCACCAGCATATCCGGATTGGCGCGCACCGCCCATTCCGCGAAGACGATGAAGACGGTCGCAGCGGCTGCGCCCAGCGCGCCGGTCGCCGCCGGCGCCCGCCAGGCGACGAACAGCGTGCCGCCGATAAGCAGCGTGAACGCGATCAGCGCAAGGTCCGCATGCGCGCTCGACAGCACGATCAGCATCGCGCCGAACAGATAGGCGCCGAGCGAGCTCGACGACACCGGCTCGATCTCGCCGTCCTCGATGGTCGGTCCGAACATGAAGCCGCAGACCACGAGCAGTGCGGCGAGCACGAAGCCGGCGATGACATGGAAAGCGTGCGGCGCGACCTGCAGATCGCTGGTGTCGAGCCCCGGGAAGACCCAGAGCACGGCGAAGACGATGGTCGTCACCGCAAGCCAGCGCCACAGCCGGATGCGGGCGAGACCAAAGCTCGCGGCGGTGACGATCGCGAGATAAATGTAGAGCGCCCAATAGTCCGGCTTGCCGCTGGAGACGAGGAGCGGCGTTACGAACGCGCCGACCACGCCGAGCCCGGCGAGCGCAGGGCCATGCAGCAGTGCGGCGGCGAGCGTGCCCATCGCGACGATGCCGAGCAGCACGAAGGCGGTTGCGGGCACGAGGAAGCCGTAGAGCGCGTAGGCGGCGTAGATGGTGGCAAACGCCACCGCCGTTCCCGCCGCGGTGAGGATGGCGGGGATGTTGGCGATCGGCAGCGCCGCGATGTTGGAGATGCTCTCCTTGCGCCGCGTCCATTCGCCGGCCGCGAGCAGCGCGGCTGCGAACAGGCCGCCGAGGAACACGCGCACGCCGGGGCCGACCAGGCCGGCCTCGATCGAATAGCGCACCATGAAGAAGCCGCCGAGCGCGAGCGCAAGGCCGCCGATCCACACCACCCAGCGCGTGCCGAGCCGTTCCTCGAAGCCAGGTTCTCTGGAAACAGGCGCCGGTGTGGGCAACGGCGGCGGTGCATCGCCGGCGGTGCTCGCTTCGAGCGACGGCGGCGAGGCCTCTTCGGTGACGAGCGGAGGCGGCGCCGCCTCGGCTTCCGGCGCAAGCGGCGGCGGTTCGGCGGCGGCAGCCGTCGCGGGCGCCTCGGGCTGCACTTGGGCGGGCAGGAGCGGCGGCGGCTGCTGCACCTGCCGCTGCGCATAAAATTTCTCTTCGAGCGAGCTCAGCCGGCGGCGCAGCTCGGTCGCCTGGCTGGAAGCCTTGATCGCGATCAGGAAGGCGATGATCGCAATGATCAGCGCGAAGACGTCAAACGGGCCGTCGAACATAAAGCCTCCTGGCAACCGGCGCGCAGGGGCCGATCACACGAATCTCAGCATGATCTTCTCGGAAAACCGCTACGCACTTTTCCGGATCATGCCCTAGCGCCGGGAGCGGACGCGCAAGCCCGGCGCGGGCCGCTCCTGGAGCACCTCGCGGCGGAAGCGGTAGAGCGCTGCCGGCCGTCCGCCGGTCTGTGTCGACATCACGCCGGTCGGTTCGACCAGGGCTTCGGTTTCGACCAGGCGGCGGAAATTCTGCTTGTGCAGGTGCCGGCCGGAGATCGCCTCCACCGTATGCTGCAATTCCGTAAGTGTGAACTCGGCGGGCAAAAGTTCAAACACCACAGGGCGATACTTCAATTTCGCGCGCAGCCGCGCGATTGCCGTGGCGAGAATCCGGCGGTGGTCGAACCGCATGGAAGTGCCGAGCGCGGGCAGCGCCTTGCGCGCTAATGCCGCAGGGCGGCCGTCGCGCCGTGCCTCCTCGATCAGGCCAGCCTCGTACAGCAGCTCGTAGCGGTCGAGCACGCGCTCCTCGTCCCAGGGCGCGCCGTCGAGGCCGAAATAGAACCGCACGCGATCTTTTCGCGGCAATGCGCGCGTGGTCTCCGGCGTCTCTTCCTCGGCCCATTTGGCGAGCGCCGGGATGATGTCGCGGGCGATGATCGCGGGCGGCTGCTCGCGCCAATCCTCCCAGGGGAAGAAGCGATACCAGGGCTCGAAGCTCGCGCCGGTCGCAGCAAGCTCGCCGTCCACCGCGCGCGTCAGCGCGAGATAGCCGATCGACACCATATGCGCGCCGGTGTCGCCGGCCTCGGCATGGCGGCCGCGGTCGCCGAAGGTGTAGAGCTGCTCGACATAGCCGAGCCGCAAGGCCGCCTGTTCCTCGACCCAGGCGCGCAAGCCGATCTCGAAGGTGCGGTGGCTGAGCGCGTCGAACGGCCCGAACGGCAGTCCGGCCAGCCCGTCGCTGCCGCGCGCGGTGAGGACCAGCGGCTCATGATCCGCGATCGCGACGATCGCCGCAGTCAGCCCGATCTCGATCGGCGTCAGCAGCTTGTCGCTCATGCGATGATGATCGCGGGTGGTGGCACGTCATGCCCAGCCATGACGATGCGGATGCATCCGGGCATTAGAAGGGGCGCAGTCCTGGCGCGGCTGCTATTCGACTCTCGCCTCATGCGAGCTCGATCACGAAGGGGCGGCTTTCGACCATCATCGCGCCCGGGCCCATCTCGTCGAGCGCGCGCAGCATGCGGCCGTTGCGCCCGAGCGCGCGGTCGGCGAGGCTGACGATGCGCCGGTTCGGCGAGGCGATCGGCGAAGCCGCGCGGATCTTCCTGGCGATCTCGATCTCGTCGCGCTCGGGATTGAGCGCGCACACGGCCGCAAACGCGCTCGCTGTGGAGCGGCTGATGCCGGCATAGCAATGCACCACCAGCGGCGCAGCGCGGTCCCAGCCGCGCACGAAAGCCAGCACCTGGTCGATATGCGCCTCCGACGGCGCGACGAAACCGTCCATCTCCTCGGTGATGTCGTCCATCGACACCTTGAGATGGTTGGCCGGCAGCACCGACACCGGACGCGCGACCTGCTCGACATTGGCCATCACCGTCAGCACATGGCTGGCCTTGGTGAGGCGAACGGTTTCGGGAAGCGCGGCGAGGGAACAGACGTGGATCATGGTGGACCTTTTTCTTGATTATAGCCGCGGCCGTAGGGTGGGCAAAGCGAAGCCCATGGTGTCCCTGCATCTACTTTCGTCGTCCCGGACAAGCGCGCCTAAAGCGCGCGCAGATCCGGGACCCATAACCACAGGATTGAGTTTTGCGAAGACTCGTGGTTGCCAGTTTTGCGCCGCAACCGTTTCCTGTGGTTATGGGTCCCTGCTTTCGCAGGGACGACACCGGAGTTACAGGCGCCACCAAACCAAGACAATGACTTACGCAAACACCGCGCCGAACCGCTCCAGAAACTGCTTCTCGGCCCGCGCCGCGGTCCAGGGCGTGAGATAGTCGCGCCGGACGCCGTCGGAGAGGCCTGGGTCCTTGCCGAACAGGCGCCTGGCTTCGCTTTCGCTGAAGCCGGCAAGCTCGGTCGCCTCGAGATAAGCCGCGCCGCGATCGGCGGCCTTGATCGCCTGCGTGATCTCGTCCGGCAGCACCGGCGGCAGGCCGAAGCGGATGTGGATGGCGCCGAGCAGGCGCTTCTCCACAGCCTTGTAATGCCCGTCGAGCACGGCCTTGAACGGCGAGATCATGTCGCCGATGACATATTCGGGCGCATCGTGCAGCAGCGCCGCGAGCCGCATGCGCTGGTCGACGCGCGGCATCTCGTGCCGCATCACGGTCTCCACCAGCAGCGTGTGCTGCGCGACCGAGAAGATGTGCGCGCCTGTCGTCTGCCCGTTCCAGCGCGCCACGCGTGCCAGCCCATGCGCGATGTCGGCGATCTCGACATCGAGCGGCGAGGGATCGAGCAGGTCGAGCCGCCGGCCCGACAGCATGCGCTGCCAGGCGCGGGATTGCGCATCGCGCGCCGTCTTCTTCGCGGTCATTTGGCCTTGAGGCGCGGCTTGCGCTGCGTCTTGCCGCAGGTCGCGTGGCAATGGCAGTCGACGAGATGGTCGTTGACCATGCCGGTCGCCTGCATGAAGGCGTAGACGATGGTCGGGCCGACGAACTTGAAGCCGCGTGAGGACAGCTCTTTCGAGATCTGCACCGACAGCGGCGTCGAGGCCGGCACGCTCGCGGTGGTCTTGAAATGGTTGACCTTGGGCCGTCCGTCCATGAAGTCCCACAACAGCTTCGAGAAGCCCGCGCCCTTCTCCATGATGTCGAGATACGACTTCGCGCTCAGGATCGTGCCTTCGATCTTGGCGCGGTTGCGCACGATGCCGACGTCCTGCATCAGCGCATGAACTTTCTTCTCGTTGTAGCGCGCGATCTTTTCCGGCTGGAAATCGTCGAAGGCTTTGCGGAAATTGTCGCGCTTGCGCAGGATCGTGATCCAGGACAGGCCGGCCTGAAAACCGTCGAGGATCAGTTTCTCGTAGAGCGCGCGATCGTCATACTCCGGCACACCCCATTCGGTGTCGTGATAGGCGACATAGAGCGGATCTTCGCCGGGCCAGGGGCAGCGCGTCTTTCCGTCGGGATGCAGGCGGGGGGCTCGGCTCATGCGGTCGGCTGCTTGGTTGGAATACGCACGATCTCAGGCTCGGCGAGCGTCAAGGGCAGGCCGCCGGCGGTGAGCGGCTGACCGGCATCGAGCGCGTCGGCGACGCGGTCGATGCGTACGAGCGCAATGCCCTTGCCTTGCGCCGACGAACCCATGGTGCCGACTTGCTTGTCCCCGGCCATGACGCTGACGCCGACCTCCGGCGAGAGATCGTCGAGCAGCACCTTGACGCTGCGGGTGCGCGCGGTGCCGCGATGCTGCATGCGCGAGACGACCTCCTGGCCGACATAGCAGCCCTTGTCGAAATCGACGCCGGCGAGGCGGTCCATGTTGGTCTCGTGCGGAAACGCGTCGCTGTACATGAAATCGAGCCCGCCGCGCGGCACGCCGAGCGCGATGCGATGCGCCTCGTAGTCGGCGGCATCGACCAGCTCGGCGCCGATCAGGTCGGACAGCTTTTGCTTGAGATCCTCGGGGATCAGTATGCGGATGCCGAGCTCGGCATTGCGCGGATCGGCGAAGGCGAGGTCCGGCTGCGCCGCAGGCTGGCCGCCCCAGGCCGCGAGCACGCCGAGATCGAGGTTTTCCACCGTGACCTTGGCGCGCAGCTTGTAGAATTTCAGCTTGGTGGCGAGTCCCTCGGCCAGCGGCTTCGGGCAGTCGATCAGGAACCCGCCGCCATGGCCCGCGGGCACCTCCGTGATCAGAAAGTCCACGATGATCTTGCCCTGCGGCGTCAGCAGCGCGCCGAATCGCCCCAGGCCCGGCTTAAGCCTGTCGACATCGGTGGTGATGAGGCCGTTGAGGAAGTTGCGCGCATCCTCGCCCGCGACCTTGACCACGCCCCGGTCGGGAAGAAACGCTGATTTCATGCGAAAATCTCTTGCGACATGTTGCTCCGGAACGTAAGCCCGCAAGGCGTAAACGACAAGACCTCGAGCCCTGCGCTTGGGGATGAGAGAGGCCCCATGACCCAGCGTTTCGATGTGATCTTGAAGGGCGGCACCGTCGTCAACCAGGACGGCGAGGGTGTTCGCGACATCGGCATCATGGGCGGTCGTATCGCCGCGCTGGGGGCGCTGTCGCAAGGCTCCGCCGCGGAGGTGATCGACTGCAAGGGCCTGCACATCCTGCCCGGCGTGATGGACACGCAGGTGCATTTCCGCGAGCCCGGGCTGGAGCACAAGGAAGACCTCGAGACCGGCTCGCGCAGCGCCGTGATGGGCGGCGTCACCGCCGTGTTCGAGATGCCGAACACCTCGCCGCTGACCGTGACGGAAGCCACCTTCACCGACAAGGTGAAGCGCGCCCATCACCGCATGCATTGCGATTTCGCCTTCTTCATCGGCGGCACCCGCGAGAACGTGCAGGACCTGCCGGTGCTCGAACGCGCGCCGGGCTGCGCGGGCGTCAAGGTGTTCATCGGCTCCTCGACCGGCGCGCTGCTGGTGGAGGACGACGAGAGCCTGCGCCGCATCTTCCAGGTGATCCGCCGCCGCGCCGCCTTCCACGCCGAGGACGAGTACCGCCTCAACGATCGGAAATCGCTGCGCATCGAGGGCGATCCGCGCTCGCATCCGGTCTGGCGTGACGAGACCGCGGCGCTGATGGCGACGCAGCGCCTGGTCAAGCTCGCGCACGAGACCGGCAAGCGCATCCACGTACTGCACATCTCGACCAAGGAAGAGATCGAATTCTTGCGCGACCACAAGGACGTCGCCTCCTGCGAGGCGACGCCGCATCATCTGACGCTGGTCGCGCCCGAATGCTACGAGCGGCTCGGCACGCTCGCGCAGATGAACCCGCCGGTGCGCGGCGCCGATCACCGCGCCGGCATCTGGCGCGGCATCGAGCAGGGCATCATCGACGTGCTCGGCTCCGACCACGCCCCGCATACGCTGGAAGAGAAGCAGAAGACCTATCCCGCTTCGCCCTCCGGCATGACCGGCGTGCAGACGCTGGTGCCGCTGATGCTCGATCACGTCAATGCCGGCCGCCTGTCGCTCGCAAGGTTGGTCGATCTCACCAGCGCCGGCCCCGCGCGCCTCTACAACATGGCCAGCAAGGGCCGCATCGCCGCCGGCTACGACGCCGATTTCACTGTGGTCGATTTGAAACGCAGCGAGACCATCACCAACAAATGGGTGGCGTCGAAAGCCGGCTGGACGCCGTATGACGGCGTGCGCGTCACGGGCTGGCCCGTCGGCACCTTCATCCGCGGCCGCCGCGTGATGTGGCAGGGCGAGCTGGTGACGGCCTCGCAAGGCGAGCCGGTGCGGTTTCTGGAGACGCTGAAGCAGTAACGTGATGTGTCGTGGGGACGCATAGTGCCTCCCCACTCGTCATTGCGAGCGTAGCGAAGCAATCCAGAATCCCTCCGCAGCGGCAGTCTGGATTGCTTCGCTACGCTCGCAATGACGAGTGGAGGGGCCGTAGCCCGCATGAGCGCAGCGACATGCGGGTTTTCACTTTGCGAGGTTCCCGGGTTTCGCTACGCTCACCCGGGCTACAGCTTTGCAGCGCGAGGTGACAATGTCCCAACCGACGCCCCTCATCACCACCGAGCAACTCGCCGCCATCCTCGGCGATCCCAATTTGCGCCTCTACGATTGCACGACCTACAACGAGCCCGTGCCGCCCGGCAGCGACGTGCCGTATCGTGCCGTGCCCGGCGACAAGACCTTCGCGGCCGGCCACATCCCCGGCGCCGATTTCCTCGACCTGCAAGGCGAGTTCTCCGACACCTCCGCAGGTCCGCTCTTCATGATGGCCGAGGTGCCCGAGCTCGAGGCCGCCTTCGGCCGTCACGGCGCCGATGCAAGCAAGACCATCGTGCTCTACAGCATCGGCAGCATGATGTGGTCGACGCGGTTCTGGTGGATGCTGCGCTCGCTCGGTGTCGATGCGCGCGTGCTCGACGGCGGCCTCGACAAATGGAAGGACGAGGGGCGGCCGATTGAGACCGGCGCACCAAAGGGCTATCCGGCTACGACCTTCAAGGCGTCGCCGCGCGCGGGCTTCTTCGTTGACAAGAACACCGTGAAGGCGCGGATCGGCGATCCCTCGACCGTGATCGTCAATGCACTCGGACCGCAGTTTCACGGGGGACTCGAGCCGAGCCGCTACGGCCGGCCCGGCCGCGTACCTGGCAGTGTCAACGTTCCCGCGGCCACGCTCGCCAATGCCGACAAGACGCTAACGAGCCTCGCCGATGCCGAAGCGAAATTCGCCGCGGCAGGCGTCACGCGGGACAAGAATGTGATCGTGTATTGCGGCGGCGGAATCTCGGCGACGATCGACCTGCTGATGCTGACGCAGCTCGGCTACGACAAGCTCACGCTCTACGATGCCTCGATGGGCGAATGGGCGAGGGACCCGTCCCTGCCGATCGAGACGGATTAGGTCTTACCCTCCAGGGGAGGGTAAGAAAGTTGGGAACCTTTTCCCTTGGCCTGCATCCAATGTCCGGAACGACGCGAAACAAGCAGGTGACCGCCATGCAACGGACCGCAGCCGGCCTGTCCGCCGGCGCAAAAACCCCAGAAATCAGGGCATCGGAAGCCGAACTGATCGACCGCGCGCGAGGCCGGGACGAGGCCGCGCTGCGCGAGATCATGCAGGCCAACAACCGCAGGCTCTACCGCCTCGCGCGCGGCATCCTGCGCAGCGACAGCGAAGCCGAGGACGTGGTGCAGGAGACCTATGTCCGCGCCTTCACCCATCTCGACGGCTTCAGGGGCGAATCCGGGCTGTCGACCTGGCTGTCCCGCATCGCCATCAACGAGGCGCTTGGCCGGGCGCGTAGCGCCAGGCCGCATGTCGAGCTTGGCGCGGTGCCGGAAGCGGCGCTCGAGGCGCAGATCATCAAATTTCCCGTTTCTCCCGCAGGCGATCCGGAAAGGACCATGGCCCAACGTGAAATCCAGCGCGTCGTCGAACGCGCCATCGACGAGTTGCCGGATGTCTTCCGCATGGTGTTCGTTGCGCGGGTCATGGAGGGCATGAACATCGAGGAGACCGCCGATCTGCTCGGCGTCAAGCCCGAGACCGTGAAGACGCGGCTGCATCGCGCCCGGGCCATGCTGCGCGAGAACGTGGAGAGGGAGATCGGCCCGGTGATGATGGACGCATTCCCGTTCGCCGGCTGGCGCTGCGAACGGCTGACGGAGGCCGTGCTGAAGCGGCTCGGCATCGGCGGCTGAAATTTTTCGGGAACGTTTGCGCCAAACGTCCATCCAACACCTGTGACGCAACGCCGGCAAACCGTCCGGCAGCACAGGAGTGTCAAACCATGTTCATCCGTTGGAGCGCGGCGGCCGCCGCAGCCATTCTGTTGTCCAGCCCCGTGCTGCTGCAAGGCGCGCGCGCTGCCGACAAGCTCACCGATCCGCAGATCGCGCACATCGCCTACACTGCCGGCGTGATCGACATCAACGCGGCCAAGCAGGCGCAGAAGAAGGCCAAGAACAAGGACGTCAAGGCGTTTGCCGACGACATGCTGCGCGACCATGAGACGGTCAACAAGCAGGCGCTGGCGCTGGTCAAGAAGCTGAACGTCACGCCCGAGGACAACGACACCAGCAAGGCGCTGTCGAAGCAGGCGAGCGACAAGCTGGCCGAGCTCGACAAGCTGAGCGGCGCAGCCTTCGACAAGGCCTATGTCGCCAACGAGGTCGCCTACCACAAGACGGTCAACGGCGCGCTCGAGACCCAGCTGATCCCGTCGGCGAGCAACGCCGAGCTCAAAAGCCTGTTGCAGACCGGCCTGAAGATCTTTCAGGGCCATCAGCAGCACGCCGAGCACGTCGCAACCGAGCTGAAGTAGGAGCGTGTGAGATGAAGCCGGGACGCCTCGCATCGATCGCGCTTGCGGCCATCTTCATGTCGATGGTTGTCCCGGCACACGCCGCGACGATCGAGATCGCGATGGAGAATCTCGTGGTCTCACCGGCTGAGGTGTCGGCGAAGGTGGGCGACACCATCAACTGGATCAACAAGGACGTCTTCGCCCACACCGCCACCGCGAAGAACGGCGATTTCGACGTGACGCTGCCGCCGAAGAAGTCGGTGTCGTTCGTCCTGAAGAAAGCGGGAACGGTCGAGTATTACTGCCGCTATCATCCCAACATGAAAGCGACGCTCAAAATCGAGCCGTAGCGCCTACTGCCTGGAGACGCCGACCGAGAATTCGCCGTTGCGCACGCGGCCAGGAAGGCCCTCGACGAATTTCGCCACCGCATCCTCGCCATAGGTGCCGACCAGCTCGGCGAAGGCGGCGAACAGGCTTGCCTGCGCCAGGCAATCGCCGTCGACGCCGTCATGGCGCGCCTCGGCCCAGGCCTCGTTGAG